>NZ_JBSFGS010000025.1:0-152687 GCF_053596675.1 Kitasatospora sp. NPDC001664
CCGCTACGACAAGACCGCCACCATCTACCTTGCCGGACTCCACCTCGCCGCCATCTTCATCTGGTCAGCACGATGATCCGAAAGAAACGCCCTAGGCCCTGTCACCGCTCCAGGGCTGGCACCAAGTCTCCTGGCAACTAGGTGCAAGATCATTCGGAACCCGCCCCGCACCCACGAGGTCTGGACCACCGGGCCACCCTCACCGGTATCGCCACAACCCTCATCTGTGTACGCAAAACCACCCGGGGAGGCGGCTCCCCGGCCCCCCAAAGGCATTGCGCGGCCGCCCGCCGCGGACGGATGATGATCTTCGACATCGACAAGGGGGAACGATGCTGCAGGCACTCGGACTGAGCGCACCGACGGAGAACGTCTACCGGACCCTGCTGGCGGAACCGGACTGGGGAGTCGACCGGATCGCCGCCCACCTGAACCTGTCGGAGGCGGCGACGCGCGAAGCACTCGACGAGCTACTGGAACTGACGCTCCTTCGGCCCACGGCCGGCACCTCCACCCTGCGGGCCGTCAGCCCGGAGGTCGGGCTGACCAGGCTGCTCGCCCACAACCAGAACCAACTCCTCTTCCGCCAGCAGCAGTTGGAGAGCACCCGGACCGCCATCGCGGCCCTCTCCGCCGAGTACATCGACCGGCGACCCGA
This sequence comes from Kitasatospora sp. NPDC001664, assembly GCF_053596675.1. Classification (NCBI taxonomy): domain Bacteria; kingdom Bacillati; phylum Actinomycetota; class Actinomycetes; order Kitasatosporales; family Streptomycetaceae; genus Kitasatospora; species Kitasatospora sp. NPDC001664. The sequence continues at coordinate 659 of NZ_JBSFGS010000025.1, forward strand.
CGACGAGATGGTCCTGCGCCTGGACTCCCTCGACGCCGTCCGCGACCGCCTGGAGGAGCTCGCGGCGACCGCGACGGTGGAGTGCCTGTCCCTGATGCGCGGCGGAGCCGTCGCCCCCGACTCCATCGAGGCCGGCAAGCACCCGAACCAGCTGGCGCTGGAGCGCGGAGTGGTCATCCGCAGCATCTTCCAGGACAGCTTCCGCAACGACCCCGAAACCCTGCGCTACGCACGGTGGTTGGCCGATCTGGGCGGACTGACGCGGACCGTTCCGCTGCTGCCGATCCGCCTGGTGATCGTCGACCGCAACACCGCCCTGATCCCGACCGACCCCAGCGACGGCCGCCGCGGCGCACTGGAGCTGCGCGGCGAGGCCCTCATCCAGCCCCTGTGCGCACTCTTCGACGAACTCTGGCGCAGCGGCGCCGACTTCGGCCAGCCCGCCCCCCGCGACGACCACGAGCTCACCGGCTCCGAACGCGCCCTGCTGCAACTGCTGGGCGAGGGCCACACGGACCAGTCCGCCAGCCGCAAGCTGGGCCTGTCCCTGCGGACCGTGCGCCGGATGATGCAGGACCTGATGAACCGACTGGGCGCCGAGAGCCGCTTCCAGGCCGGTGCCGCGGCCGCCCGGAAGGACTGGCTGTGACGCCGATCCGGAGGCGCGGGGTCCGCCCCGGGGCGACAAATGTTCAACCTTCAACTACAGTCTGATTCGTCAGCCCCCCGGGGCCGTCCCGAGAAGGAGTAGTCATGGAGCAGTACGTGGCCGACAACGCCGAGAAGTCGCGCTTCGAGATCCACCAGGACGGTCAGCTGGCCGGCTTCGCCGAGTACCACCGCTCGGCCGGCGAGATCGCCTTCATCCACACCGAGATCGACCCCGCCTTCGAGGGCCGCGGGCTGGCCGGACAGCTCGCCCGCCAGGCGCTGGACTCCGCACGCGAGCAGGGCCTCGCGGTGCTCCCCTACTGCCCGTTCATCCGCGGTTGGATCACCAAGCACCCCGAGTACGTCGACCTGGTGCCCGCCTCGCACCGCGCCAGGTTCGGCTTCTGACCACCCCTCGCGTCCGCCGCGGCGGACGGGCGTGACGGCGTGACGGCGTGACGGTCAGTCGATCACGGGGGCGAGCTGGAGGTAGTCGAGGTTCCAGGTCTGCGGGACGTCGGCCGGCAGGGCGATCCTGAGGACGTGGCGGCCGGCGGTCAGGCGCCGGGTGACGCCGCTGGGGCGCAGGGCCATCGCGTCGCCGGTGGTGCCGTGCACCGCCACCCGGGTGCTCTCGGGGCCGTCGTCGAAGGAGACGGTGTAGGCACCCGCCCGCGAGTTCGGGGAGGAGATCCGGGCCGCGAGCGCGTAGCTGCCGGTGGCGGGGACGTCGACCGCGTAGCGGAGCCACTCGCCGCCCCGCAGGTCGCAGACCCGGACGGCACCGTCCTCGCCGGCGAGGTCGACGCCCTCGCCGGGCCGCCGGGCCAGGCCGCCCCGGTTGGCGGGGTCCAGGTCGTGGTAGCCGGTGCCCTCGCCGGGGAGGAAGTCCTCGGCCTGCACCCGGACGCCGCCCTCGGGGAGCGGGTCGGCCGCGCCCGTGCGCAGCCAGCTCCTGAGGTGTTCCACGTCGTCGGTCTGGAGGACGCTCGCGCGGTGGTCGCGCACCAGCTTGCCCCAGCCGCGCCGGGGGTCGACCAGGGAGGCCTCGTCGGTCATCCGCGCCGCCGTCCCGGCCCACATGGCGTTGATCCAGATGCGGCTGTTCCGGGCGAGCTCGTCGAGGAAGGGCTTGCGGGCCACGGCGTCCGAGGTGCTGTTGAACTCGACCTCGTAGGCGATGGGTTGGGCGGTCCCGAACGCGGCGACGTCGGCCCGGTTGCGGTCGGTGATCTTGTGCATGTAGCCGGCCCCGGGGTGGGTGTCGAGGAAGGCCCTCACCTCGGAGACCGGGGCGTTGCTCTTGTAGAGGCCGTTGCGCACGGTGCCGGTCCGCGCCAGCACGTTCCAGATCGCCTGGCGGGACGGCCAGCCCTTGTCCAGGTTGATCAGGCCGCGGTCCCTGGCGAGGTTCATCACCTCTTCCAGGGTGGGTATTCGCTCCTCGGTCGGGGCCGCCCCGGAGCCTCCGAGGCCCTCCCGGAGGCGGAGCTTCCTGAGCTGGGCGAGCGTCAGGTCCGCCACCGCGCCCCGGCCGTCGGTGGTGCGGTCCACGGTGGTGTCGTGCATCAGCACGGGCACCTCGTCCTTGGTGAGGCGGACGTCGACCTCGGCGATGTCGGCGCCCAGGTCGAAGGCGGCCCGGATCGCGGGGAGCGAGTTCTCGGGGGCACGGCGCCACTGCCCCCGGTGGGCGGCCGTGAGGACCCTGGCGGTGGGGCCGTGGTCGAGCAGGTCGCGGTGGGCCCGGTCGGCCGCGGTGCCGGTGCCGAAGGCACCGGCGGGGTCGGGGCGCCGGTCCTTGGGCCCTGGCTGACCGACCGTCAGGGGGGAGGTCGCACGGAGGCCGCCGAAGTCCCGGTGGAGGCCCATCGACGGGGCTGCCGCGGCGAGTCCCAGGGCGAGGGTGAAGGTGAGCACCGCCCGGGCACCGCGGTGGAGGGCGAAGGACCGCACGACGGCGAGCGCGGGCACGCCCGCTCGGCCCCCGGCCGCCCGTCCACGCACCGCGCGCATTTCCCCGTCCACCCCGCCCGGACCCACCGCTCCCCTTCTGACCTGCACAGTTCCTGTCGACCGTGGGCACCTACGGCCCCGGCCCGTCGCCCCCGCCCGCGCAACACCCCGGCGCGACGACCCCCGACGGTGGCCGACCGCCCCACCGTACCCCGCCGATCACGACGGTCCGCACGGCCGTCCCGGTTCCACCGTGTCGACGGGGTGTCACACCGTCCGGCCGGCGCGGGCGGGACCGGCGGGATCCGGGTCCGCGCCGCCCTCGCCCCCGCCGCCCGACGACCGATCCGAGGACCGCCGGGCCCGCCCCTCGACGGAGGCGCCTACGGGGCGGGCGGGAGCACCGCGTTGGCGAGGCGGAGCACGTACCGCATGTCGGCGCCCCGGGGGCTGGTCGGGTTGAAGGAGTAGACCAGGCGGCGCTGCAGGTCGCGGGTGGCGAAGGCGCCGCTGGTCCAGCCAGGGCGGGAGCCCGTCTTGCCCCAGAGGGTGACGCCGTTGAGCTCGGTGCGGACCAGGCCCTTGCTCATGCAGGCGCGCAGCTGGCCGGGGAGGCACTGCGGGTTCTCCACGTTGGGCACGTCGGGGACGGTGAAGAGCAGCTCCTGCTGGGCCGGGGGCAGCAGCCGGCCCTGGAAGAGCGCGGTGAGGAAGCGGTCCAGGTCGGGGGCGCTGGAGATCAGGCCGCCCTCGGCCCAGGGCCACGGGCTCTGCTCGGTGACGTCGAACTGCCGGGTGCTGCCGTCCGCCTGGGGGACCGTCAGGTAGGCGTGGGCGGCCGGGCGGGCCAGCCGGGGGTCGTTCCGGTCGGGGACGGCCGTGTCGCGCAGGTGCAGCGGCTGGATGATCCGGTGCTTGACCTCGTGGGCGTAGGAGCGGCCGGTGACCTTCTCGATCAGCAGGCCGGCGATGAAGGTGTTGAAGCCGTTGTACTGCTGGCCGGTGCCCGGCGCGAAGACCATCCGCTGGCCGGCCAGGGAGGCGACCACCTGCTGGGGCGTCCAGCTGTCGAAGCGGTGGTCGACGAACCAGGCGGAGGTGCCGTCGCCCCAGGCGCCGCTGGTGCCGTGCGGCAGGCCCGAGGTGTGGTCGAGGAGCTGACCGACCTTCACCGGCGGGAAGTCGGCGGGCAGCAGGCCCGGCAGGTACTGCTGGACGGTGCCGTCCAGGTCCAGCCGGTGTTCGGCGGCCAGTTGGAGCACCACGGTGGCGGTGAAGACCTTGGAGATCGACCCGATCCGGAACCGGCCCTCCGGGTCCGGCGCCTCCCCCGTCGCCTTGTCGCCGATGCCGGCCGAGGTGTCGAAGGTCCCCGCGCTGCCCGCGACGTGCACCAGCACGCCGTTGATGTCGGCGTTCGGGAAGCCGGTCACCGCCTGCCGGATCGCCGCCCGGTCGAGCGGCGGCAGGGCAGCTGCCGTGGCAGTGGCCGCGTCCGCAGCCCTGGACGGGGACGGGGAGGCGGCCAGCGCCGATCCGCCCGTCCCCACGACCACGGCGGCCAGCATCGCCCCCGTGACCGCGAGGTTGGCCCAACGTCGGCTGTTCGCAACGGTGTTCACGCTTCGGTACTCCAGATTCGTCGTCACTCGCTTCGTTCGGGAACGAGTCTCGCCGAGCCGGGCCACGCTGCCATCCGGGGCCGACCCTGACCGCACCCCGGCACCCTGCCCTGACCCACCGTCAGGGTCGGGGCCAGGGCCGGTCGGGGCCAGGGCCGGTCGGGTCAGGGTGCGGTCCGCGGCCAGCCGTTGGCGGCTCCGAGGTAGAGGTCCTGGAGGGTGACGGGCCCGTCGGCGGCGATCCGGCCCATGTAGTCGGTCACCCGGCGCACCTGCTCCGGGCTCGGCGCGGTGTGCTCCCGGTTGCCGTGGAGGTCGCCGACGGTGACGGCGGCCGCCTCGAAGGAGCCGGCGAGCTCCACCAGGCGCCGCGCCGCCCGGAGTTCGGCCGCGGTGGGGGCGGGCCCGCCGCCGAGCAGGTGCACGGCATCGAGCACCTGACGGACCTCGGGGGCGTTCGGCGCGGTGCCCTCGGGCGTGCCGAGGACGTCGCCGACGAAGGCGGCGGCGCCGTCGGTGGTCCCGCCGCCGAGCGCGACCAGCCGGTGGGCGGCCCGCAGGTCGGCCGGGGTGGGTACCGAGTGGTCGCCGAACGCGGTGTGCACCAGCCGTACCGTGCCGGCGAGTTGCTCCTTCTGCTCGGGGGTGGCGGTCGCGTGGGAGAACGGCGGATCGGTCGGCGGGAGGGCCCCCACGACCTCGCGGACCAGACCGGGGTCCCCGTCGAAGCGCGGTTCGCCGGTCCGGGTGTCCGGGGTGAAGGCCAGCTGGTGGTCACCCGGCCGCTGGACCCCGGTGGTGTCGGAGAGCGGGATGTCGACGGTGAAGGGCAGGATGCCGTTCTCCTTGACCGGGTCGCGCTTGCCGTCGAAGAGGGTCACCTCCACCTGGACGGCGCCGGAGTAACGGGCCATCGGGTTGGGGTACTTGCCGTTGGAGACGATCTGACCCGAGTCACCGTGGGTGTCGCCGGCGCCCCAGATCCGCTCGGCTCCCCCGGTGACGGCCGGGCTGTGGGTGACGTCGCCGGGGATCTTGGCGCCGGCCTGGACCCGCAGGCCCGCGTTCCGCACCGACTGGTCGGTGTGGACGGTGCCGGCGGTGCTGGAGTTGGCCGGGCTCGACTCCACCTTGTCGTCGTTCGTCCGGTGCTCGAGGGAGACGATCTTCATCCCCACCTCGACGCCCTTGCCACCGCCGAGGGTGAGCCGCGAGTTGGGGAGGGTCGCCGAGACGTCACCGCCCTGGGTGGCGCTGGTGAACAGGGCCGAGAGCTGGCTGTGCGAGGTGACCGCACCGACCACGGGCTCCATGCTCTGCCAGGTCGACGCGCCGAAGTACTCCGGCCCGCGCAGCCGCACCAGGTCCTGGACGCCGCCGACGTCGCCGAGGAAGCGCAGCACGTCGCTGTCGCGCAGCCCGCCCTCCCAGATCCGCTCCGGGGGGACGCGGGCCTCGGTCGGCGCGGGCGCCTCGGTCGGCAGCACGAGCGGCGGCTTCTCGGCGCCCGGCGTGCCGGCGGGCTCGTCGACCGGCTTCTCGGCGGGCGGCACGGTCTCGCTCGTCTCGACGATGGTCTCGAAGCCGATCGTCGCGGTGCGCCGCTCGAAGGTGGAGGGACCGAGCAACGGCGTCCGGGTGATGGTGAACTGGAGCTCGGCCTCGCCCTGGTAGGCGCTGCCGGGCACCTTGGCCTTGGTGGCCGAGCCGGCCGAGGTGGCGGAGCCGTGGCTCTCGGTGTGGGTCCGGCCCCCGCCGCCGGTACCGGTCAGACCGGCCGTCACCGAGACGGGCGCCCCGGGCACCGGCACGGAGCCCGCGACCGCCAACCGGCCCTGGTGGCTCCCGCCGCGGCCCTCGGAGTCCCCGAACGAGTGCTGGACGTCCGTACCGGTGTTGAACTCGGTGGTCCCGGAGCCGCCCAGGTGGTCCATCCTGTCGCCGAGCACCGCCGTGACCCGGACGGTGGTGTTGCCGTGGTGCACGACGATCGCGTCCCCGGCGGTCATGCCCTTGAGGCGGGCCTGGAGGCGGTCCGGGGTCAGCTCCTGGTCCAGCTTGCGACGGATCCCGTCGCGGTCGCCGCCGAACGGGTCGGCCTTCACCTTGGGCTGCGGCACCAGGGTTCCACCGATCCCCGGCACCGGGTCCGGCTTCGGCCTCTTGGCCTCGACCTCGGACAGGACCGCCTGACCGAACGTCAGGCCCTCGGGCCGCCGCCTGCCGGCCGGCAGGTGGACGTCGGTGACGACAGCCGAGGAGTCCAGGCGCTTGCCGTCCACGTAGCCCTTCGGCTGCTTCGGCGCCTCGGTGTCCTTCCCGCCGTTCGCGTCCTGCCCGTCCTTCCCGTCCTTCGCGTCCTTCGCGTCCTTCGGATCGGCGTCGCGCATCGGGACCGCCACCCGGGCCGTGGTGGGGACCGGCACTCTGACCGTTCCGTCGTCGATGCCGAGCCGCTTGAACTTGACCGTCACGTCGTACTCCACGCCGACGTCGAAGAAGGCGGCGGCCTCGGTGTGCTTGGCCCGGTTGGAGGTCGAGCCGACGACCTCCACGCCGTTGGCGTACGTGCGGTCGGTCCGGTGGCCGTAGCCGCCCGTGACGTCCACGGCCGGGGTCTTCACCTTGAGCTGACCGCCGAGCTCCGTGCGGGTGCGGTGGTCCTGGACCGTGCCCTGGCCACGGGAGGTCCGGCTGCCCGACTCGAACTCGTAGCTCTTCACCTCGGAGTGGTAGGCGGACTCCCCCAGCTTGGCCGTGACGGTGACCTCGGCCTTCCAGGTGGCGCCGGAGACGGTCTCGGTGATCTTCCCGCCCCGGGTGAGCTGGGAGAGCTGTGTCTTGAGGGCGACCCGGTCGAAGGCGTCGTCGATCCGCTGCCTGACCTCCTCGGACGGCTCGCCGTACTTCTTCCCGATCGCGCCCTCCACCTCGGTCCGCACCTTGTCGGCGCCGCTCAGGGTGTGGACGACGTAGGAGGCGTTGAGCTCGTGCTGCACGGTCATCCGGCTCGGCGCGGTGTGCTCGGCCTTCGGAGGCTGGGCGTCCTTCGGCGCTTCGGCCTCGGTGTCCTTCGGAGGCTGGGCATCGGCGTCCTTCGGAGCCGCGCCACCGGGCTGGGCGACCGGCCGCTTGAAGGTGGGCGAACCGTCCTCGGCCTTCGGAGTCGGCCGCTGGTCGGTCTCCTTGACGTCCATGCTGACCTCGACGTCCAGCGCGGCCGAGGGGTCCCCGGCCAGCCCCGGTGCCTCGCCGTGCTTGCCGAAGTGCACGTCCACCGTCAGCCTGGCGCCGTAGACCACCTGCGGCGCCGCGTACTTGCCGCTGGCGTACACCCGGTCGGCGCGGCGGCCCTGGGCTCCGACCCGGTCCCGCTGCTGGCCGGCAGCGGTGCCGACCACGTCGACGGGGGGCGTGGCGTCCTTGGCGGCGTAGCCAAGGTGGCCGTTGGCCGCGGCGGTGCGCGACATCAACTGCCGGTCCACCCCGAAGGTGCCCGTCTCGTTCACCGCGTTGAGCTCGGCCTTGGCGTCGTCGCGGCGGTACGTCATCTCCTCGACCCGGGCGGTGGCCGTGACCACCAGGTCCTTCTTCCCCGGGATCTTGATCTCCAGCGGCTCGCCCCGGGTCATGCCGGTCAGCTTGGCGGCGAGGTGCGGCTGGCTGAAGCCCTGCAGCACCTGGTCCCTGACGGCGTCCCAGTCGTCGCCGAGCTCCGCCCGCCCCTTGTCGTCCACGGCCTTGCGCAGCGCGGCGGTGCTCTCCAGGTCACGGACGACGACGGTCTCGCCGAGGCCGCCGTCCTCCTTCCAGACGGAGTCCGGCGGGCTGGCGATCTCGGCGGGCAGCGGTGCGGCGGGCTTGTCCGGCGTGGTGGTGTCGGCCTCGTCCACCATGAGCTTGACGTCCGCCGAACCGGCCTGGTGCGCGTCGGGCTTGCCGTTGAACGTCATGGTGAAGTCGACGGTGCCGTCGTACCGCACGCCCTGCACCTTGGACTTGACGGTCAGTTGGGAGACCCGGTTGCTGCCGGAGATCTCGATCCGGTCCTGGCCGAGCCGCCCGGCGCCCTGACCGCCGATCAGGGCGGCGCCGGGCTTCAGACCCAGGCCCAGGCCGAACTGCCCGGCGTTGCCCCGGTTCTCGGCGGTGCTGCGGACCTGCTGGACGGTGGTGCCGATGTTGAACTCGGTGGTGGTGGGGACACCGGTCTGGCGCAGCCCGCCGAGCTTGGCACTGATCTCCACCGTTCCCAGCGGCTTGCCGTTCCTGTCGGTGAGCGTGACGGTGGTCGGCTCACCGGCCGTCATGCCCTTCAGGTCCCGCTGGAGCCGCGCGAAGTCGACCTCGGCGAGGACCTGGTCGCGCATCGCGGGCCAGTCCTTGCCGAACTCCTTCTCCCCCGCCTCCTTCACCTGGTCGAGCAGTGCCTCGACCGGGCGGCCGCCCTGCGGCCCGCCGTGCGGTGAGAGGTCCAGCACGACCTCCTGGCCGCCGATCCGGCCGCCCTGCAGGCGCTGCGGCGCCGTCCGGCGCTTGTCGTCGGGCACCGTGTCCGGGGTCTGCGGCACCGCGACGGTCACGCCGAGGTCCACAGTACTGGTGTCCTTCCCCGGCTCGGGATTGACCGGGTTGCCGTCGTGGCGCAGGCCGCCGAAGTCCAGCTCCAGCTTCATCGTGGAGTCGAACACGTCGACCGGGACGGAGGTCTTGGTCCGCGCGACCATGCCCCCCAGATCGACCGTGACCCGGCCCTGGCCCCGGTCGTGGAAGTAGCCCGCGAGCTGCGCGGGCTCCACGATGCCGGCCGTCTGGCGGGTCTGGACGCCGATGTTGAGACCCCACTGGGAGTTCCGGGTGCCGCCGAGGGAGACCGTGCGGTCGGCGCCGTTCTCGAACTCGATCTTCAGGGGCTCCTGGGGCTTGAGGGGGTCGTGGGTCTTCTGGGGGTCCGACTTGGTGACGGCGCCGCTCAGCTTCACGCCGCCGCTGAAGCCGTTGCCCTCGAAGGGGACGGTCACGGTCTCACCGCGGGAGAGCGCACCGACGATCGGGCGCAGGGTCGCCGGGCTGAAGTGGGCGTCGGCGAAGGCCCGCACCACCGCAGGATCACCGGGCACGGACTGGGTGAGGACCGCGATGACCTGGTTCCGGACGGCCTGCTCGTTCTTGCTGAGGCCGACCACGAGATCCGAACCGGCGATCGGGCGGGGAGCGGTGGGGTCCTGCTTCGGCGGGTCCTGCTCCTCGGACGGCTCGGGCCGCTCGGTCTCCTTCGGCTGCTCGGACTCCTTCGGCGGGTCCGTCGGCTTGGACTGCTCGGCCCCCTCGGACTCGGGCCCGGGCTTGAGGTCGGCCTCGGGCTTGGACTCGGGTCCGGGCTTGTCGTTCGCCTCGGGCTTGAGGTCCGCCTCGGGCTTGAGGTCCGCCTCGGGCTTCTGGGTGACCGGGTCCGGTGTGCTGGCGTCGTAGTGGTTGCCCCGGTGATACACCGTCACCGGTCGGCCGGTGCTCGGCCCGAAGACGGCCAGCGGGACGCCGTCGTGGTTGACCACCTGCATGCGCAGCCCGAGCGCGTGGGCCGCGGCGGCCGGCAGCATCTCGCCCTGCGGAGTGTCCCAGCGGTCCCTCCACTGGTCCACCGTCCCGAGCAGGCCCGCCTGTTCCTCCGCCGTCGGCGTCGGCGCGTTGTCGGTGATGTGCTCGACGACGATCTGCCGCAGGTCCGGCAGCGGGAGCTGGCCGTAGTCCTGGCGGACGTCCTCGGGGAGGTACGCGAGCAGGTCGTCCTTGGTCAGGTCGGGCCGGCTCGGCAGGTGGCCCCGGTAGTTGGAGACGACCTCGAGCGGCCAGCCCTCCGGAGGCAGCCCGCCGAAGTGTGCGCGGACCCGGGCCTGCAGCTGCTGCCCCGCCTGCTCGTGCGACAGCGTGGGCCCGCCCACCAGGTCGGGGGCGCTCACGGCGAGCGAGTACAGCAGGCAGAGGCCGTCGCCCGGCACCGTCACGCGCGGGCCGGGGGGCCGGAAGCCGGTGTCCGACGGGACGTCACCACCGCCGGGCCGCTTGCCGTCCTCGGACTTCCCGTCTCCCGGCTTGCCGCCGGAGGTGTCCGAGGCGGGACGTTCCGGGGCACGGCGTTCGGTGGCCGGGTCGTGGGCGGGGTCGGCGTGGGGCTCGGGCGTGGTGGGCACGCGGTCGGGACCGAGGGGGACGGCGAAGACGCCGTTGTCGCCGTTGTGGAGCGGCTGGTCGCTGCGGCGGCCGGTCTGCGGGTCGACGTACGTGACGGCGCCCTTGTGGTTGACGGCGGTCCAGGCGTGCGAGCGGCCGTCCGCGTCGACGGTGGTGATGGCGGCCGAGGAGCCGTGACCGGTCCGCACGAGGGTCTGCTTCAACCGGTCGAAGGCGGCGGGGCCGTCACCGAGGTCGGCGAACCGGGCGCCGAGGTTGTTCTCGATGCGGTCGCGGCCGCCCCGCTCGCCGAGGGCGGAGGGGCTGCCGTCGGTGTCGGGGGTCCGGGCGGCGGCGGGGGTCGGGGTGCCGTGGTAGGTGTCGAGGAAGGCGAGGGTGGTGTCGACGCAGTTGTTGTTGCGCCCGGGGGCGTCGGGGCCGTCGCCGTTGATGGCGGCGGTCCAGTCGCCCTTGGCGGGGTCGGGGTGCGGATCGCTCGGGTCGCGCGGCGGGAGCGCCTGGTTCAGGCGCTCGTGGTCCTTGGTCGTGGGCTCGGTCAGACCGCCCTCGCCGCCCAGCGGACGTCCGGCAGCGGCGGGCGGGCGCGGCGCCGGCGGGGCCTCGGGGGCCGGGGCGGGGGTGGCGTCCGCCGTCGGCTCGGGGCGCGGGCGCACCGAGTGGGCGGGGGTGGGCGTCGCGGCCGGGGCCGGCTCGGGCCTGGACGAGGTCGGGGTGGGCACGGCGGCGGGCGGCGCCTGGCGCGGGTCGGCGCTGCGGCGGCCACCGTTGACGGGGCCGAGGGCCACGGGGGCGCCGGGGCCAACCGGCGCCTGGACGGGGCTGTCGGCCGACCGGGCGGGCGGCACCGACGGACCGTCAGGACCGGTCGGGGCGGCGGTGTCCTGGGACGGTGCCCGCATCGCGGTCGGGCCTCCGCTCGCGAGGCGGACTCCCTCGGGGTGCGGCGCACCTGCGGTGTGGCCGGCGTTCGGCGGGCCGTCGCCCCGCGGCGGCGCGGCCGAGGACGGCGTACCGGAACTCTCGTGCGGAGAAGGGTGGTTGTCCGGTCCCGGGGTGGGCTGGTGGGACGGCGGCGCCGGACTCTCGGCGCGCGGGGACGGGGCCTCGGTGTGCGCTGTCGGACCCTCGGGACGCGGGGACGGGGCCTCGGTGTGGCCTGTCGGAGCCTCGGCGCGCGGTGTGGGGCTCTCCGCGTGCGAGGTCGGCACCGACGGGGCGGGGGTGGTGTCCGGGGCGCTGCGCGGGGCCGGCGGCTCGTACGGGGCGAGTTGGGGCGCGGCGTCCGTGCGCGGGGTGGTGGTGCTCGGGCCCTGGTAGGGGGCGGTCTCCGGGGTCGGGGCGGCCGTCTCCGGGGACGGGGTGGCGAAGGTGCGCGGAGCGTCGGGATTCCGGGGCGTCGGTGCGTGGGAGGCGCCGCCGTCCTGCGCGGGGCCCCGCGAGGTGGGCGCGTCGAAGTCGCCACCGCCACGGGTGTGGTGGCCGTCGCTGCCGATCGGGGAGAGCATCGACGGGTCGACCTCGGCATCGCCCCCGTGGGTGTCGGGCTTGCCCAGGGTGGTGGCCCCGCTCGGGCTGCCGGGGTCCGAGGACCCGGACGACGGGCCGGCGGTGCCGGTGCCGCCACTGCCGGACGAACCCCCCTCCCCCGCACCGGAGTTGCCCGGGCCGCTCACTCCGGGGCTGTCCGCACCACCACCCGTGAAGTCGGAAGCGTCGGGGATGTCGGAGGAGTTGAACTTCCCCTTCAACGCCGAGGCACCCCGCATGATGGCCGGGCTCCCCGCACCGCTCAGCGCGGACCCACCGAGCCCGGAGGGATCCACCTCGCCGGTCAGCGCGAACTGCGTGAACGCGTCCGCACCCACATCCGTGATGGCGCCCTCGACCATCTGCGCGGGCAGCGTGTCCATCCGCTTGCCGATGAGCTTGTTGCCGGCCGCGCCGAGGCCCTTGCCCAGCACACCACCGGCCGCGCCGCCGATGGCGCCACCAGCGGCGCTCATCCCGAGCTCCTTGCCGTCCAACTCCTTGCGGTTGCCCGCAGCGAGCTGGATCGACTGCGCCAACAGGTTGATGGCGACCTCCTGGAAGGCCTCCTTCAACGCCAGGATGATGATCTCCTTGGCCAGCTTCTTCAGGATCTGCTGGACCGTCAGCTTGCTCGCCGTGATCGCCGCCGGGATCGCCGCCAACGACGCACCCGCCGTCACCGGCGCGGCCGCCTCCGCCGTCGCGATCTCGTAGGCCAGGATGCCCAGTTGGGCCACGATCGAGATCTTCGCCGTCTCGGTCGAGTTGGCCATCGCCTCCAGGCTGTCCGCCATCGAGTTGCAGGCCTTCACCATGCCGGGGAAGAAACCGGGCTTCTTCCCGTCCGCCGGAAGCGTGAGCGTCTCCCACTTCTTCGACAACTCGTCCATCGCGGCGCCCTGCTGACCGTCCAGCGCACGCTTCATCGCCGAGTCGGCGGCCCGCCCACCCTCCTCCACGGCCTCGGCGGCGGACCGCCAACGCCGCGCCATGTCCCGCATCAGGTCCTCGTCGCCCTCCGGCCAACGCGAACCGGCGAGCAGCATCAGCACCCACTGCAGGGGCTCCGGGAGTTCGACAGCCATCGTGGACCCGTACCCCTAAAGACAGTTGAACGACGGAAACCGCACGCATGCGGACCGCCAATCAATCCATCCCCGGTGACGACGGAGTGCCGCCGAACGTCAACGGAAGTGACGCCCGGGTTAAGGGACTTCGAACGCGCAGGAAGAGGAGCCCTTCGGGCAGGGGAACGTGCCCCAAAGGGCAGGGCGGGCGGGAGCTCCGTCAGGCGCGGCAGGTGCCGGTGGTCCAGTCGACGGTGGCGGTGGGCTGGGAGTGGTGCCATTCGGGGGTGAGGAGGTCGCGGTCGAGTTGGGCGGCGGCGGTGCGGTCCTGGACGATGTAGCCGAAGTCCTGGAGCCAGGCGGGGTAGAGGTTCTTGGAGCCGATGTAGAAGGCCGAGTCGTCGACCGACACCAGCTTGTGGTGCAGGGCGTAGGGGCGGCCGTCGGCCCAGGTGGCGGTGGGGGCGGCGCGGAAGGTGGCGAGCTGGAGGTTGCCGCACATCGTTGCGGTGGCCTTGCCCTGATCACCCGTCAGGGCGGCCAGTCGGGCCTTGAGCACGTCGCTGATCTCGGCGAGCGACTTGATCTGGGAGTAGCCGCCGCTGCCGACGGCGCCGCGGTTGGCCGGGTCGCTGACCACGATCCGCACCTTGACGCCGGCTGCCAGCTTGGCCGCCAGCAGGTCGTAGAGGCGGGAGTCGTAGCGGGGCAGCGGCGGGCAGGAGGCGTTCATGTCCTGCTGGGAGATCTCGAGGTGCCGCTGGGCGCTGCCGACGAGGGCGCGCAGGGCGTTCTCCTCGGGGTTGACCGTCTCGTAGTCGCGGTTGGCGTTGGTGTTGTCGGAGAGGGTGAGCGGGCCGCACTTGGCGTCGGCCGCGCCGTTCACGGGCCCGGGCCGGTAGGCGGACCTGGGGTCCTTGTCCTTGATCCCGACGCCGAGGCCGCCGACGGCGATCACCGGGACGGTGCCGGTGGCGGGGGCGACCGGGTTGAGCTCGCGCTCCAGCGAGGGGCGGCAGGCGCTGCCGTCGGAGGAGGCGAACCAGGCCATGTCGAACACCCCGGTCCGGCTGCAGGTCCACTCCCACAGGGTGTCCAGGTAGCGGGCGGCGGAGGTGGCGGCGGGGCCGCTCAGCGCGAGGTCGACGTCGGTGACGGGGTGGGCGGTGTCGAGGTAGTCGTTCTTCCAGCCGTTGATGCCACCGGCGATGACGGTGCGTCCGTCGACCACCAGGAGCTTGGAGTGATTCCACGAGAACGCGGTGCGCGAGGTGGTCATCGAGGCGAGGCCGAGGCTGACCGAGGCGGCCGCGGGGCCGAGCTTGGCGATCAGCTCGTCGCGGTAGCGGGAGGGCAGGACGTTCGCGTGGTAGACCGGTGCGGCTCCGACCAGGATCCGCACGACCGGTCGGTGGCCGGCCGCGACCGAGGCCTTGAGACCGGCCACCAGGGCGTCCTGGAAGCCGCCCTCGGGGAACGGCGCGAGGGTGGAGACGTCGACGGTGCGGGTGGCGGCGGCGACGTCGGCGGTCATCTTGGCGAGCAGGGCGCGGGTTCCGACCCGGTCGGCGCAGGTGGCGTCGCCCCAGCAGCCGGGGGTCTGGAGCAGCCAGCCCGCCGGGTCCCCGGCGGTCCCGGCCAGGCTGTTGCCCTCGGTGCGCTGCCAGACGGTGCCCTCAAGCCCGGGCGACACCTCCCGCAGGACGCGCTCGACGGCGTCGAGGTGCGCGGCGCCCCCGGCCGGGCCGGAGTCGGCGTGGGCGGGCAAGGCCGGCGCGACGGCCAGCAGCACACCGGTGGCAAGGGCAGCGGCGAGGACGGTGCGCGGGACGCGACCGGAACGAGACACGTGACGATCCTTCAGAACGTGGCGGTCGGTAGGTGGTTCACCGCCTGGACGCCCTGAGATTACCGACTGGTAATGTCGCCGCGCGCCCGTCGTCCGACCCCCGCCGTTCGGAGGTGTCGCCCCCCGGGCCGCTCAGCCACCTCCCGACGGCACGGGGTCCAGCAGGTCCTCGAAGGCGTCGGGCAGGGCCCGCCAGCCGGCCTCGCCGGTGGCCAGCTCCGCGTCGGTGAGCAGGCAGGAGTCGAGCAGTCGGACGATCCCCTCGGCGTCCAACCCCTTCGCGGTGAAGCAGAGTTGCTGGACACGGTCACCGTGCAGCGGGTCCCAGTCCAGGGCGGCGGCGGCCCGGCGGGCGGGCGGGTAGAGCTCCCAGGCGGCGTCCGGCAGGGTGGTGAGCCAGGGACCACAGGCCTCCACCGTGAGGCCGGCCCCGGCGGCGTCCCAGGCGAGCATCAGCTCGGGCCGGTTGGCCAGCCAGAACCGGCCTCGGCTGCGCTGGGCGGCGGGGACGAGCTGCTCCAGGGCCTCGTGCAGCCGGGCCGGGTGGAGCGGGCGGCGGCGTTCCCAGACCACGGTCGCCACCCCGCACTCGTCCCGCTCCTGCGGGAGCAGGGCGAGCGCCGGGTTGGCCCGGTCGCGAGCGGCGGGGACGTCGAAGCCGCCGAGGGCGGACCGGATCAGCTCGCCGGTGCCGAGCCGCACCAGCCGTGCGGTGGGGCGGAGTTGGCGCAGCATCGCGAGCCCGGCCGGGTCGGCGCCGCGGGGCACCGCCAGGGTGGTGGCGTACTCGATCTGGTGGGCCAGCGCCTCGGCCCGGGTGCGGCGGTCCCGGGCCGAGGTCTGCTCGCCGTGCTCGGCCAGTTCGTCGGGGACGGAGAGTTCGCCGATCAGCCGGTCGGGGCTCAACGCCGTCACCACACCGGCGAGTTCGACCAGCTCGGCCATCCGCCGCACGCCGGTCGCGCCGCCGGTCACGCCGTCGGCCAGCACCTCGACCGCCGGGTGCGGGTCGCTGCCGCCCCAGAGTTCGACCACCGCCAGCCCGTGGCTGCCCTGCTCGGCGATCCGTGCCAGCTCGGGCAGCAGTTCCTCGCGCAGCGCGCAGCACGGGCAGTCGTTGGCGAGCGGCACCTCGGCGGTGGCGTGCCGGTGCCCGTGGGCGTCGCGCAGTTCGCGGTGGACGGTGCCGAGCGGGGCGTCGCGGAGGTCGTGGTGGAGTACCACCGCCTCGATCCCCCCGGCCGTCAACTCCTCGACGGCGCGCCGCCGTTCCTCCCGGTGCAGCCCGGCCACCACCACCACGGGCAGCCGGATCAGGTCCTCCGTCACGGCTACCAGCTCGCCTTCCGCACGCCGGGCAGGTGGCCCGCGTGGGCCTCCTTGCGCAGGTTGATCCGGGAGAGCCCGAAGGCCCGCAGGTAGCCGCGCGGGCGGCCGTCCACCGCGTCCCGGTTGCGCAGCCGGGTGGCACTGGCGTCGCGCGGCTGGCGGTCCAACTCGGCTCGGGCCGCGGCCCGTTCGGCCTCCCCACTGCCGGGGTGGGTGATCAGCCGCTTGAGCTCGGCACGCCGTTCGGCGTACCGGGCGACGGTCGACCGGCGGCGGGCGTCCTTGGCGATCTTGCTCCGCTTGGCCATCAGACCTTCCCTCCCCGGGCGCGGATCCGGGCGACGGCGGCCTCGACGCCGATCCGGTCGACGGTCTTCACGGCGGCGGCGCTGAGCGTCAGCCGCACGTGGCGGCGCTCACCGGCGAGCCAGTATCGGCGGCGCTGGATGTTGGGGTCGAAGCGGCGCGGCGTGCGGCGGTGCGAGTGCGAGATCGCACGGCCGAAGCCGGGCTTGCGGCCGGTCAGTTGGCAGTGGGCGGACATGGCGGGACTCCGTCGGTCGCCGGGATGGGGCAGGACCCGGTCCACGCTACACTAATTGAAAATGATTTCCATCTAGCTGCCGTCGGCACCGCCGGCCGGCAGGTCACGGCGGGACTTGAGCGGGCCGATCAGGAGGGTCAGCGGAGAGGCCGCCATCGCGGCGGCGACCAGCCAGAGGGTGGGGCGCAGGCCGACGGCCTCGGCCAGGGCGCCGCCCAGCAGGCCGCCCAGCGGGATGGTGCCGAAGTTGAGGAACATCATGCCGGCGCTGACCCGGCCGAGCAGCGGGCGCGGGGTGTAGAGCTGGCGGAAGCTGCCGCGGATGACGTTGCTCACCACCGTGCCGAGGCCGATCATCAGCCCGCCGCCGACCAGCAGGGCCAGCCGGGGGCCGGGGGCGGCCAGCGGGATCACCAGCGCGAACGGGACGGTGCCGAACAGCGCGGTCAGCAGCCCGCGCGCGGTCCCGAGGCGGGCGGCGATCCGGGTGGCCAGGGTCGCGCCGAGCACGCCGCCGACGCTGATGCCCGCCATCAGCAGGCCCACCAGGCCGGTGGGCAGGCCGAGTTCGCGGACCAGGAAGACCACCAGCACGGCCTGGTAGGCGATGAACGCCAGGTTGAAGAGCGCCCCGAAGACGGCGAAGACCCGGAGGTAGGGGTCGCGGACGACGAAGCGCAGGCCCTCGCGGATGTCACGGCCCAGCGCCGCGTTCTCCCGGCGCTCGACCGGCTCCTCCTTCGCGCGGATGCCGAGCAGGCAGAGGGTGGAGACGGCGAAGGTCGCGGCGTCGGCCAGCAGCCCGCCGAGGACACCGAGCAGCTGGGCGATCGCTCCGGCCAGGCCCGGCCCGGCGACCTGGGCGAAGGCCTCCGAGCCCTGCATCTTCGCGTTGCCCGCCGCCAGCTCCTCGGCGGGCAGCAGCGAGGGGAGGTAGACCTGGTAGGCGGCCTGGAAGAAGACCCCGGCGGTGCCCAGGAGCAGTGCGGTGAGGGCGAGTTGGGTGAAGGTCAGCACGCCCAGCCAGGAGCTCGCCGGGACGCTGACCAGTAGGGACATCGAGAGCAGGTTGCAGCCGGCCATCAGCGGGCGCCGGGGCATCCGGTCCACCCAGGCGCCGGCGGGCAGGCCGACCAGCAGCCAGGGCAGCCAGGTCATGGCGGTGAGCACCCCGACCTGGAAGGCGGAGGCGTCGAGCACCGTGACGGCGGCGAGCGGCACGGCCACGCCGCTGATCCCGCTGCCGATCTTGCCGGCGGTCTCGCCGAACCAGAACAGCCGGAAGTCGCGGGCGGCGTCCGGCGCACGGGGCGGGGCCGGAGCCGGAGCCGGGGCCGGTGAGGTCGTGGTGGTGGTCACGGCTGGGCCGGCATTCCGTACGAGAAGACCAGGACCGACTGCCGCTCGCGCCCGTCGTCGGGGATCTCCCGCGTCCCCCACTTGAGTTGGATCGCGATGATCTCCCGCGCCATCTCCTCCAGCTCCTCCGGGGTGAGCATCAGCCAGCGGTCGGCGACGAAGGAGGTGTCCACCCACTCCTCGGGCTGCTCCCCGAGCAGCCACTCGCGCGCGGCAGTGGTGTGGCGGTCGAGCAGCATCGACTGGACGGTCTGGGAGACGAGCGCGGCGGCCGGATCGGCCGCGAAGTCGCTCCGGTTCCACGAGAGGTTCGCCGAGGAGCGGCGCCACCAGCGCTCCCGCTTGTCGCGGGCGAGTTCGGGTGCCTCCTCGATGATCCCGGCGGCGCCGAGCACGCGCAGGTGGTGGCTGACGTTGCCGACCGCCTGGCCGGTCCGCTCGGCGAGGGTGCTGGCGGTGGCGGGACCGTAGGCCCGGAGGATGTCCGCCAGGCGGCGGCGCAGGGGGTGGGCCAGGGCCGAGAGGCGCTCGGAGTTCTTGATCTGATCCTCTGTCATACGACGATCCTGGCATGCACAAGAGGCATTGTGCAATGCCTCTTGTGCATGCGTTCCCAGCTGCCGGCCGGTCAGCCGCCGAGGATGCCGCCCTTCTGGAACTGGTCGACCGGCGCGTTGCTGCAGGCGTTCTTGTTGCCGAAGTCGGCACCGACGCCGGTGGCGTTGGGCACCGCGCACCGCAGGTCGACCATCACCAGCGGGGCGCCGTTGCTGTTGATCACGCCGTTCTGGGAGCCGACCAGGGTGTCGCCGAAGTGGTTGCCGAAGGTGCCCTCGGAGGGGCCGCCGTTCTCGTACATCCGGTAGGCGTCGATGGCCTGACGGGCGTTGTCGTTGGTGTCGGCGCCCATGGTGGTGGCCGCGGTGGCGGTGCCGGTGAGCGAGACGGAGGCGGAGACGGCGAGCGCGGCGCCGGCCAGGAACTTCTTCACGGGTTGCTCCGATGCGTAGGAGGGAGGGTGACGAGGCGTCGACAGTCGCAACGGTGAGCGAGTCACTGGGTCACCGTCGATTCGCCCGGGCGGCGCAGGAACGTTCTGCCGAACGCATGAGCCCTTTCTCCGGACGGATGTCCGTCAAGTCACCTCCCCCCGATTCCCTCGTTCCGGTAGGGCAACGGCTCCACCAGGAGCCCGGAGATTCGGGAGCACCCATGAAGAAGGTCCTGACCGGGGCCGTCCTGGCCCTCTCCGCCGCGGTGTCGATCGCGAGCCCGGCCATGGCCGAGGGCACCTACGGCAGCCACTTCGGCGACACCCTGGCCGGTTCGCAGAACGGCGCGGTCAACAGCAACGGCGCCCCGCTGGTCGACGCCGACCTGCGCTGCGCGGTGGCCAACGCGACCGGCGTCGCCGGCGTGTGGGGCAACGAGAACGTCTGCAACGAGGCGCAGGTCGCCCAGTTCCAGAAGGGCGGCGTGCTCGGCGGCTGACCCTCCCTCGACTCCCGTCCCCCACCGCCGCATTCACACCCCTCACCCAGGAGAACACCATGATCAAGAAGGTCCTGTCCGGTACCGCCCTCGCCATGTCCGCCGCCGTCGCCGTCGCGGCCCCCGCCTCCGCCGCCGAGTGCATGGGCATGGAGACCCAGGAGAGCGCGCAGGGCGCCATCAGCTCGTACCAGATGCACGGCGGCGACACCACCGCCGGCGAGGGCACCTTCGGCAACCACTTCGGCGACACCCTGGTCGGCTCCCAGAACGGCGTGATCAACAGCAACGGCGCCCCGCTGGTCGACGCGGACCTGCGCTGCCTGGCCGACAACGCGACCGGCGTCGCGGGCGTCTGGGGCAACAAGAACGCCTGCAGCGAGGCCCCGGTGGACCAGTTCCACAAGGGCGGCGTGCTCGGCGGCTGACCCCTCGTCACCGCGCGGGGGCCCGGCCCGCTCGATGGGTACGGGCCCCGGCCCCCGCGCGGACAGAACTCCTAGGGGCTGTCTCCTTGGTGGGGTCGGATCAGCGGGCGTCGCTGGGGTGCGTGCCTCGGCGCCGCCGAGGAAGGAGTCCATGCGGAGCATCGGCGACTGACGAGAAGGTGGCGAGGTGCGTGCCCCGGCGGCGCCCGCCCGGCCCCACCAAGGAGACAGCCCCTAGGATGGCCCGATGCCCGAGCTCCGCGTCCACCGAGTGACCAAGTACGACCCGGCCGACCGCAACGAGCACGGCTGGTACGAGGGCCCGCTCGACATCGACTGCGACGAGGGCCCGATCGAGGCCGCGTACCTGGAGAGCGCCGCCGCCTTCGCGCGGGCGGCCGGGGTGGAGCGGCTGACGGTGCGTGATCCGGGTGGGATCACGATCGACGACTGGACCGGGCCGACCGCCGGACGGACCGGTGCGGCCGGCCTGTTCGCGGAGCCGACCGACTTCCACGACGGCGCCGAGGTGGACCTCGCCACCGGCGTGGAACTGGTCCGGGCGATGCTGCGGGGAAGCGGCGGGTGGTGCCGCCTGGAGGACGGCGACCGCTTCTTCCTGCACGTCGGGTACGACCTGTACATGTACGTCGGCACGACCGGTCCGGTCGGGCCCGGGGTCGAACGGGCACGGGAGCTCGGCCTCTTCCCCGAGCCCCTCGACGAGTCGCCGTACGCCCCCGAGCCGGACGGGAGCGCCGCCGAGACGCCGGCCGACGCGGGGTACTGGGAGCGGCTGGAGCGCGCGGTCGCGGCGGGCGAGGTACGGCTGCTCCAGGAGTACTTCGCGGGGAACGCGGCGCGTTGGCACCGGCTCGCGGACCGGGACGACGTGGCAGCCGTCCGCGCCCGTCTCGTACCGCGGTCGCGGCTGTCCGCCTGGCCCTCGCTGTTCGGCGCCGGACCGGCCGAGGTGCTGGCAGGGCTCGACCCCGAGGGCTACCACTGCCTCCTGGTCGAGCACCCCGGCGGCGTGCTCAGCGGGCGCTGGGTCGACCTGGAGGACGCCCAGGACACCGCCGCGCTCGACGGGGCGGTCGGGCTGGCCGTCGTGCCGGACGGGCCCGGGGTGCTGCCCGACGCGGTGCTGCCCGACGCCGACGGCGTCGTCCGGGTCCGCGGCTTCGGGTGACGGGCCGTCACGAGGGGGCGGCGAAGGGCCAGGCCTCGATGTCGCGGTAGTAGATGCGGCCGGGCCCGCGGCCGATGTTGCTGCCGACCAGGTGGAGACGGTCGGTGGCCCAGGTGCGGCCGCTGAAGCCGGCCAGGGTGGCGGCGGCCTCGGCGATGCCGGTGCGGTCGTCGCGGCGGGCCCGGGCCAGGGTGAGGTGGGGGCGCAGCGGGCGGTCGGGGAAGTCGACGCCGCAGGACCTGACCAGGGCCCGGACCTCGGTGGCGAGCCGGTGGAGGCCGTCCAGCTCGCCCTCGACGCCGCTCCAGAACGTCCGGTCGTCGAACTGGCCGCCGCCGCGCAGGGCGAGCCGCAGGGCGGGGCGGGATCCGGCCGTGCCGGAGAGTGCTGAGCGCAGCAGGGGCACGGTGGCGGTGGGGAGTTCGCCGAGGAAGGCCAGGGTGATGTGCCAGTCCTCGATCCGGTTCCAGCGCAGCTGTGGGTGGGCGGCGTAGGCGGGGCCCAGCGCGCGGGCGAGTTCGTCCTTGGCCTCGTCGGGCGGGGCGAGCGCCACGAAGAGGCGCCGGGTCGGGGGCTCGGGGTGATCGTCCACCAGGACATTCCAGCACCTCGGGCCTGCGGACCCGCCGAGGCCCCGGCTCGCGGAGGGCCGCGGGCCCCGGCACGGGAGGGCGCCGTCAGGCCGGGCCGGTGGGCGGGACCAGCCCCGACTGGTAGGCGATGGCGACGAGTTGGGCGCGGTCGCGGGCGTCGAGCTTGGCCATGGCGCGGTGGACGTGGGTGCGGACGGTGAAGGGGCTGACCACCATCCGTTCGGCGATCTCCTCGTTGGTGAGGCCGGTGGCGGCCATCGCCATGACCTCGCGTTCGCGGGCGGTGAGGACGGCGAGCCGCTCGGAGGGGAGGGCGGCGGGGGCCGGGCCCGGCTGGGCGAGCAGGCGGTCGATGACGGCGCGGGTGGCGGCGGGCGAGAGCAGGGCCTCGCCGGCGGCCACCGTGCGGACGGCGGCGAGGAGTTCGGCGGGGGCGGCGCCCTTGCCGAGGAAGCCGCCGGCCCCGGCCCGCAGCGCCTGGGCGACGTACTCGTCCTCCTCGAAGGTGGTGAGGATGAGCACCCGGGTGCCGGCCAGCTCCGGGTCGGCGCAGATCTCGGCGGTGGCGCCGAGGCCGTCTGAGCCGGGCATCCGGATGTCCATCAGGACCAGGTCGGGCTTGGTGGCGCGGGCGAGTTCGACCGCCTGGCGGCCATCGGCGGCCTCGCCGACCACCTCCATGTCCTCCTCGGAGTCGATCAGCATCCGGAAGGCGCCGCGGAGCAGCGCCTGGTCGTCGGCGAGCAGCACGCGGATCGTCATGCGGGGCCGTCCTTGTCGTCCAGAGCGGTCACGTTGCCCGTGCGCAGGGGGAGTTCGGCGGTGACCACGAACCCGCCGTCCGGCCGGCGCCCGGCGGTGAGTCGGCCGCCGACGGCGGAGGCCCGCTCCTGCATGCCGATCAGTCCGAAGCCGCCCCGCCCGGCGGTGGCGGCGGTGACCGGGAGCGCGGCGCGGCCGCCGGGTGCGGGGCGGCCGTTGGCGACGGTGAGGGTGAGGCGGCTGCCGCTGTAGGCGAGGGTGATCCGGGCCTCGGCGCCGCGGGCGTGCTTGGCGACGTTGGTCAGCGACTCCTGGAGGATCCGGTACGCCGTCAGGTCGATGCCCGGGGAGAGCGGGCGGGCCTCTCCCTCGACGGCGAGCCGGACGGGGAGGCCGGCCCGCTCGAAGGTCTGCAGCAGGTCGGAGAGGCGGTCGAGGCCGGGGGCGGGTTCCAGCGGGGCGGGCTCCTCGGTGCTCCGCAGCAGGCCGACGGTGGCGCGCAGTTCCTGGAGGGCGGAGCCGGTGGCCTCGGTGAGGTGGCTGAGCACCTCGCGGGCCCGGTCGGGGTGACGGTCCATCAGGTGGACGGCGATGCCGGCCTGGGCGTTGGCCAGGGCGATGTGGTGCGCCACCACGTCGTGCAGGTCGCGGGCGATCCGGACGCGTTCGTCGGCGACCCGGCGGCGGGCCTCCTCCTCGCGGGTGCGTTCGGCCCGTTCGGCGCGCTCCTCGATGGCGGCGAGGTTGGCGCGGCGGTTGCGGATGGAGTCGCCGATGGCGCCGGGCAGCAGGGACCAGGCGAGCACGCCGAGGCGTTCGGCGATCGGACCGCCGGGGCCGTAGGCCAGGGTGATGCCGGTGAGCAGGGCCGCGGTGACCAGCGAGGCGCGCAGCGCGGTGGTGCGGTCGGTGCGGACGGCGAGGAAGTAGAGCGCCAGCAGCAGCGGGGTGGCCAGCGCGGGGGTGAGCTTGGTGCTGGTGGCGGTGAGGAAGGTGGTGCAGAAGAGGGTGACCACGACCACCGCGCGCGGGTACCGGCGGTGCAGGAAGACGGCGGCGGTGGAGAGGGCGGCGACGGCCACGGTGCCCGCGCCCGGCGCCTGGTACCGGCCGCCGTGCTGATCCACCGTCAGGCCCAGCGCCATGACCCCGACCAGGGTGGCGCCGCCCACGGCGTCGAGCAGCCGGGGGTGGTCGCGGCGCAGGCGCTGCCACAGGTCGCTCACGGGTATCGCGCTCCGGTCGGAAGGGGTGGGCCAGGCTGCCAACGGTAACCCTCCGCTCCCGCACCGACGGTGGGGAGCGGAGGGCGTTTCACACGGTCAGACGCGGACCGGCTCCCGCTCCGGGGCGGGCTCCGGGTCGGCGGCTACGAGCTTGCTGCCCTCCACGTCCACGTCCGGGAGCACCCGGTCGAGGCCGCGCGGCAGCCACCAGGCCCGGCGGCCGAGCAGGGCGAGCACGGCCGGGACGATGGCCATCCGGACCACGAAGGCGTCGAAGGCGACGGCCGCGGCCAGGCCCAGCCCCATCATCTTGATCATCGGCTCGCTCATCCCGATGAACCCGGCGAAGACCGAGATCATGATGAAGGCCGCGGCGGTGACCACCCGGGCGTTGTGCCGGAAGCCGGTGACGATGGCCTCCTTCGGGCTCTCCCCGTGCACGAAGCCCTCGCGGATCCGGGTCACCAGGAAGACCTCGTAGTCCATGGCCAGGCCGAAGACCACACCCACCAGGAAGATCGGCATCATGCTCATCACCGGGCCGGTCTGCTCGACCCCGATCAGGTTGGCCAGCCAGCCCCACTGGAAGACGGCGACCACGGCGCCGATCGCGGCGGCCACCGAGAGCAGGAAGCCGAGCGCCGCCTTCAGCGGGACCAGCACCGAGCGGAAGACCAGCAGGAGCAGCAGCACCGCCAGGCCGACCACCACGGCGAGGTACACCGGCAGGGCGTCGGTGAGCTTCTGCGAGACGTCGATGTTCATCGCGGTGGTGCCGCTGACCAGGACGGTCGCACCGGTCTCCGCCTTCAGTCCGTCCGCGTGGCCGCGGATGGCGGTGACCAGGTCCTTGGTCGCCTCCTCGGCCGGGCCGGTCTTCGGGACGGCGTTGACCAGCGCGGTGTCCCCGGCCGGGTTGAACACCGGCGGGGCGACCGCGGCCACCCCGGGCAGGCCGGAGACGGTCTTCGCCACCGTCTCCGCCGCGGCCTTCGGGTCGGGCGCGCCCTTGGCGTCGACCAGCAGGGTGAGCGGGCCGTTGAAGCCCGGGCCGAAGCCCTCGGAGAGCAGGTCGTAGGCGCGGCGCTCGGTGGTGGAGGTGGGCTTGGACTCGTCGCCCGGCAGGCCCATCCGCAGGTCGAGGGCGGGGGCCGCGAGCACGCCGAGGCCGATCACACCGCCGAGCAGCACGGCGAGCGGGCGGCGCAGCACGAACCGGGCCCAGCGGGCACCGCCGTTCTCGCCGTCCCCCGCCGCCCGGCCCTTGCGGACCTTGCGCGGCAGCACCCGGTGGCCGAGGAAGCCGAGCAGCGCGGGGACCAGGGTGAGCGCGACCAGCACCGCGAGCACCACCGTGCCGGCGGCGGCCAGGCCCATCTTGGTGAGCATCGGGATGTTCACCACGGAGAGCCCGGCCAGCGCGATCACCACGGTCAGCCCGGCGAACACCACGGCCGACCCGGCCGTCCCGACCGCCCGGCCGGCCGCCTCCCGCAGGTCGCGGCCCTCGGCCAGCTCGGCCCGGTGCCGCGAGACGATGAACATCGCGTAGTCGATGCCGACCGCCAGGCCCAGCATCATCGCCAGCGTGCCGGTGGTGCCGGACAGGCCGAGCGCACTGCCCAGCGCGGTGATCAGCGCCATGCCGAGGCCCACCCCGACCAGGGCGGTGAGCAGCGGCAGCCCGGCCGCCAGCAGCGAGCCGAAGGTGATCACCAGGACGACCGCGGAGAGCGCCATGCCGATCGCCTCGCTGCTGCCGCCGGCCTCGCCCTTGGTCATCAGTGCGGTGCCGCCGACCTCGACCTTCAGCCCGGCGTCCCGGCCGTGCTGGGCCGCCTGCTCCAGCGCGGCGGTGGCACCCTCGGACAGCTCGCCCGCCTTGGCCGCGTAGCTGACGGTGGCGTAGGCGGTGGTCCCGTCCTGGGAGACGGTCCGCGCCTGGAACGGGTCGACCGCGCCGGTGACCTGCTCGGCGTGCGCCAGCTCGCCGACCGTCCGCTCCACGGCCTCCTTGGCCGGGCCGGCGGTGATCTTCTGCCCCCCGGGGGCGACGAACACCAGCCGGGCCTGGGCGCCGTCGGCGTGGCCGCCGGGGAAGCGCTCGTTCATCAGGTCGAAGGCCTGCTGCGCCTCCGTGCCGGGCATCGAGAAGCCGTCGTCGGGCGCGGCGGGCGCCTTGGCCGCGAGGACCCCGGCCCCGGCCAGCACGGCGACCCAGATCAGCGTCACCCACTTGCGCCGGTCGAAGGCCCAGCGGCCCAGGCGGTACAGGAACGTGGCCACGGGGTGCGGCCTCCTTCGGGTTCGGTGCACGGTCGCGGAACGCGCCGCGAGCGGCCCGCCACCATCCCGGCACGGTCCGCCCGCAGCGTCCTCCATCCTTCGCGGCCGGCCCCTCCCCCGTCGTCGTCGCTGCGCAGGCACCTCCCGTACTGCGTCCGCAGTACACCCCCGCCCACCACCCGGTACCTCCGGAGTAACACCCCTCCTCCTAGGCTGGCTGCCCGCCCCTACCGAAAGGCCACCCCGTGACCACCCCCCAGGAGGTGGTGGAGCGTCAGCTCGCCGCCTACAACGCCCACGACATCGACGCCTTCACCGCCACCTACGCCGAGCACGTCGTGGTCAACCGCCGCACCGGCGACCCCCTCCACGGCCACGAAGCCCTCCGCGCGGTCTACGCCCCCCAGTTCGCCGCCGGCCGCTGCCGCGCCGAGATCCTCGGCCGCCTCACCGAGGGCCCCTGGGTGGTGGACCACGAACTGGCCCACGGCGTCGCCGCCGAACCGGTCCGCGTCCTGGTCGCCTACCACGTCCGGGACGGCCTCATCGACCGCGTCGACTTCCTCGGCTGACGCCCGCTCGGGCACCGCCGGCGAAGGGGCTGTCGGCGGGCTGCGCTAGCGTGCGGCGGCATGATGGCCGATCTTGTCGCCGAGGTGGGCGGGCTGCTGCCGCCCGGGGAGTTCGTGGACGGCGTGGACGGCGGGGACGGGCCGGTGCTCTGGGTGAGTGCGGGGCCGACCACCGTCAGCCGGTGGGGGCGGATGCTGGAGGAGCATCCCCGGTCGGGGCTGTGGCCGCTGCTGCTCGACACCGAGGTGCCGGGCGAGACGGGGCGGCGGCCGTGGAACGACGGGGAGTTGCGGCCGGGGACGGCGTCGCGGCCGGATCTCTACGATCCGGGGCGGCTGATGGCGCGGTGGTGGGACGAGCACCTGGCGGAGGAGGCCTACCCGGGGACGACGGCGCCGTTCGGGGCGGTGTGGCCGGGGCCGGCGCCGAGGGGCGCACGACGGGAGAGCCCCGAGGAGGCCGCGACGGCCGTCGCGCGGGAGGTGCTGGCGCGGCGCCCGCACTGCCCGCTGGGCCTGGTCGCCGCGGAGTCGGGCGCCGAGGCACTGGCCCTGCTGGGCTGGGACGGGGTGGCGGACCGGGAGGACGACACCGGTGCCTACGCCGCGGTGCTGGCGAGTTGGGAGGACCGCTTCGGCGCCCGGCTGGTGTCGGCGGACGCGTCGGAGTTGGTGGTGAGCGTGGCGGCGCCCCCTCCGACGGAGCAGGCGGCGCTGCGCGTGGCGGCCGAGCACTTCGCCTTCTGTCCGGACAACCTGTGGCAGGGCTCGGAAGGGACCCTGCCGCGCTACGCCGCCACCCTCGTCAACTCCCGCACCTGGACGTTCTGGTGGGACCGGTGGCGCTGACGGCCGCCGGCCGGCCCGCCGCTGTCCGGCCGGTCCGCTACGCCCCGCTCACCCCCTCCGCACTCCCGTGCACCGGCTCCTCGACGCGGGCCTACGGACGGGCCGTCAGGCGCAGCCGCAGCCGCCGCGGCCGGTAGACGGTGGCCAGCGGCACGGCGCGGACGTCGGCGTCCTGCTCGGGTTCGAGCCGCCAGCGGCTCAGCACGGTGGCCAGGGCCAGGGTGGCCTCGGTGCGGGCGAAGAGGTCGCCGAGGCACTTGCGGGCCCCGGTGCCGAAGGAGGTGAACGCCTGGCGGGCCTGCGGGGACTCCTCCTCCGGGAGCCAGCGGTCGGGGCGGAACTCGTGCGGGTGCGGGAAGGCCTCCGGATCGTGGGCCACCGCCGCCGGGCTGAACACCAGGGTGGAGCCGGCCGGCAGCGGCACCCCCGCCAGCTCGGTGTCGGTGGTGGTCAGCCGGGTGAACAGCCAGCCGGGCGGGTGCAGGCGGAGGGTCTCGGTGATCACCCGGTCGGTCAGCGCCAGGGCCGGCAGGTCCTCCCAGTCCGCCGCCGCGCGGCCGCCCGGCACGGCGTCGATCTCCCGGTACAACTCCTGCGCCACCGAAGGGTGTCGGGCCAGTCGGTGGAGGGCTCAGACCAGGGTGGCGGCCACCGTCTCGGTGCCCGCCGCCATCACGGTGATCACCTGGTCGTGCACCTCGGCCTCGCTCAGCCGCCCGCCGTCCTCGTCCCGGGCGGCCAGCAGGGCCCCGAGCAGGTCCAGCTCCCCCGCGGCCTCGGGCGGCCGCCCGCCGTACCCGGCGATCAGACGCTGCGTCACCTCGTGCAGGTGCCGCAGCGCCGACCGGTACCGGCGGTTGGCCGGGGTCGGCAGGCGGCGCAGCGGCCCGGGCAGGAACATCTGGCGGAACAGCCCGTTCAGCACCGTGTCGAAGGCCCGCTCGACCCCGCGGGTGAGCTCCGGTTCGAGCGCGGTGGACCAGAGCGTCCGGGCCACCACCCGCAGCGCCAGTCCGTAGAACTCGGGGAAGGCGTCGATCACCTGGCCGTCCCGCCAGCGTGCGGTGGTGGCCTCGATCTCGGACCGCATCGCCCCGGCGTAGTGCCGCAGTTGGGGCCGGGTGAAGGCGCCCTGCATCAGCCTCCGCTGGCGCCGGTGGTCCCGGTGCGGGCAGGTGACCAGACCGTTCCCGGCCACGTCGCGCGCCCGGTCGTAGAAGACCCCGCCCTTGTCGTAGACCTGGTCGCCCGTCAGCACCCGGCGCAGCAGCTCGGGATGGCAGGGCACGTACGCGGTGGACGGGCCGATCCTGATCCGCACCAGGTCGCCGTGGGCGGCCAGGGAGGTCATGAACCGGACCGGACTGCGCATCATCTGCCAGGCGTGCCCGATCCCGGGCACCGCCCCGGGCGCCGTCCCGACCTCGAAGCCCTGCTGGGTCACCGCACTCCTCCTCGTCCTCGGAGCGCGCCGCACCCGTGCGGCGGCACGCCCTGAGGACTACATCGGCCGGTCGGCCGCACGGGTGAAGCGCCGGCCGGTCAGACCGCCGAGGAGGCGAGGTACACCCAGGCCCGGGTGCCGGAGGCGAGCACCACCTCGCGCCGGGCGTAGTCGTCCACCTCGTAGTCGTCCGCGGCGGCCAACTCCTCGTCGGTGACGGTGTAGACGCTGCCCTCGACCAGCTCCTCCGGGTCGTCCGAGGGCAGCACCAGCGGATGGTGGTCGGTGCCGCTGCTGGCGATCACCCCCGGGTCGGTGATCCGCAGCACGGTCATCCGGTGGCCGGGCAGCGCGTCCGGGCTGCCGTCCAACCGGCGCCCGAAGCGGTCGAGTTGGACCTGCTCCAGCTGCAGGGTGCCGTAGGAGAAGAGACGGTGGGACATCGCCGGGTACCTCCGTGGTCGCCGAGGGCGGGACGGTTCCGCCCGAACAGCCCGAACGCCCGTACCGGTCGGGCTGGTTCCCGGTACGGGCGTTCTGCGTCAGACAGGCCGCCGGACGGCCCGGCCAGCGGACCGGCGCGGCGTCAGTGGCTGCCGTTGACCACCGAGTTCTGGATCGCGCCCTCGACGAGCAGCCGCTTCTGCAGCACGGCGTCGTAGGTGCCGTCCAGGATCAGCGCGTTGACCGTCTTGACCAGTACGTCCCGCAGCTCCTGGTCGCCCTTGCGGACGGCGATGCCGTACGGGCGGGACTGCAGCTGCGGCCCGGCCAGGTCGAAGGTGCGGCCCTCGTCCAGGGTCTGGGCGTTGTGCTGGGCCTTGGGGTAGTCGGTGATGTAGACGTCGGCGAGACCGTTGCGGACGTTGGCCAGCGCCTCGTCGTCGGAGCCGGTCTCCAGCGCCTTGAGCGGCTTGCCGGCGTGCTCGCAGGCCTTCTGCTGGCGGATCATCAGGTCGTTGTGGGTGGTGCCCTTCTTGGCCGTCACCGAGTGGCCGCACAGGCCGTCGATGGTGTCGACGCCCTTGGGGTTCTTCTCCTTGACCACCATCCCGATCCCGGCCATGAAGTAGTCGACGAAGTCGACGCCCTCGTTGACCGGGGTGCCGTTCTTGTCCAGGCCCTGCTGGCGCTCACGGGTGTCGGTGATGCCCGACATGCCGATGTCGAACTTCTTGTCCAGCACGCCGGGCAGCACGTTGGCGAACGGACCGGCGTCGACGAAGTCGAACTTCACGCCGAGCAGGCGCTCCATCGCGGCGGCCAGGTCGGGGTCCAGCCCGTCCGGCTTGCCCTGGCCGTTCTTGAAGATGACCGGGGCCGCGGTGAAGGAGGCACCGACCTTGATCACACCGGCCTCCCGGTACCGCTTGGGCAGCTGGTCCTTGAGGTCGACCTTCTTGTCACCGGCACCACCGGACCCGCAGGCGGTGAGCAGCAGGGCGCCGATGACGGCTCCGGTGACGGCGTGGGTGCCACGGCTGGCGAGGCCCTTGTTCATGTTCATCCCGACGGATCGCGCGGTGCGGGGCCGGGCACGGCTTCGGCGGACACACCGCGGGCACCCGAACGGCCCCCGCGCCGATGGGTCCCTCCCCGTGCACGGCACTGCCACGGGAACGCTTCCGTCGACCGCCGTCCGACGAACTGCCGGACCGATGATAACCAGCATGCCCACGCCACCTCGCCCCCGGGTTCGTGCACCGTCAGGTTCCGCCGCACGTCCGCCCAGCTGGGGCGATGCACCGCCACGCGAGTTCACCCGGCTCTTCCAGGATCTTCACGAGCCCACGCCCGCCCGGCCCGCGCCCCGTGGACCGGACGGGCACCCCGGGGCCGTCCGCAGGGTCGCCCCGGGGCAGCTCCGAGGGCAGCTCCACGGAAACGGCGTACGGCCGGAGCTGGTTGCCCCGGCCGTACGCCGTCACGTGCACCGGGCTGCTGTCAGCCCGTCAGGTGCCGGAGGCCCGGCACCGCTGCCACACCTAGACCGGGAAGATCGAGGTGCAGACCCACTTCTTGCCGCCGTGGTCCCTCGGGTTGGCCACCTTGGCGAGCCGGACCCGGACCCGGGAACCCGTGTCCCGGACGGTGACGTCCGCCGTGTTCGGGCCGTTTGCCCTGTAGGACTTGCCCAGCGAGGTGACGTCCTGGCCGTTGAACTTCACGTTGACGTCGATCTCGAATTCCAGGAACTCGTCGTACGGGGGCTTGCTCGGGTTCAGCCAGTTGGCCACCCGCGGGTTGGCCTTCTGCATCGCGTCCCTCAGTGCGAGGTTGGCGTACTCCACCTTGGTGAACACGCCGTTGACGCCCTTGTCCACGGCCATCTGCCGCGCGGCCGCCTCGGTGGCGGTCCCCCCGGCACCCGAGGCGACGTGGTCGCGGAGCGTGTGCGCCCGCGGGTCGAACGGCGCCTCGTCGGCGATCAGGTTGAAGCAGTTGTGCGCGAGCACCGGGGCTCCGTCGCCCTGCCGGCCGCCGACGTAGAAGGTGTGCGGCCCGTCCACCGTGAGGTCGTAGACCGTCTCGGCAGCGGCCTCGGTGCGCCGGCCGGTGCCGGTCACCGGGTGCGCGGCACCGTCCCGGCCGACCAGGACGTCACCGGCCCGCAGGGCGCCCGCCTCCCGCCAGCCCGTGCCCTCGACGTACAGCAGGTGCCCGGCGGTGCTGGTGATCCGGCCGGTCCCCTCGACGTCGAGGTCGACCAGGTCGACGGTGTCGTGCCGGTAGGTGGCGGTCACCGTCCGGGCGCTGTCGGCGCCGGTGGACGGATCGGTGGACAGCAGCAGGTCGCCCACCCGTACGGTCTCGACGGTGCGGCGGGTGCCGTCGCCCGCGAGCACGGTGGTGCCGGCCGGGAAGCTGTTGGTCTCGCAGACCGTCCGCACGTCCCCGGCGATCTGCGTCTCGGTCTCCAACTGCCGTACCAGGGCCCGGTCGACGTTGGGGTTGTTGCGCAGGGCCGCGAGCGCCGCGTCCGCGCCGGCGCCGTCGCCCCTCAGCGAGTTGCGGAGGGCGAGGATCGCGTCGGCGCTCGCCATCATCTTGAGCTTCACCGCGTCGCTGTAGCCCTCCAGGGAGGCCTGCAGGGCGAGCTTGGCCTGCTCGATGCCGACGCCCGTCTCCAGGGCGAAGCGGAAGGCGACGATGCCCTTGGCGCCCTTGGCGAGGGTGCCGTAGGGGATGAAGTTCGAAGCCGCCCAGGCGCAGGGCCCGTTGAGGCCGAAGTTCTTGAAGCACTTCACGAAGTCGTCGGTCAGCATGTGCAGCAGCAGCCGCGAACTGTCACCCGACGCGCAGACGGGCTTCCCGCCCTGCGCGTTCTGACAGGACACCTTGAAGTGCTTCAGGTAGTCGCCGTAGGCGAGCTCGACGGTGGTCTGGTACTCGGTGTCGATCGACTGGGTCTGCAGGACGAGGGTGTCCCAGGTGGTGTACTTGCCCTGGCAGGCCGCGATCGAGAGGTTGGCCTCCGGGCAGGTCCGCAGGATGTACTCGATCTCGCCCTTGGCCTTGACGGTGACGACGACGTTGCAGACCTCGACGCCGGCGCCGTTCCTGTGCCAGGTCTTGGAGTCGGACTTGAAGAGCCAGCCGAACTCGGTGCCCGGGTCGTCCTGGACGCACTTGGACATGTCCTCGCGGACGATCTCCTGCTTCATCCCCTCCTTCTGGTGGACCTCGACGAAGGAGACACGGCCGTTCTCGTCGACGGTCGCGGTCTCGCTCTCGGTCCTGCCCTCGGCCGCCTCCTTCTGCTGCTTCTGCCAGACGATCTCGCGCGCCTCCTTGGCGGCCTGCTCGGCCTCCTCGGAGCTCTTCTTCGCCGCGGCGGCCGAGGCCTTCGCGTCGTCGGAGGACTTCTTCGCCTCGTCCGCGTACTTCTTGGCCTGCGCGGCGAAGCCCTCCGCCGCGCTGGCCGAGGCGTCGGCCCGGCGGACCGCGGCGTCGGCCGAGGCGGCGCTGTTCTGGGCCTGCCGGGCGTAGGCGGCCGCCTGCTCGGCGGAGGCCTTGGCCTGGCGGGCGGACTCGGCGGCCTGGGCGGCCCAGCGGTCGGCCTCCTGGGCCGAGGCGGTGGCCTTGTCCGCGTAACCCTGGGCCTCGACCTGGGCGTTGCGGGCCAGGGCGTAGGACTGCGAGGCCTGGGCCGCGTACTGACGGGCCGTCGACACCGAGCCGTCGATGCTCGCCAGGTAGGAGCTGACGGTGGCGACGTGGGCCCGGGTGTAGGAGTCCCGCTGCTGGGCCTTGGGCAGGCCGATCTGGAGGAAGGTCACCAGACCGGAGGCCGGTCCGGAGAGCGCCGCCTGCCCGGCGGCCTTGACCTCACCGCCGCCGGCCGTCATCGCCTGGCTGATCAGGACCCGGTTGTCGTCGTCCCGGGCCTTGTACTGACCCACCGCCAGGAACGCGCGGACGGCCTCGATGCCGCCGTCCAGTGCCTTGCTGCCGGCCTCCTTCACGCCCGGGCCGCCCGCCGTCATGATCTGCGACAGCAGCACCCGGTCGTCGTCGTCCTTGCCCGGGTAGGCACCGTTCAGGACGAACTCGTGGACCTGCGCGGTGGTGCCCACCGAGGCGGTCTCCGCCGCCAGCCGCTCGGCCGCCTTGGTCGAGCGCTGGGCGATCGTCATGGCGCTGACCCGGTCGTCGCGGTCGCGCCCCTGCGCCAGACCGCCGTTCAGGAAGGCGAGGACGTCGGAGTCCCGGCCCTCCAGCGCGGTCGCGGCCGCCGCCTTGGCCCACGGGCCGCCGGCGGTCAGCAGCTGGCAGGCGGCCTGCCGCCCCTTGGCCACGGCGACCGCGGGGGTGACCCCGGCGGCCGTCGCCTCGGCGAGCAACTGCTCGGTGGAGGCCGCCAGTTGAACGCTCTTTCCGGCCTCCCAGGCGGCGACCTTGGTCTTCTCCGCCTCGACCCGGGCGGCCTCCTCGGCGATCGCCATCTCGGCCGCGGCCTGCGCCGTCAGCCGCTCGTCGTCGCTGCGGCGGGAGAGGTCGGTGAGCTTGTGCGCCGACTCGGCGGCCTTCGCCGCGGTGTCGGCCGCGGCGTTGGCCTCGTTGGCGGCGGCCTGCGCGGTGTTGGCCGCGGTCGCGGCCTCACCGGCGTGGGCGGCCGCGGCGTCGGCGGCGGCAGCGGCGGCATCGGCGTGGCCGGCCGCGCGCTCGGCGGCGCGCTGCGCCTCGGCGGCGGCCTCGGCCGCCTCCTCGGCGATCCGCACGGTGATCCGCGCGGCCCGGCGGGCCTCGGCCGCGGCGGCCCTGGCCTGGTCGGCGGCCCGGCGGGCCCGGCCGGCGGCCTCGGAGGCGACGCCCGACTGGTTCGCCGCTTCGAGGGCGGCGTCGGCCGCGGCCGTCGCGTTGTCACCGGCGTCGGCCGCGGCCTTCGCGGCGGCGGCTGCCTGGAGCCCGGCCCGGCCGGCCCAGGCTGCGGCCTCGCCCGAGGTGCGGGAGTCGGCGGCCGCGTTGCGGGCCGCGACGGCCGCGTCCCGGGCCTTGCCGGCGTCCTTCTCGTTGATGGCCGCGGCAGCGGCGGCGTCGCGGGCCCGCGCGGCGGCGTCCCCGGCCTTGGTGGAGGCGGCCGAGGCGTCGGCCGCCGCGTTCGCCGCCTGCTGGGCCGCCTCGTTGGCTGCGGCGGCGGCCGAGGAGGCCGTCCGGGCGGCGCCGGCGGCGCGGCCCGCAGCGTCGGCGGCCCGGCCGGCCGCGTTGGCCGCCTTGCCGGCCTCGCCCTGGGCGAGCCTGGTCTCCTTCGCGGCCAGCTCGGCCGCCTCCTTGGCCAGCCGCGAGGCGTCGATCGCCCGCTTGGCCGCGTCCTCGGCGACCCGGGACTGCTCGCGCGCCCTGGTGGAGGCGTTGCCCGCCACGTCGGCCAGCTGAGCGACCGTCAGGGTCTCCCGGTCGTGCGCGGCGGCGGTCTGCCAGCCGTAGCGCAGGAAGGCCCGGACGTCCTCGGCCCCGCCGTCGAGCGCGGCCCCGGCCGCCTTCTTGACCTCCGGGCCGCCGGTGGCCATCAACTGGCTGAGCCGGACCTTGTCGTCGTCGTCGCGCTCCTTGAACTGACCCACGTTCAGGAAGCGGTTGACGTCCTCGATGGTGCCGTCCATGGCCTTGTTGGCCGCGGCCTTCACCCCGGGCCCGCCCATCGCCATGATCTGCGACAGCCGGACCCGCTGGTCGTCCTCGTACTGCTTGCGCGCCCCGCCGTCCAGCATCGCCCGCACCTTGGCGGCCGAACCGGTTTCCGGGGCCAGGGCCTTGAGGCCGGCCTCCCGGACGCCCGGGCCCGCCTCGGCGAGCAGCTGCTCCAGCCGCACCCGCAGGTCCTGCTCCTCGGCGGCCGCCCGGCCGCCGTTGACGAACGCCGTCACCTCGGCGTCCGAGCCCGCCAGCGCCGTCTCGGCCGCGCGGCGCACCAGCGGCCCGCCGGCCTTCCAGGCCGCCACGGCGGCCACCCGGTCGGCAACCGGGCCCTGGGCCGGCACGGTGTCCGCCAGGGCCGAAGCGGCCGGCACCCCCGCCACCAGACTCATCGTCAGCACGCCCGCGGCGGCTGCCCGCCACCGCGTTCCGCGTGCCCGTACTGTCACCCTCATCAGTCCTGCGCCCCCATCGGTTCTGGCCTTCTCCCTCGGGCACCCGTTGGTGCCGGGAACGCCGCCGGCCTCCGGGCCGGCGGCGACGGAGCCGGTGGTGCGGCGCGCTCGGCGCCGCACCACCGGCGGCTGTCAGCCGGTCACCTGGTGGCGGTGAAGTAGCCGGAAAGGTCGGCCACCGCGTGCACCTTGCCGCTGCTGACGTGCAGGGCGATGTCGTTCTGGCTCGCCGGGAACGGCTCGCCGTTGGAGACCACGGCCTGGGCCGAGAGCAGCGCGCCCGCCCAGAAGTTGATGTTGCTGGTGGCCGGACGGGCGGCACCGCTCGGGGCGAGGGTGAAGAAGCCCGCGCTCTCGGGGAGGACGGCCGTCACGTTGAGCACCGAGGCCTTGGCACCGGGCGGAGTGCCCTTGATGCCGGCCACCTGGCCGTAGCTGAGCGGCGCACCGCCGTTGAGGCGGGTGTCCAGCACCCGCTGCGGGGCGATCGGCCGGTAGAGACCGGCGCCGGTGGGTCCGTAGTCGCCGACGAAGTCCACGACCAGATCGGTGTTCGCACCGCTGTGGCTGTAGAAGGAGACCTTGCCGCTGGCACCGACCGGGACGATGACCTGGTTCGAAATGGTCTGGCCGGCCGAGTAGTTGAGGTTGGAGGTGGCGGGCCTGGTGGTGCCGGCCGGGAAGGCCGTCAGGTTGCCGCCGGCACCCGGGTTGGTGACGGTCAGGTTGAGCACCACGGCGGTCGCGTTGGCCGGCACGCCGTTCAGGCCGCCCACCTGGACGTCCAGGGTGGAGTAGGCGCCGACGGGCGTGGCGGTGGTGCGGGTGTCGATCAACCGTGCCGGGGTCCGGGCGGTGAACTTGCCGGTGGACTGGGGGCTGTAGTAGCCGAGGACGTCGACCACGAGGTTGACGTTGGCGGTGTTGGCCCACAGGTGGACGGTGCCGTCCACGTCGACGGGGGCGGTGACCAGGTTGGGCGCCACCTGACCGGCGGTGAAGTTGACCGAGGAGCCGGCCGGGCGGGCGGCCTTGGTCGGCCGGACGGCGACGAAGCCGGCGCTCGCCGGGCTGACAACGGTGACGTTCAGGACGGCGGCGGTGGCGCCGGCCGGCAGCTTCAGCGGGCTGGTGCCTGCCTGGCCGAGCTTGAGCTCCAGGGCGGTGCCGCCGGCCGGGTCGTTCTCCCAGGCGGTGCTGCCGGCGACCCGGGTGTCCAGCACGCGGGTGGCGGTCACCGGGGTGTAGCCGGAGGCGGCGTACTGGACGCCGAGCCCCTGGAGCCAGGAGACCAGGTCGTCCACCCGGGTCTGCGTGACACCGGTGCGGGTCTCCGTGACGCCGAGGCAACCACCCTGCCAGGAGCGGGTGTTGACGGCCACGACCTGCGTCGAGCCGTTGCTCTCGCGCAGCACCGGACCACCGGCGTCGCCGCGGCAGACGGTGGAGCCGTTCACGCTGCTCGCGGCGAGCGTGGTGGCGGTGGCCGAGTCGACCGAGAACTGCCCGGTGTGCATCTCGTAGGCCAGCCACCGGTCCTTGGCGCGGCCGTAGCCGGCCGTCTTCAGCACCTCGCCGGTGGCGGCGGCGGTGGGGGCGATGGTGAGCGGCATGACGCCGGTGACGGCCTTGGCCAGCTTCAGCAGCACCACGTCACGGTCGGCGCGCGGCACCAGCTCGGTGACCTCGACCTCCTGGACCAGCGGGGAGGCGATGTCGAGGCGGTCGATCGAGACCGTCGTCCTCGTCTTCGGCGCGCCGGCCGCCACCTCGATCGAGGTGTCCGGGGCGTCGGCGAAGCAGCTCTTGGCGGTGAGCACCCACTGCGGGTCCACCACCGTGCCGGTGCACAGCCGGGAGCCGTCCGCACCGGGCTTGCCGATGCTGACGGCGGTGACGGCCGGCTGGGCGCTGATCGGGCCGCCGATCCCGACCGGGCCGTCGCCGGTGGCGTTCAGCTCCAGCAGTACGCTCTCCGAGCCCGAACTCCCCTCGCCGACCGGGTTCCAGAAGTTCTTCTGGAGGTCGACGACC
Source organism: Kitasatospora sp. NPDC001664 (assembly GCF_053596675.1). Taxonomy (NCBI): domain Bacteria; kingdom Bacillati; phylum Actinomycetota; class Actinomycetes; order Kitasatosporales; family Streptomycetaceae; genus Kitasatospora; species Kitasatospora sp. NPDC001664. The sequence goes on from NZ_JBSFGS010000025.1 coordinate 38,228, forward strand.
TTGGTGGTGCCGTCGGCGGTGAGCGAGGCCTTGATGGCGTGGTCGTCGGCCTTGATCTGGTAGACCCGCGGGATCTCCATGACCAGCCGGCCCTCGCGGCCGTTGACCTTGAAGCAGACCTCACTGGGCGTCAATGCCCGGCTGAGCACGTGCACCAGACCCGAACCCGAGGCGCAGTCGGCGAGCAGGAAGCGCCCGTCGCCCGACTTCAGGGTGATGCCGCGCTCGGCCAGGATCTGCGCCGCGCCCGGGTAGCTGTAGTCCTCCACCACGGTCGGCGGCACCACGGCCGCCGCCGTGGCCGGCACCGATCCGACCGCCACGGGTACGGCCAGCGCCGCGACCAGCGGCCATGTCAGCCTTCGCCCCACACGCACGATTGCTCCCAAAGAAGGCAGGCCGAGGGAGCACTCGTCCCCCGGCAAGTGACAGAAAAGCCCTGCGGACGCTACTCGTCGCCGATCATGGCCGCCACGCGCTCGATCCCGCCCCGCCCAGCCGATCTGACCCACCGTGAGCGAGCTGTCCCCATTTGCCCAGAAGTCATCCACCTGTACCCGCACACGACCTGACGTCGCGTCACGACTTCGGGTGAGACATGTCACGTTTGAACCGGGAGCTGGGCCTCCAGTGCGGCAGTGCCAGAATGGGGCACCGCGACACGAACGGGAGCGAACGAGTGGACCACGGACCGGCCGACACCTCCGAAGCGGTCCTCGGCATCGACGTCGGCGGCACCGGCGTCCGGCTCGCCCTCGCCCCGGCCGACCGTCCGGAGACCACCCTCCGCTCCCTCCGGATCCCCGCCCCCGCCCGGATCACCACCGGCGGCCAGGACGCCACCGCCCTCCTGGAGCGGCTGCTGCCCGCCCTCGGCGACCTGCTCACACCCGGCACCCGGATCGGCGCGGTGGCCGTGGGCGCGACCGGAATGGCCCTGCTGGGGCGGGAGTTGGCCGCCGAGCTGCCCGGCCCGCTGGCCCGCGCAACCGGCGCCCGCCGGCTCGTGCTGGCCAGCGACGCCGTCAGCGCCTACGCCGGCGCCCTCGGCCCCCGCCCGGGCGTGGTCGTCGCCGCCGGCACCGGCGTCGTCGCCCTCGGCCTGCACCCGGCCCTCTCCCGCGCGGACGGATCCGAACGTGCCCAGGACCACGGAGCGGCCCGCGGTCAGCAACCGCCCCGAGCGGCCGACGCCGCAACGGGCACCGGGGGCCTCGCCCTCCCGCACCCCACCGCCACCTGGCGCCGCGCCGACGGCTGGGGCCAACTGCTCGGCGACTGCGGTGGCGGATCATGGCTCGGCCGGGCCGGCCTCGAAGCCGCCCTGCGCGCCGTGGACGGCCGCACCGGCGGCTCCCCCGCCCTGCTGACGCTTGCCCAGGACCGCTACGGCCCGGCCGCCGGCCTCCCCGCCGCCCTGCAGACCCGGGCCGACCGCGCCGGTCTGCTCGCCGCCTTCGCCCCGGACGTGGCCACCGCCGCCGCACGGGGCTGCCCGGTCTCCGCCGCGCTGATCCGCCGGGCCGGCGAGGAGATCGCGGCCACCGCCGCGGCCGCCGCCACCGGCCTGCGCGAGCCCCGGATCGCCCTCACCGGCGGCCTGTTCAACCTCGAAGCCCTGCGCGCCGCGACCCTGGCCGCCCTCCCCCCGGACGCCCGCCACCACACCCCCGACGGTCCGCCGCTGCTCGGCGCGCTCCGCCTGGCCGCAGCGGCGACAACGGCAACGGCGGACTCACCCTGGCCGGTGAGCCCGCCCCTGCTGGACGTCCGCGGTCTGTGACCGGTCGTCAGGCGAAGCGCCCGCTCCGCACCGGCCCGGAGGACCGCACCCGGTCCCGGGTCGCACCGGCCCGGGCCCACACCCCGGCCACCCGCGCGGCGTACGCCGCCAGCAGCTCTGCGGAGTCGGCCGGGGCCTCCCCGTCGCCCGCGTCCGGCGTGCCGTCGGCCGCCACGATCGCCTCCGCGAGCTCCTCGGCGGAACGCCGGTCGGGCTCCGGCTCCGTCCGCTCGCCGTCCGCGTCGAAGCTCATCCCCGGCTCCCACGGCGCGACCACGGTCTGGGCCAGCAGGCCGCAGACGTCCGCCGAGACGATCGGGGTGTCGGTCCAGCAGGTGGCGTGCTCGTAGAGCACCTCGTCCGGTGCCCGCTCGTTCAACCGCGCGACCAGCTCCTGGTCACAGGCGTTGAGGTCGTACGCCACCACCAGTGCGCCCGCGACCCCCGGCCGGTACGGCGCGGCCGGCAGGTTGAACAGCGCGGCCGCCGCCAGCCCGAGCGCCCGGCTGCCCCGGTCCGGCAGCAGCGCGACCGAGGTCACCCGGCGCCCGGTGGCGTCCAGCACCACCCGCAGCCGCTCCAGTCCGAGCCGGCAGTTGTCGAAGGTGTCGCCGAGGTACGCGTACCGGCCGGTCATCCCGGCCCGGAAGCCGTACGGCGAGAGGGTGGCCAGCAGACCCCCCGTCAGCACGTGGTGCCAGCCCCGCAGGTCCTCCCCGTCCACCGGCGGGGCCGCCGCCGCCCGGGCCAGCGAGCGGGCGATCCGGTCGGCCGCCGGGCGCCAGTCCGGCGCCGGCTCCGCCAGCCGCTCGAACACCTCGCGGGTGAGCCCCAACTGCCCGTCCATCAGCGCGTTGAACGCCAGCAGGTACCCCTCCGGCCAGTCCGCCAGTCCGGCGCCCGCGGCCTGCTCCCGCAGCACCTCGACGGCCTCGCCGTGCCGCTCGCCGTCCTCCAGCGCGGCCACCAGCTCCATCAGCACCTGGCGCACCCGCCGGGTGTCCACCGGCCGGGTCCGCCCGAACAGCCCCCGCTTCGGCTCGCGGAGGACCGCCAGCGCCTCGCGCAGGGCCGGCACCGCCAACGCGGAGAGCCCGTGCTCGATGCAGGCGTAGCCGTAGTCGTACAGCGCCTCCGGGTCCCCGGCGTTCGCGGCCAACTGGGCTGCCGCGCCGCACAGTTCGTCGATCTCGGCCAGTCCGGCCAGCCGCTCCACCAAGGGCGCGAGCTCATCGGCCGGCACCTGCTCGGCGAGCCGCCGGAGCTCACGGGCCGCTCCGGGCAGGTCCTCGGCCACGAGCAGTTCCTCCGCCACGGCGAGATCAGGGTGCAAAGGTCTTCCTCCAGGGGATCCGACGGTGGGTCACACGGCCCGGTCACGGGCCCGCACGATCATCGGCGCCGTTCCCCCACCGCGGCAAACGGATATCCGGCCGCCGCCCCTGAGTCCCGTACCGGGCCGGAACCTGAGTACGGCTACTCTGTCCCGCCCCCACCCACGGCCGGGAGGCTGTTCCCATGACACCGAGACTCCCGCAGCCCGCCGCCGCCCTCCTGCTCGCCCTGTTCGCCGCCGCTGCCTGGACCGCCTGGCTGGGCTGGGACCAGCGGTACGACGAGCTCCCGGACGGCTCGGTCTCCGGCCCCTACCAGGCCTGGCAGGTCATCGGGCTGGTGCTGACCCTGCTGCCGGCCGTGCTGTGGGCGGCCCTGCGGCAGTACCCGGCGGCGGGGGTGCTCGGCGTCTCGGGCGGCCTGGCCACCGCGGCCTGGGTCGACTGGTCGGGCGGCGACGGGCTCTTCGTGATCGGCGTCGGGATGGTCGCGATCGGCAGCCTGGCCTCGACCGCCGTCCTGACCGGTGTGACCCAGGCCGTTCGTTCCTGAACCTTCGCCGGTCCGCCGTCGTCGAGGGGGGCCGAGCTGACGGTGAACGAGGGTGCCGACCGTGAAGTCCGTCACCCCTCCACGGCTCCGTGCCTGGTCAGGGGTGGTCCGGCCGCAAGATCGAAACCGGCCGAAGTTAGCATGGGGGCAAGGCCCTACCCTCGAAAGATGGACTTGTGACTGTCAACGACGACGTGCTCACGAACTGGAACAACCGCGAGGAGATCGCGGAGTCGATGATTCCGATCATCGGCCGACTCCACCGGGAGAAGGACGTCAACGTCCTGCTGCACAGCCGCTCCCTGGTGAACAAGTCGGTTGTCTCCATCCTCAAGACCCACCGGTTCGCCCGCCAGATCGCCGGCGAGGAGCTCTCGGTCACCGAGACGCTGCCCTTCCTGCACGCGCTCACCTCGCTCGACCTCGGCCCGTCCCAGATCGACCTCGGGATCCTCGCGGCCACCTACAAGAACGACGCCCGCGGCCTGACGGTCGAGGAGTTCACGGCTGAGGCGGTGGCCGGTGCGGTCGGCCCCAACAAGCTGGAGCGCCGCGAGTCCCGCGACGTCGTGCTCTACGGCTTCGGCCGGATCGGCCGCCTGCTGGCCCGCCTGCTGGTCGAGAAGGCCGGCTCGGGCAACGGCCTGCGCCTGCGGGCCATCGTCGTCCGCAAGGGCAAGGGCGACGACCTGGTCAAGCGCGCCTCGCTGCTGCGCCGCGACTCGATCCACGGTCAGTTCAACGGCACCATCACGGTGGACGAGGCGACCAACACGATCATCGCCAACGGCACCGCGATCCAGGTCATCTACTCGAACGACCCGACCACGGTCGACTACACCGAGTACGGCATCAACGACGCCATCCTGGTCGACAACACCGGCATCTGGCGGGACCGCGAGGGCCTGTCGAAGCACCTGCAGCCGGGCATCGCCAAGGTCGTGCTGACCGCCCCGGGCAAGGGCGACGTCCCGAACATCGTGCACGGCGTCAACCACGACACGATCAAGCCGGACGAGCAGATCATCTCCTGCGCGTCCTGCACCACCAACGCGATCGTCCCGCCGCTGAAGGCGATGGCGGACGAGTACGGCGTGCTCCGCGGCCACGTGGAGACCGTCCACTCGTACACCAACGACCAGAACCTGCTGGACAACTACCACTCCTCGGACCGCCGTGGCCGCGCCGCCGCGCTGAACATGGTGATCACCGAGACCGGTGCCGCGTCCGCCGTCGCCAAGGCCCTGCCGGACCTCAAGGCGAAGATCAGCGGCTCCTCGATCCGCGTCCCCGTGCCGGACGTCTCGATCGCGATCCTGAACCTGCAGCTGGCCCGCGAGACCAGCCGCGAGGAGGTCCTGGACCACCTGCGCGAGGTGTCGCTGACCTCGCCGCTGCGCCGTCAGATCGACTTCACCAACGCCCCCGACGCGGTGTCGAACGACTTCATCGGCTCCCGCCACGCCTCGATCGTGGACGCGGGCGCGCTCAAGGTGGACGGCGACAACGCCATCCTCTACCTGTGGTACGACAACGAGTTCGGCTACTCCTGCCAGGTCGTGCGGGTCGTCCAGCACGTCTCGGGCGTCGAGTACCCGACCTTCCCGGCCCCGACGGCCTGACCTCCCGTCAGGACGCCGCACCCCGGCTGACCGAGGCCGCCCCCGCCACCGCGCGGGGGCGGCCTCGGCCGTTCGCGCAAGCCCTGCTGGTCCGAGGGGATGAAAACGCGCGTCCGACAATACGGTTTGACGGCGTTTCAGAAAGTAGGGGTCTCATTTCTTAGGACATTCTCCGGAGAACAGCACCGTCCGGAGAAAGGCCCAGGTACCGCCTGTGTCCGCCCTGTACCGCCCGCCGAAGAGGGCAGCAGCCCTCACCGTCCTCGCCCTCTGCGCCGGCTACCTCGGCGGCTGGGTGCCCGGTGCCGAGGCCGCCGCCGGGGACGGCTCGGTCACCGTCCGGGTGGTCCGCGAGGTGAACGGGAACGGCGCGTACGACAGCGTCCTGGAGCCCGGCATGTCCGGTGTGACGGTCAACCTGACCGACGACGCCGGCACCACCGTCAGCGGCACCACCGGCGCCAACGGCCAGGTCACCCTGAACGCGGGCAGCAGCACGCTGACCGGCGGCAGGTACCGGGTCCAGGTGGTCAACCCCAAGCCGGGCGTGCTGTACTCGGCCTTCGCCGACCGCCGCGGCCTCAGCGCCGCGCCGGGCGACCTGAGCAGCACCGAGGAGTTCGTCGACCTCTCGGGCGGCAGGAACGTCTCGTACACCACTGCGTTCTGGAACCCGGGCGACTACTGCCAGCAGAACGCTCCCCTGGTAACGGCGTGCATCCGCAGCGACACCACCCCGGCCGACACCGAGTCCCGGACCCTGGTGACCTTTCCCTACAGCGCGCGGGGCAACAACAACCAGACCACCGACCTGGCCACCAAGGTCCAGACCGGCGCGGTCTACGGCATCGGGTACAGCAAGCAGCGGAGGTGGATCTTCAGCGGTGCCATGGCCCGCCGCGGCGCCGCCTACGGCCCGGCCGGCACCGGCGGGATCTACCTGACGGACCGCTCGACCGGCGCCACCACGCTCTTCGCCACCGTCCCGAACACCAACAACACCGCACACAACTTCGCCACCAACATGGACCTGGCCTACACCCCGGCCGTGGCCAAGGAGGCGCTGGGCGACGTCGAGGTCTCGGAGGACGGCCAGGACCTCTGGGTGGTCAACCTGGCGGACCGTCAGCTCTACCGGTACGACGCCACCCAGCGGACCGCCGCCGCACCGCGGGCGGTCTACCCGATCCCGGCGCCGACCACCCCGTGCCCGGCCGCCGGTGACTGGCGGCCTTACGGCCTGGGCGTGCAGGACGGCATGGTCTACGTCGGCGGCGTCTGCTCGGGCGAGTCGACCCAGCGGAAGTCCGACCTGCGCGCGATCGTACGGACCTTCGACCCGGTCGCGGGCACCTTCGGACCGGTGATCCTCGACCAGCGGCTCGACTACCCCCGCCCGGTGACGTACACGGTCGCCCCCTGCAACGGCGACGGCTGGTACCCGTGGTCGGACACCATCCCGCTCACCCAGGACGGGACGACCTGCGGCAACACCTACTCGTCCAACCCCGAGCCGATGCTCTCCGACATCGTGGTGGACACCGACGGCTCGCTGATCCTGAGCTTCCGCGACCGCTACGGCGACCAGATCGGCAACGCTCAGCGGGCGGTGGCCGGCGGCGGTCTGCTCACTCCGTCGTCCGGCGGTGCGCTCAGCCGGGCCTGCCTCAGCGGCACCACCTACGTGATGCACGAGAACCTCGGCTGCGGCAACACCACCCGGGGGGACGGCTACTACGACCAGCAGCGCACCGCGTTCCACCACAACGCGCTCTACTCCGGCATCGCGCTCTCCAAGGTGGAGACCACGATCGCCAGCTCCGCCCTGGACCCGGACAACGTGACCACCTTCACCGGTGGCACCGCCTGGGTGAACCGTGACGGCAGCAGCCCCTCGACCAACGCCCAGATGGGCAACCGGCTCACCAGTGCCTTCGGCAAGGGCGGCTCGATGGCCGACCTCGAGGTGATGTGCGACGAGGCACCGCTGCAGATCGGCAACCGGGTCTGGTACGACGTCGACAAGGACGGCATCCAGGACCCGGGCGAGAACCCGGTGGTCGGCGCCACCGTCCGGCTGTACGACTCCACCGGCGCGATCGTCGGCACCATGAGGACCACCGCGCGCGGCGAGTACTACTTCGACAACTCCAACGTCGCGGGCACCCTCAGGCCGAACACCCGGTACACGGTCAAGGTCGACCTGCCCGCCGACTACGCCTCCGGCGGCCCGCTCTTCCAGTGGGTCCCGACCCGGGCGGACGCGGGCACCAACGACTTCATCGACAGCGACGGCCGGGTCCCGCCCGGCGGCACCTACCCCGAGTACTCCGTCACCACCGGCGGCCCGGGCCAGAACAACCACACCTACGACTTCGGCTTCAACCAGCCCGAGGGCGCCGTCACGGTCACCAAGACCGACCCGGCGGGCACGGTGCTGCCGGGCGCGGTCTTCCAGCTCTGGAAGGAGACCAACTCCACCGCCGGGCTGCAGAGCAGCGGCGCGAGCCCGGACACCAGGGTCGGCACCCCCTGCACCACCCCCGCCTCCGGGCAGTGCACCGCCACCGTCGGGCTCGGCACCTACTACTGGCAGGAGACCCAGGCTCCGCCCGGCTACCTGATGCCGGCTCAGCCCGTCTTCGGCCCGCTCGTCCTGACCACCGCCAACTACCAGGCGGGCGTCACCGTCCCGGCCGTGGACCAACCGATGACCGGCGTGCTGACGGTGACCAAGACCGACCCGAGCGGCAAGGTGCTCCCGGGCGCCGTCTTCCAACTCTGGAAGGACACCAACGGCGCCGAAGGCCTCCAGGCCACCGGCTCCACCCCGGACACCAAGGTCGGCACCGCCTGCACCACCCCCGCCTCCGGGCAGTGCTCAGCCACGGTCGAACTGGGCACCTACTACTGGCAGGAGACCCAGGCCCCGGACGGCTACTCGCTCCCGACGCCCAGCGTCTTCGGCCCGGCGGTCCTCACCTCCGCCAACTACCAGTCGGGCGTCACCACCGTCGCGGTCGACCAGCCGCTCACCGGCGCCGTGACGGTTACCAAGACCGACCCGGCCGGGCAGGTGCTGGCGGGGGCCCAGTTCCAGCTCTGGCGCGAGACCAACTCCGTCGCCGGACTCCAGACCGACGCCGACACCCGCGTCGGCACCGTCTGCACCACCCCCGCCAACGGCCAGTGCACCGCCACCGTCGAACTCGGCACCTACTACTGGCAGGAGACCCAGGCCCCCGACGGCTTCCTCCTCCCCTCGCCCGCCGTCTTCGGCCCGCTCGTCCTGACCACGGCCACCTACCAGGCGGGCGTGACCGTCACCGCCGTCGACCAGCCGATGACCGGCCGGGTGACGGTCACCAAGACCGACCCGGCCGGGCAGGTGCTGGCGGGGGCCCAGTTCCAGCTCTGGCGCGAGACCAACTCCACCCCCGGACTCCAGACCGACACCGACACCAAGGTCGGCACCCCCTGCACCACCCCCGCCAACGGCCAGTGCACCGCCACGGTCGGCCTGGGCACCTACTACTGGCAGGAGACCCAGGCACCCGACGGCTACCTCCTCCCGGCCCAACCCGTCTTCGGCCCGCTCGTCCTGACCTCCACCAACTACACCGCCGGAGTCACCGCGACCGCCGTCGACGAGCCCGTGAAGGGCAGCGTCACGGTGACCAAGACCGACCCCAAGGGCCAGGTGCTGGCGGGGGCGCAGTTCCAGCTCTGGCGCGAGACCAACTCCGTCGCCGGACTCCAGACCGACGCCGACACCCGCGTCGGCACCGTCTGCACCACCCCCGCCAACGGCCAGTGCACCGCCTCGGTCGAGCTCGGCACCTACTACTGGCAGGAGACCCAGGCACCGGAGGGCTTCCTCCTCCCCTCGCCCGCCGTCTTCGGCCCGCTGGTGCTCGACCTGACCACCTATCAGGCAGGCGTCACCACCACCGCCGTCGACCAGCCGATGACCGGCGCCGTCACCGTCACCAAGACCAACCCGCGTGGTCAGGTGCTGGCCGGGGCGCAGTTCCAGCTCTGGCGCGAGACCAACTCCGTCGCCGGACTCCAGACCGACGCCGACACCCGCGTCGGTGCTGTCTGCACCACCCCCGCCAACGGCCAGTGCACCGCCACGGTCGAACTCGGGACGTACTACTGGCAGGAGACCAAGGCGCCCGACGGGTACCTCCTCCCGGCCCAACCCGTCTTCGGTCCGCTGGAGTTGACCTCCGCCAACTACACCGCCGGAGTCACCGCGACCGCCGTCGACCAGCCGATGACCGGTGTGGTCACGGTGGTGAAGACCGACCCCAAGGGCAACCTGCTGGCGGGCGCGGTGTTCCAGCTCTGGCAGGACACCAACGGCACCACCGGCCTCCAGACCGACGCGGACACCAAGGTCGGCGCCCCCTGCACCACCCCCGCCAACGGCCAGTGCACCACCACCGTGGAGCTCGGGACGTACTACTGGCAGGAGACCAAGGCCCCCGACGGCTACCTGATCCCCGCTCAGCCCGTCTTCGGCCCGCTGGTCCTCACCTCCGCCAACTACCAGGCGGGCGTCACGGCGACCGCCGTCAACGAGCCGGTGAAGGGCAACGTCACCGTCACCAAGACCGACCCCACCGGCAACGTCCTCGCCGGAGCCGAGTTCCAGCTCTGGCACGAGACCAACGGCGCCACCGGCCTCCAGACCGACGGCGCCACCCCGGACACCACCGTCGGTGCCCCGTGCACGACCCCGGCCTCCGGGCAGTGCACCACCTCGGTCGAGTTGGGCACCTACTACTGGCAGGAGACCAAGGCACCGGAGGGCTTCCTCCTCCCCTCGCCCGCCGTCTTCGGTCCCCTGGTGCTCGACCTGACCACCTATCAGGCGGGCGTCACCACCACTGCGGTCGACCAGCCGATGACCGGCGCCGTCACCGTCACCAAGACCGACCCCAAGGGCAACCTCCTGGCCGGCGCGGTGTTCCAGCTCTGGCAGGACACCAACGGCACCACCGGCCTCCAAGCCGACGACACCAAGCTCGGCACCCCCTGCACCACCCCCGCCAACGGCCAGTGCACCACCACCGTCGGCCTCGGCACCTACTACTGGGAAGAGACCCAGGCACCACCCGGTTTCGTCCTCCCCACCCCCGCCGTCTTCGGACCCCTCACCCTCACCACCACCAACTACACAACCGGGGTCAGCACCACGGCCGTCGACCAACCCGTCAAGGGCAACGTCACCGTCACCAAGACCGACCCCACCGGCAAGACCCTCGCCGGAGCCGAGTTCCAGCTCTGGCAGGACACCAACGGCACCACCGGCCTCCAGACCGACACCGACACCCGCGTGGGCACCGTCTGCACCACCCCGGCATCCGGTCAGTGCACCACCTCGGTCGAGCTGGGCACCTACTACTGGCAGGAGACCAAGGCGCCCGACGGCTACCTGCTGCCCGCCCAACCCGTCGCCGGCCCCCTGGTGCTCGACCTGACCACCTATCAGGCAGGCGCCACCGTCACCGCGGTCAACCAGCCGATGACCGGCGCCGTCACCGTCACCAAGACCGACCCCAAGGGCAACGCCCTGGCCGGAGCCGTCTTCCAGCTCTGGCAGGACACCAACGGCACCACCGGTCTCCAGGCCGACGACACCAAGCTCGGCACCCCCTGCACCACCCCCGCCAACGGCCAGTGCACCACCACCGTCGGCCTCGGCACCTACTACTGGGAAGAGACCCAAGCCCCGCCCGGCTACCTCCTCCCCACCCCCGCCGTCTTCGGCCCCCTCACCCTCACCACCACCAACTACCAACAGGGCGTCAGCACCACCGCCGTCGACCAACCCGTCAAGGGCAACGTCACCGTCACCAAGACCGACCCCACCGGCAAGACCCTCGCCGGAGCCGAGTTCCAGCTCTGGCACGAGACCAACGGCACCGACGGGCTCCAGCAGGACGGGGCCACCCCGGACACCAAGCTCGGCGCCCCCTGCACCACTCCCGCCAACGGCCAGTGCACCGCGAGCGTCGAACTCGGCACCTACTACTGGCAGGAGACCAAGGCCCCGGACGGCTTCCTGCTCCCCTCCCCCGCCGTCTTCGGACCGCTGGTGCTCGACCTGACCACCTATCAGGCAGGCACCGCCGTCACCGCCGTCGACCAGCCGATGACCGGCGCCGTCACCGTCACCAAGACCGACCCCAAGGGCAACGCCCTTGCCGGAGCCGTCTTCCAGCTCTGGCAGGACACCAACGGCACCACCGGCCTCCAAGCCGACGACACCAAGATCGGCACCCCCTGCACCACCCCCGCCAACGGCCAGTGCACCACCACCGTCGGCCTCGGCACCTACTACTGGGAAGAGACCCAGGCACCACCCGGCTACCTCCTCCCCAACCCCGCCGTCTTCGGCCCCCTCACCCTCACCACCACCAACCACCAGCAGGGCGTGAGCACCACCGCCGTCGACCAACCCGTCCGCGGCCGGGTCACGGTCCTCAAGACCGATCCCGCCGGCCGGATCCTCCAGGGCGCGGAGTTCCGTCTGTGGCGGGAGACCAACGGCAGCGCCGGGCTCCAGCCGGACGGCGGCACGCCGGACCTGACGGTCGGTGAGCTCTGCAGGGCGGCGGCCGACGGCCTGTGCGCCCAGCAGGTCGAGATCGGCACGTACTACTGGGAGGAGACCAAGGCGCCGGACGGCTACATCCTGCCGGTCCAACGGACCACCCGCGCACTGGAGATCACCGCCGCCAACGCGGAGGCCGGCGCCACCATCACCGTGGTGAACCAGCCGATGACCGGTCAGGTCAGCGTCCTCAAGACCAACCCGGGCGGTGACACCCTCGCCGGAGCCGAGTTCCAGCTCTGGCAGGACACCAACGGCACCACCGGCCTCCAGACCGAGACCGACACCAAGGTCGGCACCCCCTGCACCACCCCCGCCGACGGCCGGTGCACCAGCACCGTCGGCCTCGGCACCTACTACTGGCAGGAGACCAAGGCCCCCGACGGCTACGAGCTCCCCGATCCGGCCGTCTTCGGCCCGCTCGCCCTCACACCCGCCACCTACACGGCCGGCGCCACCGTCACCGCCGTGGACCAGCCGATGACCGGTCAGGTGAAGGTCACCAAGACCGACCCGAGCAGCACCCCGCTCGCCGGGGCCGAGTTCCAGCTCTGGCAGGACACCGACGGCACCACCGGCCTCCAGACCGACACCGACACCAAGGTCGGCACCCCCTGCACCACCGGCCCTCCCGGCCAGTGCACCGCCACCGTCGGCCTCGGCACCTACTACTGGCAGGAGACCAAGGCCCCGCCCGGCTACCAACTCCCGGACCCCGCCGTCTTCGGACCGCTCACCCTCACCCCCGCCAACCACCGGCAGGGCGTGAGCACCACCGCCGTCGACCAGCCCCTCCCCGGGGTGGTCAGCGTGCTCAAGACCGACCCGGACGGAAAGGTCCTGGCGGGCGCGGTCTTCCAGCTCTGGCGCGAGACCAACGGCACCCCCGGCCTCCAGCCGGACGGCGACACCCGCGTCGGTGACCCGTGCACCACCCCCGACACCGGACGGTGCTTCGCCACCACCCCGATCGGCACCTACTACTGGCAGGAGACCCAGGCACCCGACGGGTACGAGCTCCCGGCCCAGCCCGTGTTCGGCCCGCTCGTCCTGACGATCGCCAACTTCGACCAGGGCGTCACCGTCACCGCCGTCGACCGCCCGCTCAAGGGCTGGGTCGTGGTCCTGAAGACGACCCCCGACGGCCACGCCCTCCCCGGCGCGGTCTTCCAGCTCTGGCAGGACACCAACGGCACCACCGGCCTCCAGACGGACACCGACACCAGGATCGGCACCCCCTGCACCACCCCCGCCGACGGCCGGTGCAGCACCGAGGTCCTCCTCGGCAGCTACTACTGGCAGGAGATCCAGGCGCCGACCGGCTACCTGCTCCCCTCCCCCGCCGTCTTCGGACCGCTGACCGTCACCAAGGACAACCACCGCGAGGGCGTCTCCGTCACCGTCGTCAACGAGCCCCGCCCCGGCTTCGTCCACGTCCTCAAGCGGGACACCGCCACCCACGCGGCGCTCGCCGGAGCCGTCTTCCAGCTGTGGCGGGAGACCAACTCCACGGCCGGGCTCCAGACCGACACCGACACCCGCGTCGGCAGCCCCTGCGCCACCGACGCCGACGGCGCCTGCCACTTCGGCCCGCTCCTCCCGGGCACCTACTACGCCCAGGAGACCGCGGCGCCCGCCGGCTACCGCCTCCCCGCCACCCCCGTCACCGAACTGACCCTCACCACCACCGGCCCGGAGGCCTCCACCACCGTCACCGTCGACAACGACCGCGTCCCGCCGCCCCCGGACGAGCCCAAGAAGCCGAAGGAGCCCAAGAAGCCCCTCCCCAAGACCGGCGGCACCCCCACCACCCTCCTCACCCTCCTCGCGACCGCCCTCACCACCGCGGGCCTGGTCCTCCTCCTGACCCTCCGTCACCGGCGCCGCAAGGCCTGAACCCCGAACCACCGCGAATGAGCGGGCGCGGAGGCACCGACCGGTGCCCCCGCGCCCGCTCTGCTGCGCCCACCCACCCGTGGGCGCCGCCCGGCCGACCTACCGTCAGGAGCCCCAGCGCGAGGCCCGCGCCGCGCGTTCGACGGCGGTGACGCCGCCCGGTTCGCCGCGCTCGCGGAGGAACTCGCCGGGAAGGGTGTAGCGGGCACCGGCCTCCGGCGACCGGGCGGCCTGCCGGACGATGTCGTCCACCAGCGCGGTGGCCATGTCCAGTCGCGGGTACCGGCCGTGGAGCGCCTCGCCCTGGGCGTCGGTGACGAACTCGCTGCCGACGCCGAAGTCCAGGCCGACGCCCCGCCGGGTCAGGTACGCCAGGGCGCCCCGGCGTTCGGCGATGCCACCCGAGCTGTGCAGGGCGATCGCCTCCCAGACCAGGTCGGTCCGATCGGCCCCGTAGCCGTGCTCGGTGAGGAAGCGGGCGGCCATGTCGGCGCCTTCGACCTCGAAGCGCGCCAGCCCTGGCGCCGAGGTCGAGGCGCCGAGGTCGTGCAGGACGCAGGCGTGGAAGAGGAGTTCGGCGTCGAAGTCGGCACCGGCCTTCAGCCCCTCGTGTTCGGCCGCCAGCGCGGCGAACAGGTAGCTGCGGATGCTGTGGTTCGCAACGGGCGCGCTCTCGCACGACCGGACGAGGTCGAGGGCGGCACGGGTGACGGGAGTGTCCGGAAGCATCGGCAGGATGCGGTCTTCGGTGTCCATGAGGCGACCCTAGGAGCGCGGTGAGCCCTTCCGTCAGTGGCACGGGTGCCATGCACCGCTAGCATCGTGCCATGACCGGTCAGCGCTCGGGCGGGACGCACCACGTGGTCGTGCTCGCCCTCGAGAACGTCCTCGCCCTGGACCTCGGAATCCCCTGGCAGACCTTCGGGAGCTGGCCGGACGGGCCCTACACCCTCTCGGTCTGCTCGGAGAGGCCCGGCCCCGTCCAGGTGCACGGCGGCCCCGCCCTGCACGTCGCCCACGGTCTGGACCGCCTGGCGTCCGCCGACACCGTGATCGTCCCGGGCTTCCACGAGTCGACCGTGCCCGGTGCCGCGGTGACCGGCGCACTGGCGGAGGCGGCGGCCCGCGGCGCCCGCATCGCGTCCATCTGCACCGGTGCGTTCGCCCTCGCCGCCGCCGGCCTGCTCGACGGCCGCCGGGCCACCACCCACTGGCTGTACGCGCGCGAGCTGGCCAGGCGGTACCCGCGGGTGACGGTCGTACCCGAGGAGCTGTACGTCGACGAGGGCCAGGTCCTCACCTCGGGCGGCGTCTCCGCCGGCCTGGACCTGTGCCTCCACCTCATCCGCCGCGACCACGGCCCGCACCTGGCGAACCGTCAGGCCCGCATGCTGGTGGCGGCCCCGCACCGCACCGGCGGCCAGGCCCAGTTCATCGACCTGCCGGTGCGGCCCCGGTCCTCGTCCGTCCCCGACCTGTACGACTGGGCGCTGCGCCACCTCCACCGACCGCTCACCGTGGACCAGTTGGCGCACCGGGCCGGTCTGTCCCGGCGGACCCTGATCCGCCGCTTCCACGCCGACACCGGCCAGCCGCCCATGCGCTGGCTGCTCGACGCCCGGCTCGCCCGCGCCCGCGAACTCCTCACCTCCGGCGACCTCACCGTCGAGGCCGTCGCCCGCCGCTGCGGCCTGGGCACCCCGGCCAACTTCCGGGCCCTGTTCAAGGCGCACGTCGGGGTCCCGCCGCGCACGTACCGCGAAACCTTCCGCGAGGAGTCCGGACCGGCCCGGGCGGCGCCTACGGTGGAGGCATGACGATTCGGGTGATCATCCTCAACGGCGGCTCCAGCTCCGGGAAGTCGAGCATCGTGCGGGAGCTGCAGGCGGCCCTGCCCGAGCCCTGGCTCGCGTTCGGGATCGACGGGTTCGTCGAGGCGCTGCCCGCGCGGCTGCGGGAGGGGGAGGAGGGGATCGCCTTCGCCGAGGACGGCGGGGTGGAGGTCGGGGCCGGGTTCCGGGTGCTGGAGGCGGCCTGGATGGCGGGGGTGGTGGCGACGGCCCGGGCCGGGGCGCGGGTCGTGGTGGACGATGTGTTCCTGGGCGGGGCCGAGTCCCAACTCCGTTGGCAGCAGGCCCTGGAGGGGATGGACGCGCTCTGGGTCGGGGTCCGCTGCGAGCCCGAGGAGGCCGCCCGGCGGGAGCGGCTGCGCGGCGACCGGGTCACCGGGATGGCGGCCTCCCAGGCGGGGCCGGTGCACGTGGGCGTGCGCTACGACCTGGAGGTCGACACGACCCGCACCCCCGCACCGGCCTGCGCCCGGGCCATCGCCACCCGCCTGCGGGGCGACTGACCGGGCGTCAGTCCGGCCAGGGGTCGGTGGGGAAGCGAGCGGTGAGGGGGCCGCCCGGGCGGGAGCGGTGGATCCAGACGGGCCGGTGGCCGAGTTGGGCGACGGCGGGGGTGACGTAGAGCTGGCCGCGCGGTTCGCCGGGGTCACCGGTGTCGTAGGCGGCGGCGAGCACCAGTCGGAGCGCGTCGCAGGCACCGGCGTCGGGGTCGGCCGCGGTGGAGAGCGGATCGAGGTGGGCGGCCAGCGCGGCGAGCGCGTCCCGGAGGGCGGGGGTGACCCAGGTGACGGGGGCACCGTCCAGACCGGGGTGTCCGACGGCGTCGGGCCAGGTGCGGGCCCCTGCGGGGGCGGTGGTGGTATCCATGCCGGGACCGTACGGCGGGGCACCGACAGACCTCGGGGGATGGCTGTCGGTGCGTCAGGAGAGGATCCTCACAGGAGAGTTGAGGGACGCCTCCAGGCGTACGGGGTGGACCGGTGCTCCGCGAGGTACTCGGAGAGTTGTCGTCGGAGCTGCTCGCCCCGTGAGCAGTGAGCCGCGAGCCGCGAGCCGAGGACAGCGGGCGGGCAGAATGGCCGGATGACCGTCTTCACCTGCTCGGCCTGCGCCGCGCCGCTGACCACCGCGCTCCGCCGGGCCCGGCCCGCCCGTGACGCCGGGCAGCGGGACCGGCGCGGGACCGCGAAGCCGGTGATGGCGCCGGGCACGTTCACGGTCGACGAGGCGGCGGGGTGCTTCGTGCTGAACCCGGACGACCTGCCGGGCGCGGCACTCCACCCGGACGAGGACCGCCTCGACGGCTGCTGCCGGCTCGACGGTCTGAACGGGCCCAATCTGGTCTGCGCGGCCTGCGGCGCCGAGGTCGGCACCCGGACGTCCGACTGCTGGACCAGGAACCAGGTCCTGCTCGACGCCTCCGCCGTACGGGGCCCGAGCGGGTGAACCGGCCGCCGTACGGGGCGCGTTCCTTTGCCGCGCCGACCGCCGGGCGCTGAACTGACGGCCCGGCAGGCGAGAGGCGAGGGGTGTGCGGTGCGCGGCAGGAGGACGGCAGTGGTGGTGGCCGGGGCGGGCCTGGTGGCCGCGGCGGTGGTGGGCGGGGTGGCGGCCCGGGGCGGCGGGGCGGCTCCGAGCCGGCCGGTGACCACCGACGAGGCGGCGCGGCTGGCCCTGTCCCGGCTGACCAGCTACACGGCGAGCCCGGTCGTGGTCGAGGTGGAGGTGCCGGACGGCGAGGCCGGGACGAAGGTGCGCGGGCTGGTGGACTACCGGACGGGGCACGCGGTCGGGGCGTACGAGTCGGCCACCGGGGCGGCGGGGCTGATCGCCTGGGACACCACCGGTCTGGGCGTGGCCCCGGACGGGAACCGGAGGACCCTGCCGGAGGCGGCGCACGCGGCGGAGTCGATGCCGCCCACCGCCTGGTCGGCCCGCGCGTACACCACCGACCCGCTGGACGCGGCGCTGCGGGTCCTGATGGTCCTCGGCGCCGACCGCCCCGACAACGCCCAGCTGCTCGCCCAGTCCGGCGCCCGCTGGCTGCGCGACGAGCGGCTGGACGGCGGCCACCTCTACGGGGTGTTCTCGGGGCCGCTGCCCAAGGGGGCCGCCGACGGCGGGGCCCGGCTCTCCTACTGGGTGGACGGCGACGGGAACCTGCGCAGGTTCCAGCTGCGGGTGGACGGCCTGCCGCGGCCGGTGACGGTGGACCTGACGGAGCGTCGGGCAGCGCAGCGGGTACCGGCCACGCCGTGGGAGGTCGCCGGGCAGCCCACGCCCGCGCCCTCACCGTGAGCTCCCGTCCGGGCGAGCGCACGCTCGTCCGGACGGGCGGAATCCCTCACCGCCCGGGGTGGGCCGACGGGAACGCCCCGGCGCCCGGACGCCCGCGCTCCCGCACCGCCCCGGGGACCGGCGCCCCGGCGTGCACCGGCCGCTCCCGACGACACGACGGCCGCGCACGGCTCGCAGCCGTCCCGCCCAGGGGGTTCAATCGCCACCGTGCACTCCTCCCCGTCCCCCCGCCCGCCGCTCCCCCGGCGCCTGGTCCTGGGCGGCGCCGCCGCCCTGACCGCCGGTGCCGCCCTCGCCGCCAGCGCGCCCCGGGCCGCCAGGACGACGGCCGGGGCGCCGCCCCCGCCGGAGCCCTCGCCCGCCGTGCGGCCCCAACTCCTGCTCACCGAGCCGCAGTCGCCCCACACCCTGGTGCTCGCCTACGACCTCCCGGAGGCGGTCACCGGCAGCGCCGGCGCGGCCGCGCTGCGCGCCCTGGTCGCGGCCTGGACCAGGGCCCTGGACGGGAGCCCGCGCGCCGCGCTGGCCCTCGGCCCGGGCGCGCTGCACCGCCTGCCGCTGGCGGCCCCCGCCCTGGCCGAGCTGCCGCCCTTCCCGGGCGACCGGCTGGACCCGGCGCGCAGCGGCGCGGACGTGCTGGTCCAGCTCTGCGGGGCCGAGGGGCCCGAGCAGCTCGACGGCGCGGCGGCGGTGCTGGACGGCCGGGCGGCCGGGTTGCTGACGCCGCGGTGGCGGCAGGCCGGGCAGCTGCCGCCGACCGCGCCCGGCGAGACGCCGCGCAACCTGTTCGGCTTCAAGGACGGCACCGCCAACCCGGCTCCGGCCGAACGGGACCGGATCTGGCTCGCGGACGGCCCGTACGCGGGCGGCTGCCACCTGGTGTACCGGCGGATCGCGATGGACGTGGCCGGCTTCACCGACCTCCCGACGGAGCGTCAGGAGGAGGTGTTCGGCCGCCGCCGGGAGGACGGCGCCCCGCTCGGCGGCAGCGTCGAGCAGGACGAGCCGGACCTGTACGCCAAGTACCCGGACGGCCGTTACGTGGTGCCCGCCACCTCGCACGTCCGGCTGGCCAGCCCCCGCCAGGACGGCGGCGCCCGGATGCTCCGCCTCGGCTACGGGTACCGGGACGGCCCGGGGGACGAGGGGCTGGTGTTCTGCGCCTACCTGCGGGATCCCGGGCACTTCGTCCGGGTGCAGCGGCGCCTGGCCGAGAAGGACGCGCTGTCCGCCTTCACGGAGCACCGGGCCTCGGCGGTCGGCTGGGTGCCGCCCGCCGGGCCGGACGGCGTCCCGGTGTTCTGAGCGGGGCCCTGAGCCGCCGTCAGTCGAGCACGGCCTGGGCGTCGATCTCGACCAGCATCGGCTCCTGCGGCAGCTCGCAGAAGATCGTGGTGCGGCAGGGCTTCACCCCGCCCGGCTTGACGTTCTCCTCGATGAAGGCGGCGTAGACCTCGTTCATCAGCGCGAAGTCGGAGCGCTTGGTGAGGTAGACGCGGAACATCACCACGTCCTCCACGGTGCCGCCGCCGGCCTCG
This sequence comes from Kitasatospora sp. NPDC001664, assembly GCF_053596675.1. NCBI lineage: Bacteria > Bacillati > Actinomycetota > Actinomycetes > Kitasatosporales > Streptomycetaceae > Kitasatospora > Kitasatospora sp. NPDC001664. Next base: position 57,727 of record NZ_JBSFGS010000025.1, read on the forward strand.
ACGATCGCCTTGACGTTCTCCAGGGTGCGGCGGGTCTGCGCCTTCACGTCGCCGTGGTGGAGGTACTCGCCGGTGGCCGGGTCCTGCGGGCCCTGGCCGGAGACCTGGAGGATCGGGCCCTTGCGGACGCCCTGGGAGAACATCCAGGCGGGGGCGGGGGCGCCGTCGGTGCGGATCTCGGTCTTCTGGGACATGCGGTCAGTCTCCTTGCTGAGGAACCATCAGGGGGTCTTGGGGGGCAGCCCGGCGTCGGCCGAGATGGCGGCGGCGGTGGCGCGCAGCTGCGGCACCAGCTCCAGCACCCGCTCGTACGGGAGCACCACGTCGGGCACCGAGATGGAGGCGGCCGCGACCACCCGCCCGGTGGCGTCCCGGACGGGCGCGGCCACGCAGTTGATGAAGGACTCGTGCTCGGCGTGGTCCTGGGCCCAGCCCTGGGCGGCGACGGTGTCCAGCTCGGCGAGCAGGGCGGCCGGGTCGGTGATGGTGCGGGGGGTGTGGCGGGTGTACTCGATCGTCTCCACCACCCGGCGCCGCTCGGCGAGCGGGAGGTCGGCGAGCAGGACCTTGGCCACGGCGGTGTTGTGCAGGGCGGCCCGCAGGCCGACCCGGGAGTACATCCGCACGGGGTGCCGGGAGTCGTACTTGTCGATGTAGACCACCTCGCCGCCCTCGTAGGCGGCCAGGTGGACGGTCTGGCCGGTGGCGGCGTTGAGCTCGCGCAGGTGGGGGGCGGCCACGGCGCGGATGCCGCGCTGCTCCAGGGCGAGCCCGGCCAGGGCGAACAGGCCGGCGCCCAGGTGGTAGCGGTAGGCGGCGTCGCGGTAGACGAAGCGCTCCTCCTCCAGGGACTGGAGCAGGCGGAGCACGGTGGTCTTGTGCACCCCGATCAGTTCGGCGAGCTGGTCCAGGGAGCGTTCGCCCTCGCCGAGTTCGGCGAGCAGGCGCAGGGCGCGGGTGACGGTCTGGCTCATGTCGGGTTCACGGCGGTCTGGTTCATGGTGGCTCGGGCTCCGTGGTGCACGTCAGGGCAGGACAGGGGACACGATGCCATCCGCCGTCACCCGGGTCGCGGCCCACTCCTCCGCGGAGGCGGCGAGCAGGGCGCTGATCACCCGCTCGGGCGGCAGCACGCCGTGGTCCCCGGGGGTGGTGAGGGCGGAGGCGGCGCAGAGGTGACCGAGCCTCAGCCGCCCGCGTCCGCCGAGCCCCCGCAGGGTGCCCGCCAGGTAGCCCCCCGCGAAGGCGTCCCCGGCGCCGGTCGGCTCCAGCACCTCCACCGCCAGCGCGGGTTCGGTGACGGCGCTGCCGTCCTTGCCCACCTCGCTCGCCTGGTGGGCGGCGTCCTTGACCACCAGCACCCCGGGTGAGGGGAAGAGCTCGCGCAGCTTCCCGGGCTCGCCCGCGCCGAAGGCGGCCTCGGCCTCGTCGGCGCCGAGCAGCAGCACGTCGGCGGCGTCCAGCAGGGCGGGCAGCACGGCCGGGTCGCGGTCCCGCCACAGGGCCGGGCGCCAGTTGAGGTCGAAGCTGACCAGGCGTCCGGGGCGGCGGTCGGCGAGCAGGGCGCGGACCAGCGCCAGGCAGCCGTCGGAGAGCGCGGGGGTGATGCCGGAGAGGTGGAGCAGCCGGGCGCCGTCGAGCAGCCGGGCGACGGCCGGTTCGGCGAGCACGGCCGGGGAGAGGGCGGAGGCGGCGGAGCCGTTGCGGTAGTAGTGCAGGCGGCTGCGGCCGGGGCCGAGGTCGTGCGGGTGGTCGGTGCCGCCGGTCTCCTTGAGGTAGACGCCGGTGGCCCGCTCGGGGTCGGTGAGCACGCCGGAGACGTCCACGCCGCGGGCCGCCAGCTCCTCGGTGAGGCGGCGGCCGAAGCCGTCGGCGCCGACCCGGCTGACCCAGGCGGCGGAGACCCCGAGGGCGGCCAGCGCACAGGCCACGTTGGACTCGGCGCCGCCGACGGCGGGGGCGAAGGAGGTGACGGTGTCCAGCGGTCCCCGACGGTCCGGCAGCAGCACGGCCATCGACTCACCGAGGCAGACCGCTTGGGCCGCTCCGACGCCCGCGTGGTGAACAGTCATGGTGTGCACTCCCCTGTGACCGGGCGGTCCGTTGACTGCGCCCGGCCCGAATGCTAGAACCGTCATACCAACATGCGCAATCACCGTTGCACATGTTGCAACTTTCACCGGAGGTACAGCAGTGGGCCCGCAGTGCTACGCCACCAGCGTCGAGGGACCGGGGATCGACGGCGGCCTGGTGGCCGCCCTGGCCGAGGAGCGGCTCGACTGGCGGTTCAAGGCACTGCCGCCTGCCGCCTGGGGCCTGACGGCCCGTGAGTACCTGGCCACCGGGCCGCGCCTGACCCAGCTCGGCACCCCGATGCTCACGCTCGACGCGGGCGCCCTGGCGCACAACCTGCGCACCATGGCGGCCTGGTGCGACGAGGCCGGGGTCGCACTGGCCCCGCACGGCAAGACCACCATGGCCCCCGCCCTCTGGCAGTCCCAGATCGAGGCGGGCTGCCACGGCATCACCCTGGCCAACCTCTCCCAGCTCCGGGTCGCCCGGGCCTTCGGCGTGCAGCGGGTGCTGCTGGCCAACACCCTGCTCGACCCGGCCGGCCTGGCCTGGCTGGCGGGCGAGCTGGCGGCCGACCCGGACTTCGCGGTGGTCTCCTGGGTGGACTCGGTGGCGAGCGTGCGGCTGATGGACCGGGCGCTGCGCACCACCGCCGCCGAGCGGCCGGTGGAGGTGCTGGTCGAGCTCGGCGGCCCGCACGGCCGCACCGGCGCCCGCGGCGTCCCGGAGGCCCTGGAGGTGGCCGCCGAGGTGCTCCGCTCCCCCGCCCTGCGGCTCGCCGGGGTCTGCGGCTACGAGGGCGCCCTGGCCCACGACGCGAGCCGCGCAGGGCTGGACACCGTCCGCGACTACCTTCGCCAACTCGCCTACCTGCACCGCTCGCTGGCCGACGACTACCCCGGCCCGCACCCCCTGGTGACGGCCGGCGGCAGCGCCTACTTCGACACCGTGGTGGAGGAGCTGGCCCCGGTCGCCCGGGAGGTCGGCGGCGCCCCGCTGGTGCTGCGCTCCGGCGCCTACCTGGTGCACGACGACGGCTTCTACCGGGGCATCTCCCCGCTGGCCCGGGACGGCCGGGGCCGCCCGTTCCGCTCCGCCATGCACGGCTGGGCCCGGGTGGTCTCGCACCCCGAACCGCAGCTGAGCCTGCTGGACGGCGGCAAGCGCGACCTCCCGTACGACGAGGGTCTGCCCGAGCCGCAACTCGTCAGGGGCGGAGATGAGTTGAAGGGCGCCACGGTCACCGCACTGAACGACCAGCACGCCTTCCTGCGCGACGCCGGCGAGGCCGCCCCGGTCGGCGCGGTGGTCCGCCTCGGCCTCTCGCACCCGTGCACCGCCTTCGACAAGTGGCAGCTCATCCCGGTGCTGGACGACGCCGACGCCGACGAGCCTCAGGTGGTCGACCTGGTGCGGACCTTCTTCTGATGGCCGACCTGCTCTTCCGCGGCGCCACCGTCGTCGACGGCAGCGGCGCCGACCGGTACCGGGCCGACGTCACCGTCACCGACGGGCTGATCGAGGAGATCGGCCCCGGCCTGAGCGCCCGTCAGGTGATCGACGCCGACGGCCTGGTGCTGGCGCCCGGCTTCATCGACATGCACGCGCACTCCGACCTGCGGCTGCTGGCCGAGCCCGCCCACCCCTCGCGGGTCACCCAGGGCGTCACCTGCGAGGTGCTCGGGCAGGACGGCCTCTCCTACGCCCCCGTGGACGACGCCACCCTCCCCGCCCTGCGCCGCCAGCTCGCGGGCTGGAACGGCGACCCCGAGGGCTTCGACTGGAGCTGGCGCAGCGTCGGCCAGTACCTGGACCGCCTCGACGCCGGCATCGCGGTGAACGCCTGCTACCTGGTGCCGCACGGCTCGCTGCGGATGCTGGCGATGGGCTGGGAGAACCGCCCGCCGACCCCGGCCGAGCTCAGCCGGATGCGCGGGACGCTGGCGCAGGGGATGGCCGAGGGCGCCGTGGGCCTGTCCACCGGCCTGACCTACACCCCGGGGATGTACGCGGACACCGAGGAACTGGTCTCGCTCTGCGAGGTGGTCGCGCACTACGGCGGCTTCCACGCGCCGCACCAGCGCTCCTACGGAGCAGGTGCGTTGGAGGGCTACGCGGAGATGGTGGAGATCTCCGCACGGTCCGGCTGCCCGCTGCACCTGACCCACGCCACGATGAACTTCGGCGTCAACCGGGGCCGGGCCGGCGAGCTGCTGGAGCTGGTGGACCGGGCGCTGGCCGACGGGGTGGACCTCACCCTGGACAGCTACCCCTACCTGCCCGGCTCCACCACCCTGGCCGCCCTGCTGCCGAGTTGGGCCACCGAAGGCGGCCCGGACGCGACCCTGGCCCGGCTGGCCGACCCGGCCGTCCGGGAGGGCGTGCGGATCGAGGTCGAGGAGAAGGGCAGCGACGGCTGCCACGGGGTGGTCACCGACTGGGAGACCATCCAGGTCTCCGGCGTCGGCGAGCCCGCGCTGGCCGACCGGGTGGGCCGTACGGTGGCCCAACTCGCGGACGCCGCCGGGACGTCCGGCACCGAGGTGTTCCTCGACCTGCTGATCGCGGACCGCCTCGCCACCACCATCCTCCAGCACGTCGGCCACGAGGAGAACGTCCGCGCCGTGATGGCCCACTCCGCGCACACCGCGGGCAGCGACGGGCTGCTGGTCGGCGCCCGCCCGCATCCCCGGGCCTGGGGCACCTTCCCCCGCTACCTCGGCCACTACGGGCGGGAGTTGGGCGTGCTGACGCTGGAGCAGGCCGTCACCCGGATGACCGGCCGCCCGGCCCGCCGGCTGCGGCTGGACCGGCGCGGGCTGGTCCGCCCCGGCTTCCACGCCGACCTGGTGCTGTTCGACCCGGAGACCGTCCGGGACGCGGCCACCTTCGACCACCCCCGCACCCCGGCCGTCGGCATCGAGTACGTCTACGTCAACGGCCGCCCCGTCCTCTCCCAGGGCCGACCGACCGGCGCGCTGCCCGGCCGGGCCCTGCGCCGCACCGAACAAGGGACCCGAGCCCGATGACCACCGTTCTGCCTTCCCCCGCCGGCCTGCGGGCCGCGCTCGCCGAGGACCCGGTGATCGCCGTGGTCCGCGCACCGCACATACCCGACGCCGCCGCGCTCTGCGAGGCGCTCGCGGCCGGCGGCATCGGCTGGACCGAACTCACCTTCACCACCCCGGAGGTGACCACCCACCTGGCCCGGGCCGCGGCGGCCGGCCACCCGGTCGGGGTGGGCACCGTGCTCACCGCCGACCAGGCCGCCGAGGCCCTGGAGGCCGGGGCCCGCTTCCTGGTCACCCCCGGCCTTCGGCCCGAGGTGGCCGAGGCCGCCCACCGGGCCGGCGCCCCCGTCCTGCTCGGTGCGCTCACCCCGACCGAGGTGGCCGCCGCGCTGGACCTGGGCGCCGCCGCCGTGAAGATCTTCCCCGCCAAGGCCTTCGGCCCCGGCTACTTCAAGGACCTCCAGGGCCCCTACCCGGGCGTCCCGCTGGTCGCCTCCGGCGGGGTCAACGCGGGCAACGCCGCCGACTTCCTGGCCCACGGCGCGCTCGCCGTCTGCGCGGGCACCGACGTGGTGCCCCCGGCCGCGGTCGCGGCCGGGGACTGGGCCGAGATCACCCGCCGGGCGAAGGCCTTCACCGAGGCGCTGCGGCGGGCCTGACCGTCCGTCACCCCCGCCGCTCCGGTTCCACCCCCGGGCGGATCTCCGGGCCGTTCCGACGGGTCCCCTCCGCATGATCGAATCGGGCCCGAGCGCCCCGCACGGGGGCGGGCACGGAACGGGGGGACCGAACGGTGGCGGCCAGGGGTGGACGGGTGGCGGTGCTCGGCGGCGGGGTGGCCGGGCTGACGGCGGCGACGGAACTGGCCGAACGCGGCTTCGAGGTGACGGTGGTGGAGCCGACCGGCTGGGGCGGCAAGGCCCGCAGCGCCTCGGTGCCCGGTACCGGCACCGGCGGACGGCTCGACCTGCCGAGCGAGCACGGCTTCCGCTTCTTCCCCGGCTTCTACCGCAGCCTCCCGGACACGCTGCGCCGGATACCGCTCGCCGGGCAGCCCGACGGGGTCGCCGGGAACCTGCGGGAGGCCAGCCACATGCTCTCCGCCCGCTCCGGCCGGGTCGGCGAACGCCTCACCGACGTCTCACTGGCCGCCGGGGCACGCAGCCCGCTGGAGTTCCTGCGGGCCATCGGCCTGGGCACCGACGGCACCGGGCTCACCTCCGAGGAACTGCTCTACTACGCCAACCGCCTGCTGGTCTACATCACCAGCAGCGAGGAGCGCCGCCTCGGCCAGTGGGAGCACACCCCCTGGTGGGACTTCAGCCGGGCCGAGGGCTCCTCGGAGGAGTACCGCAAGGCCTGCGTGGTCGGCACCACCCGCACGGTGGTGGCGGCCCGGGCCGAGGTCTGCAGCACCCACACCGTCGGCGGCTTCCTGGAGGCCTTCTGCTACGGCTTCCTCGGCCGGGGCGAGGTGCAGCCGGCCGACCGGGTGCTGAACGGCCCGACCAGCACCGCCTGGATCGACCCGTGGGTCCGTCACCTCGCCTCCCTGGGCGTGCGGTTGGAGCTCGGCCGACGGGTGGAGCGGCTGACCGTCTCGGGCGGCGCGGTCACCGGCGCGGTGCTCCGCGGGCCGCACGGCGAGCGTGAGGAGCTGACCGCCGACTGGTACGTCTGCGCGCTCCCGGTGGACCGGCTGGGCGCCCTGCTGGAGCGCGGACTGGCCGCCGCCGACCCGGAGTTGAAGAGCGTGACCGAGCTGCGCACGGACTGGATGGTGGGCATCCAGTTCTACCTGCGCGAGCCGGTGCCGGTGGTCCACGGCCACGTGATCTTCCTGGACTCGCCCTGGGCACTGACCTCGATCAGCCAGGCCCAGTTCTGGGACCACGACTTCCGCGCCACCTACGGGGACGGCACGGTGGCGGACTGCCTCTCGGTGGACGTCTCCGCCTGGGACACCCCCGGGATCCTCTACGGCAAACCGGCCCGCGAGTGCACCCGGGCCGAGGTGGCCGCCGAGGTCTGGGCCCAGCTCTGCGACGGTCTGAACGGCCCCGGCCGCCCGAGGCTCCGTCAGGAGCTGCTGCACTCCTGGCACCTCGACCCGGCCGTCCGCGGTCTCGACGGCCCGGGCCCGGCCGTCAACGACGAGGCCCTGCTCATCAACACCACCGGCTCCTGGGCCGCCCGCCCGTCCGCCGTCACCGCCGCCCCCAACCTCTTCCTGGCCGGCGACCACGTCCGCTGCCCCGTCAACCTCGCCACCATGGAGGGTGCCAACCAGGCCCCCCGCCTGGCCGTCAACGCCCTGCTCGAAGCCGCCCGCCATCCCGCCGCCCCGGCCGAGGTGCACCAGCTCCACCAGCCCCCGGAGCTGCACCGCCTGAAGCAGGTCGACGCCGAGCTGTACCACCAGGGCCGCCCCCACCTCCTCGACGGCCCGGCCCCCTGGGAGCCGAGGGCCTAGGGGCGGTCTCCTCGCCGGGCGGTCAGTGCTCGCGGTCGACCACCAGGGCGACCAGCAGGGCGAGTTCGGCCGCAGCCGCGCGGTCGTCGGTGAGCCCCGCCAGGCGGGTGCGGGCCGCGGCGGCGTGGGCGGCGGCGCGTTCGACGGTCCAGCGGCGGCCGCCGGCCAGCTCCACCAGCCGTGCCAGTTCCTCGGGCCGGGCCTCCGGGCGGCGGTACTCCCGGGCGAGCTCCGCGCCCTCCGGCGTACCGGAGTCCAGGGCGGCCACCACCGGGACGGAGAGCTTGCGGCGGGCCAGGTCGGCGAAGACCGGTTTGCCGGTGACGGCCGGGTCGCCCCAGATGCCGAGCAGGTCGTCGGTCATCTGGAAGGCCGTCCCCAGGTCGCGGCCGAAGGCCGCCCACGCGCTCGCGGCCTCCGGGCCGGCCCCGCCGTAGAGCGCGCCGAGGCGGCAGGCGCAGGCGAACAGCGAGGCGGTCTTGCCCTCGACCATCTCCAGGCACTCGTCCAGTGTCACCCCGTCCCGCCGCTCGAAGACCAGGTCGAGGCCCTCCCCCACGGCCAGCGCGACCAGGGTCTCCAGCAGGGCGGCGGAGGCCTCCCGGGCCACCGCCTCGGGCGCGCCGTCCGGGGCGGCGAGCACGTCGAAGGAGACCAGCAGCAGCGCGTCGGCGGCCCGGGCGGCCGCCGAGGGGCCGAACACCCGCCAGGCGGCGTCCCGGTGACGGCGCACCGGATCGCCGTCCAGCACGTCGTCGTAGAGCAGCGAGAGGTTGTGCACCATCTCCACCGCGGCGGCGGCCGGCACGGCGGCCCGCGCCTCGCCGCCGACCGCCCGCGCGCAGGCCAGGGTCAGCGCGGCCCGGACGGCCTTGCCGCGCTCCCCCTCCCCGGCCCAACCGAACTGGTAGGCCGCGACCTCCGCCGGCAGGCCGTCCAACTCCCGCACCCAGGAGCGGAGTTGTCCTTCGCAGGCGTCACCCGCCGCCCGCAGCAGGGCCTCGACCGCGGACACCCGCGGATCAGCCGCGCAGCTTGCGGTAGCGGCGGTGCAGCCGCTGGAGGGTGACCAGGTAGTCCAGCCGGTTCTCCAGCGTGAGGCGGTACTTGAGCTTGGGCAGCGGACGCAGGCCCTCCAGCTTCTCGACGCCGATCTCCCGCAGCAGCCGGCTGACGTGCTCCTGGTACGCCGCGCGGTAGTTCGCGTCGCCGTCGGGCACGGTCGAGAAGAACATCGGGATCTCCTCGGTCAGGCAGTTGGCGTCGTAGGCCGCGAGGTACTCCTCGCGGAACTTCGCCTCCGGCCGGGCCCGCAGCCACTCGCGGACCAGCTGCATCGAGCGCACCCGGTCCGTCAGGCCCCGGGTGTCGGTGCGCTGCTGGGTGATGGAGGCGCCGTCCTCGCGGATCCGCCAGTGGTAGATCGGCTCGGAGAGCACGTCCACGCTCTTGGCCAGGAAGTGGTGCGGCACGCTGACCGGCGCGTCCTCGTAGAGGATGCCCTCGGGGTAGAGCACGCCGGCCTCGTCGAAGAAGGAGCGGCGGTAGACCTTGTTCCAGGCCGTCCGGTCGGTGAGCAGCGCGGGGAACTCGCTGACGTGGGTCTGCAGCCGGGTGCGGCCGAAGGCGCGGCGGTGGGCGCCGGAGGGCTGCAGGCCGGCGATCCGCAGGCGCAGGGTGTTGCCGGTGACGAAGTCCGAGCCGGTCTGCTCCAGGGTGGAGATCATCAGCCGGTACGCGCCGGGCGGCACGGTGTCGTCGCTGTCCACGAAGGTGAGGTACGTCGAGCCCGGCGAGATGTTGCGGTAGCCGGTGTTGCGGGCGGCGCCGAGGCCCTTGTTCTCCTGCCGCACCAGCCGGAAGCGGGAGTCCTTGGCCACGTACCGCTCGGCGAGGGCGGCGCTGGAGTCGGTCGAGCCGTCGTCCACCATCACGCACTCGAAGTCGGTGAAGGTCTGCGCGGCGATGGAGTCGAGGCACTCCTCCAGGTACTGCTCGACGTTGTAGACGGGGACGACGACGGAGAGCTGGGGAGCCATCGGCTGGCTGGCCTTTCGGAGCGGGGCGGGCGGGGCGGCCACGGGGTGCAGCAGTCGGGAGGCCCCAGCTTATGACAGCGGCCGCACGGCTCCGTCCGACCTGCGGCCCGTGCCCGAACGACCGGGGTGCCGTCGGCCCTGTGGGCGGCCCGTGATAGTCATTCCGGCACGGGCACCGATCATGGGCGCCCGGTGAAGATTCCGAGGACGACTCCCGGGGGAACGAGATCATGGCGCTATTCCGACGGCGGTCCGCCGGTGACGGCTCTGCGGGTCGCTCCGGCTGGGGGTTCGGACGGGCCGCGCGCTCGAAGCAGGTGCCGACGCTGGACCCGGCCCTGGGGGACCCGCGGCTCCGTGAACTGCTCCGCCTGGCGGAGGCCGCGGCGGCCGACGGTGCGGCCGGCTGGGCCGTGCTGCGGGCCGAGCTGGCCGCCGTGCAGGACCAGGCCGAACTGACCAGGCTGATCGACCTGGTGACCGACGCCGAGGGCCTGGAGCGCACGCTGGACGCCGCGTCGGCGGCCGACCCGGCGGACTCGCTGACCCTGCTGGTCTCCGGCGCCCGCCAGGTCGCCTGGGCCTGGGAGGCTCGCACCGGAGCCCGTGCGCAGCACGTCTCCGAGGAGCAGTGGAAGCTGTTCGGCGAGCGGCTGGAGAAGGCCGAGGAGCAGCTGCTGGAGGTGGCCGAGCGGGAGCCCGGTTGGCTCGCCCCGTGGTACTTCCTGCAGGTCTCCGGCCGGGGTGCCTCGCTGGGCCAGGCCGTGGTGCGGGCCCGGTTCGACGCCGCGGTGCGCCGCCACCCGTTCCACCGGGCCTCGTACACCCAGCAGCTCCAGCAGACCTGCCGCAAGTGGGGCGGCTCGCACGAGCAGATGCACGCCTTCGCCCGCTCCTCCATGCTGGCCGCCCCGGTCGGCAGCCGGCTGGCCGAGCTGGTGGTGCTCGCCCACCTGGAGCACTGGCTGGACCTGGAGTCCGGCGAGGACTCGCAGTACCTGGGCAGCCGTCAGGTGGTCGCCGAACTGCGGGAGGCCTACGAGCGCTCGGTCGGCCACCCCGACTACCGGCGCGAGCCCGGCTGGCAGGGGGCGCACAACACCTTCGCGATGGCGCTCGCCATGGTCGGCGAGAAGTTCTACGCCCGCCGCCTGTTCGAGGAGTTGGACGACGCGGTGACCGAGTTCCCCTGGCAGTACCTGGACCGGGACCCGGTCGCGGCCTTCACCCGGCTCCGCGACTCCTGCGCCCGCTGACCCACCTCTTCCTGCGCCCGCCCTCACCGAAAGAGCCTGCACCGGTGTCCTCCACCAACAACGCCCCCGGCGCGCACACCTTCCAGGTGGACCTGCGCGGTCTGGTGGACCTGCTCTCCCACCACCTCTACTCCAGCCCGCGGGTCTACCTGCGCGAGCTGATGCAGAACGCGGTCGACGCGCTCTCCGCCCGCCAGATGCTCGACCCGGCCGCCCCGGCGACGATCACCATCAAGGCCGGTGCGGAGTTCTCCGTCACCGACACCGGCGTCGGCCTCAGCGAGGCCGACGTGCACACCTTCCTGGCCACCATCGGCCGCAGCTCCAAGCGGACCGCCGAAGGCGGGCTGGACGGCTCCGGCCTGGCCCAGGCCAGGAGCGACTTCATCGGCCAGTTCGGCATCGGCCTGCTGGCCTGCTTCGTGGTGGCCGACGAGATCACCGTGGTCAGCCGTTCGGCGAAGACCCCGGACGCCCCGGTGATCGAGTGGCGCGGCGGCTCCGACGGCCGGTACACCATCACCACCCTGCCCGCGAGCGCCAAGCCGGAGCCCGGCACCACCGTGACGCTGCGCCCGCGCCCGGACGCCGCCGAGTGGACCACGCCCGGCAGGGTGCTCGAACTGGCCCGCCACTACGGCAGCCTGCTGCGCCATCAGGTCACCGTGATCGACGGCGGCGGGGTCGAGATCCCGGTGAACCCCAACCCGGCGCCCTGGGCGGCGGGTTACGGCTCCCCGCTGGCCCGCCGCGAGGCGCTCACCGCGTACTGCCGCTCCACCTTCGACTTCACCCCGCTGGACAGCATCGAGCTGGACCTGCCGCTGGTCGGCCTGCGCGGCGTGGCCTACGTCCTGCCCGACGCCGTGCCGCCGTCCCGGCAGGCCGGCCACCGGGTGCACCTCAAGGGCATGCTGGTCTCCGACACCGCGCCCGAACTCCTGCCGGACTGGGCCTTCTTCGTCCGCTGCGTGGTGGACGCCGACAGCCTGCGCCCGACCGCCTCCCGCGAGGGCCTGTACGCGGACGAGACGCTGGCCGCCGTCCGGGACGCGCTCGGCGCCCGGATCCGGGACTGGCTGACCGGCCTGTCGGCCAGCGACCCGGCGCTGCTGCACCGCTTCATCGGCGCGCACCACCTGGCCGTCAAGTCCCTGGCCCGGCACGACGACGAGCTGCTGAAGATGCTGCTCCCCTGGCTGCCGTTCGAGACCACCGACGGCAACGTCACGCTGGACGAGTTCGCCCGGGCGCACCCCGTGGTGCTGGTCGCCCGCACCGTGGAGGAGTTCCGCCAGGTGGCCCCGATCGCGGCGGCCGCCGGGCTCGGCGTGGTCAACGGCGGCTACACCTACGACCGCGACCTGGTGCACCGCCTGCCCGAGATCCGCCCCGGCAGCTCGGTGGCCGACCTGGACCCGGGCACCGTCACCGCCCACCTGGACGCCGTCTCCCCCGACGCCGAGCTGGCCGCGGCCGCCTTCCTGGCGGTCGCCCGCGAGGTGATCGGCCGCTTCGACTGCGACGTGGTGCTGCGCACCTTCCACCCGGCCAGCGCCCCGGCCCTGCTGCTGGACAACCGGGAGGCCCGGCACGAGCGCAACCGGGCCCAACTGGCCGACGAGGCCGACGGCCTGTGGGCGGACATCCTGGGCTCGCTGCGGGCCGAGGTGCCCCGTGCCCAGCTGGTGCTCAACCACCTCAACCCGCTGGTGCGCCGCGCCGCCGGGATCGGCCACCGCGAGCTCGCGGTGACGGCGGTGGAGGCGCTCTACGGCCAGGCCCTGCTGCTCACCCGCCGCCCGCTGAAGTCGAGCGAGAGCGCCCTGCTCAACCGCTCCTTCATCAGCCTGCTGGACCACGCCATGCTCGGCCACGAGTCGGCCGCGCCGCACGAGGAGTCCTGATGACCGACACCAAGGACGCGCTCTACCAGGCGCTGCGCGACAACGACACCGAGCCTCACGGCCGCCCGCGCACCGTAAAGGCCGAGGAACTCGCCGAGGCCGCCGAGCAGTTCGACGACCGCGAGCTGCTGCTGCTCGCGCTCTTCGACCTGATGGAGGCGTACGAGTACGACGCCGAGCCGCGCAAGGCCCCGGTGGTCTTCGCCCGGATCCTCAAGCTCTGGGACCAGCACCCGGACGACTTCAACGAGTGGAGCAGGCTCCAGCTCTTCTGGCGCTTCAAGTGGGTCGCCAGCGCGCTGCTCAGCGTGCCGGACGTCCCGCTGGCGGCGATCGAGCGCTGGCACGGCGAGATGCGCGACCGGTACCGCACCGAGGGCCTCGGCCTCCAGCCGTACTACGCCCAGCGGTTCCACCTGGCCGCGCACACCGGCACCGGCGAGCCGGACGCCTACGACCTGTGGGCCGGTCGCCCGCGCACCCGCTACAGCGACTGCCACGCCTGCGAGTTGCGCGCCCAGGCCCGCCACCACGTCCGCCACGGCGACGACGCCCGGGCCCTGGAGACCTGGGCGCCGGTGCTGGACGGCAGCGACACCTGCGCCGAGGAGCCCTACACCAGCCAGGCCGACGCGCTGCTGCCGCTGCTGCGGCTCGGCCGCACCGACCAGGCCCGCTCGGCCCACCTGGCCGGGTACCGGGCGGCCCGCGGCAAGTCCAACGCGGCGAGCCAGATCGGCCTGCACCTGGAGTTCTGCGCGCTCTCCGGGAACGCGGCGCGCGGTCTGGAGATCCTGGCCGAGAACCGCGACCTGTTCGCGGCCGCCCAGGGCGACCCGATCTCCCACCTCTCCTTCCTGACCGGCGTGGAGCTGCTGCTGGCCCGGCTGGCCGGCCAGGGCCACGGCGAGCTCGCGGTCAGCGGCCCGCCCGGCGGACCGGCCACGGTGGCCGGGCTGCTGGAGCTGGTGCGTGCGCAGGCCGAGGAGCTGGCGGCCCGCTTCGACGCCCGCAACGGCACCGACCGGGTCGGCTCCTGGCGCCGGGAGCGGCTGGAGCGGCAGCCGCTGCTGGCCGAGCCGCTGGCGCTCGGCCTGCGGGCCAAGCAGGGCGCCGCCGTGCCCGCCGCCCCGGCGGTACCGGCCCGGCCGGCCGAGCCCGCGCCCGAGGACTTCACCGAACTGGTGCTGCGGGCCCGCAAGTTGCGGCTGACCGCGCACCCCGAGGCGGACCGCCTCTGGCAGCTGGTCGCCGAGCGCCGGGCCGACGGGGGCGCCCCCGTCCCGGCCGAGCTCGGCCCCGAGGCACGGCTGCTCGCCGACCTCGCCCTGCAGCGCGCCTCGGACGCCTTCGACCGCGACGAGGACGACACCGCCGCCGCCGAACTGGCCGAGGCCCAGCAGCAGTTCGAGCTGGCCGGGTACCCGGACAAGGCCGCCGCGCAGCGCGCCCGGGCCGCGCTGGTCAACTTCACCGACGACGACTGGACCGCCGACTGGGCGGTGCTGGACGAAGCCCTGCGGATCACCGAGGAGGCCTTCGCGGCCGGCCGGGCCACCGGCCCGGAGGACGTCCTGGTGGTGCGCCAGTGCCGGGCGATGGCCGGCTACCGGGGCCTGGTCACGGAGCTGCCCGAGCCCTCCGCCGAGGCCACCGCCGTCTTCGAGCGCGAGGTGGAGGCCTACCGGACGCAGGCCCTGACGCACGGTTACCCGCACCGCGCCGCCACCGCGCTGATGTACCGGGCCGACGCGCTGGGCCGGGCCGGGCAGCTGGAGCCGGCCGGGGCGGCGGCCGAGGAGGCGCTGGCGCTGCAGGAGAAGGCCGAGACCCCCTGGCACACCCCGCGCACCCTCAGCCTGCTGAGCCAGCTGCGGTTCCAGGCCGGCGCGCCCGCCGAGGCGGTGCCGCTGCTGCACCGCGCGCTGGCCGAGGCCAACCGCTGGGGCGACTCCGGCTTCCCGTTCGGCTCCACCTACGCGATGCTCGGCCACGCCTACGCGCACGGCGGCGACCACGCCGGTGCGGTCCGTGCCCTCTCCGAGGCGGCGGCCCGCCTGGACGCCGAGGGCGAGGCCGCCGGCGCCGCCGAGATCCGCGGCCAACTGGCCGACCAGCTCCGGGAGACGGGCCGCCCGGCGGACGCCGTCGCGGTGCTGGAGTCGGCCCTGCTGGAGACCGAGGGTGTCGACGAGCGGCTGGTGGCCCAGCTCCGGCTGGACCTGGCCCGCGGCCTGTACGCGCTGGACGAGAACCGCGAGGCGGCCGAGGAGTACCTGAAGCTGGCCGACGTGGTGGCCGGCTGGGAGGACCAGGACATCCACACCATGGTCGCCTGCGAGGCCACCATCGCCCTGGCCGAGGCCGGCCACTGGGAGGCCGCCGCGGCCGCCCGGGAGCGCGCCGTGGCCTCGCACGCCAAGGCTCCGCGCACCGGCCAACTGGCCGACACCTTCCAGCAGTTCGCCCGCCTCACCGTGAGCGACCGGGGCCCGGACGGCCTGCCGGACGCGCTGGCCCTGCTGGCCGAGTCCGACCGGATCCGCGAGGCGGCCCGGGAGGCCGGCGAGGAGCTGGACTTCTGGTACCTGGAGGGATCGGCGCACGACTCCCGGGCCCGGGTGTACGCGATGGCCGAGCGGTTCGAGGAGGCCCTGGCCGAGGCCGAGCTCTCCATCGCCGCCTACGACCGGGGCGCCGAGCGCGGCGAGGGCTCGCGGGCCGAGTCGGTCCGGCTGGCCGCGGTCCTGGAGGGCGGCCGCCTGGGCCGCACCGAGCAGGCGGTGGCCCGCCTCACCGCCGGGATCGACCGCTGCACCCGAGCGGGCTTGCTGGAGGCCGCCGGAATCCTGGCGGACCTGCGCGAGCGGATGCAGGAGGGCTGACCCTCCCTCACCTCCCCGGGCCGTCCCCGCCGTTGCGCGGGGGCGGCCCGGGCCGTTCCGGTGTTGGATGGGGCCGTCCGCCCCGCATCAGCACCTGGGAGCCGCCGCGTGACCGCACTGCCCGACTTCCGGCTGGAGACGTACTTCTCCCGCTGGGAGTTCACCGCCCGGTACCACCTGACCGCCTCCGACGCGCAGAGCATGCGGATGACCGAGCTGCTGGAGCTGGCCGACGGGGCTGACCGCGAGGCCTGGGAGACGCTGACCCTCGGCTACACCGAGACCTACGGCGACCCGGGCCTGCGGCGGGCGGTCGCCGAGACCTGCGTGCTGGCCGAGGCCGAGGACGTGATCTGCTTCGCCGGTGCCGAGGAGGCGCTCTACCTGGCGATGCGGGTGCTGCTCTCCCCCGGCGACCACGCCGTGGTGGTCACCCCCAACTACCAGGCCGCCGAGACCGTCCCGCTGGCGATCTGCGAGGTGACCGGCGTGGCCCTCGACCCGGCGAGGGGCTGGGCCCTGGACCTGGACGAGGTGCGGGCCGCGCTGCGGCCGAACACCCGGGTGGTCTCGGTCAACTTCCCCAACAACCCCACCGGCGCGCTGATCCCCGCCGCCGACCTGGCCGCGCTGGCCGAGCTCTGCGACGAGCACGGCATCCGCCTGTTCAGCGACGAGGTCTACCGCGGCCTGGAGGCCGACCCGGCCACCACCCTCCCGCAGGCCACCGACCTCTCGCCGAACGCCCTCTCCCTGAACGTCACCTCCAAGGCGCTCGGCCTGCCCGGCCTGCGGGTCGGCTGGATCGTCTGCCGGGACCGCGAGCTGCTCTCCCGGCTGGAGCGGGCCAAGCACTACACCTCGATCTGCAACTCGGCCCCGGGCGAGCTGCTGGCCCGGATCGCGGTCAAGGCCTCCGACCGCCTGCTGGCCCGCAATCGGGCGCTGCTGAACGCCAACCGCCCGGTCTTCGACGCCTTCTTCGCCGCCCACCCCGGCCTCTTCGAGTGGCAGGGCCCGGCCGGCGGCTGCGTCGCCTTCCCCCGCTACCTGGGCCCGGACGGGGTCGAACGCTTCTGCACCGAGCTGGTCGAGCAGGCCGGGGTGCTGCTGCTCCCCGCCTCCGTCTTCCGCTCCGAGCTCACGCCCGTCCCCGCCGACCGCTTCCGGATCGGCCTCGGCCGCCGCGACCCGGAGCCCGCCCTGGCCGCCCTCACCGACTGGCTGGCTGCCCGCTGAGCAGCCGCCAGCCGGGTCCGGAGCTCCCGGGGCGGATCAGCGGGCCGGGGCGGTGGCCGTCGGCGGGGCGCTGCCGGGGGCCGGGGTGGCGGGGGCGCCGTCGTGGTGACCGGCCAGCCAGAAGCCGGCCAGCAGGCCGCCGACCGCGAACACCTTGTGCCGGTTCAGCTTCCACCAGGACGGCGAACCCGCTGCCATGAAGCGCAGTTGGGTGAAGTCCGGATGGTCGTGGGGCGGGGCGTCCTTGAACATTCCCATGGTGGGTGAACCTCCTTCCACGTTCAGGGGGTTCATGACCATACGCCCGACTCTGTCTTGATCGCAGGCCATTAATCCTTTTCCCCGGCGGCACTGATGCCTCGTCAGCACCGTGGCCCCCGCCGGTTACGGTGGCCGGGTGCCCACTCCGCTGCCGCCCGGCTGGCTCCCGCCCGAACGGTTCGTGCCCACGCTGCCGCACGGCCTGGCCTGCGCGGGCCTGCTCTTCACCGACCCGGCCGGCCGGATGCTGGCCCTGCGCTCGGTCCGGGGGCCGGACCAGTACGTGCTGCCCGGCGGTTTCCTGGAGGAGGGTGAGGACCTGCTCGCGTGCGCCCTCCGGGAGACCGTCGAGGAGCTCGGCTTCCTGCCCGCCGCCGCCCGCACAGCCGTCGCGCCGCCCCTCCTCGTCCTGGCCTGGTCCGCCCCCGAGCGCCACTGGCCCTGGCGGCTGGCCGCGTTCTTCGACGGCGGGGTGATCACCGAGGCGGAGACCGCCCGGATCGTGCTGGACCCGGTCGAGCACGACGCCTTCGCACTGCGCCCCGCCGAGGAGCTGGTCGCCCTCGCCGACACCCGCCGCGGCCGGGTGCTGCGCGCCGTCGCCGAGGCCCGCCGCACCGGCCGCCCGGCCTACCTCGTCCTCCCCCCGAGCGGAAGCTGAGCGGGCCCCGCCGGCGACTGCCGACGGGGCCCGCTCTCCCGGCAGGATCAACTGCCGTGCACACCCAGGTCGTAGACCGAGTACCCCCACTGCGTGCCGCGCTGCTCGCCGTGCAGCCGCACGTACCGGGCCAGGGTGGCCGGGAAGACGGCGGTGTCCAGTCCGCCGTTGCCCTCGGCGGTCGACCAGACGGTCCGCCAGGAGGCGCCGTCGTCCGAGACCTCGATCCGGTACCCCTTGGCGTAGGCGCGCTCCCAGAGCACGGTGACCCTGCCCACCACGGTCGGCGCCCCGAGGTCGATCCGCAGCCACTGGTCGTCGCTCCAGTCGCTGGCCCAGCGGCTGCCCGAGTCGGCGTCCACCGCCCGCCCGGCGGCGTAGCTGACGAAGGGGTTCCACTCGGTGGAGCTGGCGGCGGCCGGGCGGCCGGCGGCCAGGTTCACCGAGGCGTTGTGCTTCTCGGCGGAGCCCCAGGTGGTCAGGTAGGACTCGGCGCCGCGGAACAGGTCGTCCACCACGCCCTGGCCGCCGACCAGCCGGATGTCCTCGATCCAGTCCGGCACCATCCCGACGTGCGCGGCGCCGTCGGTGTTGAGGTCCCAGGTGCGCTGCCCGGTGGTCTGACGGTCGATCAGCGAGCCGCCGTCGGTGGAGCGGAACGGATAGCGGACCGGGTTCGGGGTGTCCGCCCCGCGCGGGCCGGGCCAGCCGCCGACGCCGTTCATGTCGGTGCCGTAGCCGTAGCCGACGCCGTACTTGTCGCGCAGCGCGTCGGTCCGCTTCGCCTCGGCGGAGAAGCCCTCGGCGCCGTGCATGTACTGGGCGACGAAGCCGCCGAGCTTGTAGACCCGCTCGGTCCAGTCCAGGTCCATCCAGCTGTGCGAGGAGATGATGCCGGGGTAGGAGGCGGACTCCAGGATGTCGAAGGCGGCCCCGGCCGCCTTGACGCCCATGTGGTCGATCTCCAGCATCATGTGGCGCTTCATCAGCCCGCGCACCGCGTACGCGCCCAGGTCGGTGAGGCCCCGGCTGTTGCACTGCGCGTCGGCGGCGTACCCGGGCACCGAGGTGCCGGCCGGGAGCAGGCCCTGGGCCTGGGCGGACGGCGCCAGGCCGATCGGGTTGTCGTGCTGCGGGCCGGCGCACTTCTCGGTCTTCCAGAAGGTGCCGGTGGAGAGGAACTGGCCGACGTTGATCGCGGTGCCGAGCGCCCCCTCGTCGAAGCGCACGCCGCAGAGCGCGTTGTCGAGCTTGTGGCAGAGGAACATGCTGCGCACGCCGATCCGGTGCAGCTCGTCGAGCCCCCGGTCGATGTCGTCCTTGCTGCACTGGGCCACGTCGAGGATCTGCTTGCAGCCGAAGGGCTCGGAGGTCTCCACGCCGAGCACCACCGCGAGCTTGCCCTGCTGGATCACCTGACGGGCCATCGCGGAGTCGGTGACGATCCGGAACCAGCCCTTGCCCGGGCCGCCGTACATGGCGTCCACGTAGTCCTGGAGCTCGTAGGTCTTCTGGGCCTGGAGCCGGATCGAGGTCATCTCGTCGCAGCTGCGGTCCTTGAAGAAGTAGACCGAGCAGATCACGCCGTTGGTGACCAGGTCGTTGACCAGCACCCGCTGGCCGCCGCGCCAGGCCCGCTCGACCCAGGCGTAGTAGTTCTGCTGGTGGGTCAGCGAGTCGTGGGCGGGCCAGTCCTTGAAGGTGGGCCAGCCGACCGGGTCGTGCCGGCCGTCACCGCCGTTGGTGATCATGTCGAAGATGGCCAGCGAGCCGTCCGGGTAGTGCTCCGGACAGTCCTTGAGCGCGTCCGCGACCCCCTGCTGGGAGAAGGCCTGCCCGCAGATCAGCCGGCCGCCGAAGGCCTCCGCCGACATCAGGTGGTCGTGCGCGTCGACGAAGCCGCGCACCTTCCCGTTGGCGTCGGTGCCCTTGAAGGGCTCCCCCGTCACGTTGATCTGCGAGTCCGGCGCCGGCCGCGCCGTCGGGTCCCACCAGTTGCCCCCGGCGGCGGCCCCGGCGGCCGACCCGGGGGCCGGACCCACCAGCAGCACCGCAACGGCGAGCAGCAACGACAGCAGCGCGACGATTCCACGTCTGCGGTCCGGGCGACGAGCAGCCATCATCCGACACCTCCGCGATCCGGCCCTTGGCGGGCCGTCACGGCCCGCGTGCACAGTGCGACGAGGATCGGCGGCACGGCCGGGACGCGTCAAGGCTTCTGACCATCTTCCTGACATCCCGTCAGCAAGAACCGCGCAGACTCAGCGACCGGAGTTGCGCGGATGCTGCTTCGCCGAACGCTCGTTCCCCCGCTTGTAGTTGCCGGTCCACCGCGCCATCACCAACTGCGCGTCCCCCGACCCCACCTCGTCCAGGAACTCCGCCGCCCGCCCCCCGCGGAGCGTCCCGGCCGGCTTGCGGTGGTGCAGGATCAGCACCGTCCCGTCCGGCCGCTGCTGGTACTCGAACCCCGACGGTGCGGGCACGTGCCCTCCTCGTGAACGACGACTTCGACCGGCCCACCCTGGCCCACGTGTCGCGCCCCGGCAAACGATTTCCGTGCTCCACCATGAGGGCATGAGCAGCGACGGTCTCACCATCTGCCTGTGGTTCGACGGGCGGGCCGAGGAGGCGGCGGAGTTCTACGCCTCCGTCTTCCCGGACTTCCGGCCCGGCCGGACGCTCCGCCGGCCCGCCTCGAAGCAGGGGCCCGCCGGGCCGGTGCTGACGGTGGAGTTCGAGCTCAACGGCCAGCGCTTCGTGGCGCTCGACGGCGGGCCGGAGTTCACCTTCAACGAGGCGGTCTCGATCCAGGTCGACTGCGCCGACCAGGCCGAGCTCGACCACTACTGGGAGCGGCTCACCGACGGCGGGCAGCCGGTGGCCTGCGGCTGGCTCAAGGACCGCTTCGGGGTCTCCTGGCAGATCACCCCGGCCGCGCTGACCGGGTGGATCGCCGACCCCGACCCGGAGAAGGCCTCCCGCACCTTCGGCGCGATGCTGGAGATGGTCAAGCTCGACGTCGACGCGCTCCGGCGCGCGTACGAGGGCGGCTGACCGGGCGTCAGGGCCAGTACGGCTCGGCCCGCTCCGCAGCCCGCCGGACCGCCGCCCCGTCCAGCGTCAGCGCGGTGCGCTCCAGGCCCAGGCTCGGCCACTCCACCGTGAACTCGAACGGCCCCGGCGGCGGCAGCGGCGAGAGCCAGACCAGCCGCTCCGCGTCGTAGGTCTCCCCGTCGGTCCCGGCCGAGCCACCCGTCTCGAAGGTCCGCCCCCGGTACCCGCCCGGGACGTCGACCCCGAGCCGCAGGTCCGACCGGACCGGCAGCCCGTCCGGCCCCGGCGGCCCGAACTCGCCGAGGATCCCGGCCCAGACCTCCTGCGGCAGCGATCCGCGCCGCGCCACCGCCTTCACCAGGAAGCCGCACCCGCGCGCGGACGCCTCCAACGACCGCACCGCGACCAGCGCGTGCTCGCTGCGGACCACCAAGCGGCCGATCGCCACCGGCTCGCCCAGGACATGCGGGTGCGGCTCGGACCAGATCCCTGTCTCCACCCGCTCACCCTAACCACCGGCCACCCACCCGAAACCCGTACTCCGCCCCCGTGAACCGGAGTTGGCGCGTCCACCAACCCGCCGCCGGAGCGCCCGCCCACCACTCCCCTCCCACCCGGGCGATCATGTCCCCATGACCAGCTCCCCAGCCCCGGCCTTCCACCACGCCCTCGCCGCCCACACCACCGTCACCCTCGCCTACACCGACGCCGACGGCCCCCAGGCCTGTGCCGTCCTCTACGCCCCGACCGACCGCGCCACCCTGCTCTTCGTCTCCTCCCCCACCACCCGCCACGGCCGCGCCCTCGACGGCGCCCGCACCGCCTTCACAGTCCAGGCCGACCACCAGGACTGGCGCACCATCACCGGCCTCCAGGGCCACGGCACCTGCCACCTCCTCACCGACCCCGAAGCCCGCGCCGCCGCCTGGACCACCTACACCACCCGCTTCACCTTCCTCGCCGACGACCCCGCCCTCACCGCCGCCCTCGCCCGCACCGCCCTCTGGGAGCTCACCCCCACCGACCTCCGCCTGATCGACAACTCCCAGGGCTTCGGCCACCACCGGCAGTGGCCCGCCTGATCCGATCCGCAGCTTTCCCCGCCGTCGCGGTGGCCGCGGGGCACGGATCGGTCGCCATCGGCGGGGACGTCCACGCTCCGGTGAGCACCGACGTGGTGGTCCTGCCGCCCGAGGCGGTGCGCGGGCCCACCACCGGGCCTACGCCTGCTCCGCCTCCCAGAGGCCGGTGAAGAGCTCGTCCAACTGCTCGGTGCCGACCGGGGGTTCGGCGATCGGGTGCTCCGCCCGCGCCCGGAAGGCGTCCAACTGGAGGGCCAGGTAGCGGCGCCACAGGCCCGGGCGGACGGCTTCGGCGGCCGGGACGGAGCGGCAGAGCGGGCCGAGCATGAAGAGCAGGTCCATCACCACCACGTCCGGCCGCATGGCACCCTGCCGCTGCGCCCGCTCCACCAGGGCGCCGACCGTCTCGGCGTTGCGCCGGCTGATCTCCATCATGGCCGGCACCGCCGGGATGGCCGCGGTCACCAGGTCGTTCAACCCCCGGTTGGCGGCGACCAGTTCGAAGACCCGCCCGAAGTAGAGCTCGATCCCGGTCCAGGCGTCCGGCTCCGTCAGGGCCGCCTCCCCCGCCTCCAGCATGGCGTCGCCGGCTGTGGCGAAGACCTCGCCGATCAGCTCCTCCCGGTTCGGGAAGTGCCGGTAGAGGGTGGCGTTGCCGACGCCCGCCCGGCGGGCGATCAGGTCGAACGCGACGTCCAACCCCTGCTCGGCGAAGAGCTCCGTGGCGGCCGCCACCAGTGCCTCGCGGTTGCGCCGCGCGTCGCGCCGCCGGGGTGCGGCCTGCTCGTCCGTCATGCGCCCACCCTAAGGCCCCCACCACCAAACGGGGAGCACTCCCCACTACTGCTACGCTGCCGACAGCAGAAACGAGGAGCAGTCCCCGTTTCAATGGCCGCACGCATCAGGGGAGTGCCATGACCACCCGTGAGAAAGCCGACTGGCTCGACGGCCGGCTCGGCATCTACTCGCTCGCCCGGACCAACCTGCGCAAGGTCTTTCCGGACCACTGGTCCTTCATGCTGGGCGAGATCTGCCTCTACAGCTTCCTGATCATCATCCTGACCGGCGTCTACCTGACGATGTTCTTCAAGCCGAGCATGGCCGAGACCGTCTACCACGGCGCCTACGCCCCGCTGAGCGGCATCCGGATGTCCGAGGCCTACGCCTCCACCCTCGGCATCTCCTTCGAGGTGCGCGGCGGCCTGCTGATCCGTCAGATCCACCACTGGGCCGCGCTGGTGTTCGTCGCCGCGATGTTCGTCCACATGATGCGGGTCTTCTTCACCGGCGCGTTCCGCAAGCCGCGCGAGGTCAACTGGGTCTTCGGCTTCCTGCTGCTGTTCCTCGGGCTGCTCGACGGCTTCTTCGGCTACTCGCTCCCGGACGACCTGCTCTCGGGCACCGGCCTGCGCTTCGTGGAGGGCGCCACCCTCGCCGTGCCGCTGATCGGCACCTACGCCCAGATGTTCCTGTTCGGCGGCGAGTTCCCCGGCACCGACATCGTGCCGCGCTTCTTCACCATCCACGTCCTGCTGGTCCCGGGCATCATGCTGGGCCTGCTGGTCGCCCACCTGATCCTGGTCTGGTACCACAAGCACACCCAGTGGGCGGGCCCGGGCAGGACCGAGCAGAACGTGGTCGGCATGCCGTTGATGCCCGTCTACATGGCCAAGGCCGGCGGCTTCTTCTTCATGGTCTTCGGCATCATCGCCGCCATCTCGGCCATCGCCACCATCAACCCGATCTGGGCGTACGGCCCGTACCGCCCCGACCAGGTCTCCACCGACGCGCAGCCGGACTGGTACATGGGCTTCGCCGAGGGCCTGATCCGGATCATGCCCGGCTGGGAGATCGGCCTCTGGGGCCACACCCTCAACCTCGGCATCCTGATCCCCTTCCTGGCCTTCCCCGCCGTGCTCGGCGCCATCGCGGTCTACCCGTTCATCGAGAACTGGATCACCAAGGACACCCGCGAGCACCACCTCCTGGACCGCCCGCGCAACGCCCCCGTGCGCACCGCGCTCGGCGCCGCCTGGATCGGCCTCTACCTGGTGCTGCTCGCCGCGGGCGGCAACGACCTCTTCGCCACCCACTTCCACCTCTCGCTCAACACCATCACCACCGCGGCGCGGATCGGCGCCTTCGTGGTCCCCGTCCTGGTGTTCACCGTCACCAAGCGCTGGTGCCTGGGCCTCCAACGGCGAGACCGCGACAAGGTGTTGCACGGCAGGGAGACGGGCATCATCAAGCGACTGCCGCACGGCGAGTTCGTCGAGGTCCACCAGCCGCTCCCGCAGGCCGAGTCGTACCGCCTGACCGCCCACCAGCAGCACGCCCCCGCCGAACTCCCGCCCCGGGCAGGGCTGGTGACCAGGCTCCGGGTGCGCCTCTCGCAGGCCTACCACGGCCCGGCCGGCCAGATCCCCAAGCCGACCGCCGCCGACCTCGGCACCGCCGACCCGCACCGCGAACTCACCGACGCGCACTGACCCGGACCGACCCGCACCGACACCCCCGCGCACCGACGGAGTGAGGGAGACCGCCGTGAACGGCCTCGACAGCGACCAACTGGCCGACACCCGCTACCTGTTGCTCACCACCTTCGAGACCGACGGCAGCGCCGCCGCCACCCCCATCTGGGTGGTCGCCGACGGCTCCGCCCTCGGGGTCTGGGCCAGGACCGACTCGGCCGAGGTCCGGCGCATCCGCCGCCACCCCGGGGTGCTGGTCCAGCCCTGCGACGCGCACGGCCGCCCGCTCGGCACCAGCCACACCGCCCGGGCCGCCGTCTGCGGCCCGGAGGCCACCGCCTGCTACCGCACCTCACTGCTCAACAAGTACGGGTTCCCCGGCCTGCTCGCCCTGGCCCGCAGCCGCTTCCGCCTCGGCCTGTCCGGCACCGTCGGCATCCGGCTCACCCTCACCACCCCGCTCCCGTTCGGCGAGGCCTTCCGCCCCTCCCTCCGGTACAGCCTCAACTGACGCCCGGCGGCCGCGGCCCGGTTAGCCTGGCCGGGGTTGACCCTCGACCAGGTCGAGGGCTCAGGGTCAGGGACGTGGAGAGCGCAATGCTGAGCATCGGTGAGCTGGCCCGGGCGAGCGGCCTGGGGGTGAGCGCGCTGCGGTTCTACGACGGCGCCGGGGTGTTCACCCCGGTCCGGGTGGACCCGCGGACGGGCTACCGCTGGTACGCGCCCGAGCAGGTGGCCGCGGCCCGGCTGCTGGCCCGGCTGCGCCGGGTCGGCATGCCGCTGGCCGGGATCGGCCAGGTCCTCGGCGAGGACGCGACGGCCGCCCGGGCGGCCGTCGACCGGCACCTGCGGCAGCTGGAGGACGGCCTGGCCGACGCCCGGCGCGAGCTCTCCGCGGTCCGAGACCTGATCGACCTGAGGGAGCACCCGATGACCGCCACGACCACCCGCCTCACCGCCCCCGCACCGGCGCTCGCCGCCGCCCTGGACGCCGTCCGCTTCGCGGCCGGCAGCGATCCCGAGCACCCGGTGGTCCGCGGCATCCTGTTCGACCCGGAGCCGGAGGGCGGCCTGCTCCGCCTGGTCGCCACCGACCGCTACCGGCTGGCCGTCGCCTCCGCCCCGGCCACCGTCGACGGCCCCGCCGCCCAGGTGCTCGTCCCGACCGCGCTCGCGGACGCCGCCCGGCCGCTGCTGGCCGGTGCCGAGAGCGTCGAACTCACCGTGGAGGGGAACCTGTTGTCCTTCCGGATCGGCGACAACACCCTCACCGGCGAGCGGCTCGACCTCGACTTCCCCGACTACCGCCGCCTGACCCGGATCGAGGCCACCCACCGCCTCGAGTTCGCCGCCGCCGAACTCCGCGCCCAGCTGGAGAACGGCCCGGCGGCCGAGGACGGCACCGCCCTCCTCGCCGCCGACGGCCTCCAGGTCCGGGTCAACCGCGACTACCTGCTCCAGGCCGTCACCGCCGGCGCCGCCGAACAGCTCGTCCTGGAGCTCGACACCCCGATCACCCCGCTCGCCATCCGCTTCCCGTCCCGCGCCGACACCTTCTCCCTCCTGATGCCCATCGCCGGCTGAGTCGCCGAGTCGCCGTCCCCCGCCCCTGGCCGATCCGCTGTCAGGGGCGGGCGGTTGAATGTCCGTCATGAGCGCTCCCGACGTCGCCCGCCTGCTGCCCGAGCCCGACCGCCTGCGGGAGCACTGCCTCGCGCTGGCCGTGCTGGAGGCGATCCTCTGCCCCGAGGAGGACTTCCGGTACCACGCCTTCGACGCTGCCTGGGGGCCCGGCGAGCAGCTCGCCTCGATGCGCAACGGCAGCGGCGACGAGCACTCCGTGGTCTTCACGCCCGCCGGGGTCTACCTGCGCGGCTTCGACCACGAGTCGTACCTCAGCCCGTACGCGGAGGGCCGGGTCTGGCCCGGGGTGGTGGACTCGGTGCCCGCCGAGCTGCGGCACTGCGTCACCGAGCCGGCCTTCTGCGACGACGGCGTGCCGACCCTGACCGCCGCGATCTGGCGCCTGACCGGCGACACCGCCTACCGCACCGGCGAGATCGACTTCCCGCCCGGCCTCCCCGACGCGGACGGCGCCGACTGGCTGTTCCGCTCCCTCACCGACACCGCGCCCGAGGCGTACGCCGAGTTCGCCTCGGACTACTACGGCACCGAGGTCGACCTCGACGCCGTCCGCCACGTCTTCGCCCTGCGGCCGCTCACCGAGGAGGTCGTCCGCACCCTCAACCCCGAGCTCACCCTCGACGAACTCGCCGAGGACATCAAGGAGACCGGGTACCCCACCGGTGACTGACGGGCGGTGAGAGCACCAGCACGCCCAGCCGCTCCTCCGCCGAGCCCGGCCAACCGGGCGCGGTCGCCCCGTCCTCGGTGAGGTGCTCCCCGCGCCAGAGGGAGCCCCAGATCCCGGGCTCGGGGGTGGAGAGCCGGTGCGGGCCGCAGCCGCACGGGGAGCGCAGCAGACCGCACCCCCGGCACAGGTCGAGGAAGCCGTGCCCGGTGGAGCGCGCGAGCGGCCCGCGCTCGTCGCCGCACCGCTCGCACCCGGGCAGCCCGGAGCCGCCCAGCGCCGACAGGCGCCGCCGGACGTGGTCGGGCAGCGCGGCGGAGGGGTGGCAGAACGGATCGTCCGGCACCACCCAGCCGGAGTCCCACACCCACGGCTGCGGCCGCTCCGCCGTGCGCGGGCCCGCCCGCTTGCGCGCCTTGCGCCGTGCCGCGTACTCCCCCGCCGCCGCCCGCCAGAGCTCCCGCGCCTCGTGCAGCTCCCCGACCGCCCGCACCAGCCACCCCGGATCGGCCGCCAGGTCGCGCGGACGCCGCTGACGGAGGGTCAGGTGGTGGTAGGTCCCCTTGAACCCGTGCACCGGGAACTGCGCCACGCAGTACCGCAGCGCCAGGTGCCGCCGCTCCAGCAGCAGCGCCTCGTCCAGCACCCGCGCCCGCTGCGTCAGGAAGCTGCCCACGGCTCCGCCTCCTCCGGTATCCGCAGCGAGCGGCCGAAGGCGCGCACCAGCTCCTCGGCCCGCTCCGGCACCGTCCGCCGTGCCCAGTCCCCCAGCAGCACCAGGAAGGCCGCGAGGTCCCGCTCCACCCCGGCCAGCAGCGACGGAAGCCCCGCCAGCGGCACCTCGGTCACGGCCCGGCCCACCGCGCGCTCCAGCGGCACGAACCGGACCGACGGCCCGTCGAGGCGGAGCACGGCGTCGGTGCCGTGCACGGTCCACGGGATCTCGACGCTCCGTCCGACGTCGTACCAGCTCCGCCAGTCGTTCAGGTCGGAGCAGCAGCTGGGTCCCATCACCAGCCCGGTCCGGGAGTCCTCCGTCAGCAGTCCGCCGGAGGCCCGGAACGGCTCCTCGCCCAGCAGGGCGTCGAGCGGTCCGGCGTCCTCCTCCACCCGCAGGTGGTTGTACCCGGCGAGCAGGGCGACCACCGCCCCGACCTGAGCCGGTGTCAGCGTGCCGTCCAGGACCACCAGGTCCTCGTCGAGCGGCGACAGCGGGCCGGCCTCGACCGGCCAGGCGGTGAAGTCCTCCAAGAGGTGCGGACGGTGCTCGATCACGGGGCGAATGCGCAGCATCCGCCGAGTATCACGGACCTCGCCCGCCCCGGCACCCCGGTTTCCCGCCCGGCCGCGGGTCGGCCGGCCGATGGTTCCTTCGTGTGCAATTGAAAGCGACACGCGCGGCGGGCCTCGACGGGGCGGGAAGGGCTCCGGACGGAGCCCGCCCGGTTCCCGGCCCCGGCGGCGGTGTCCCCCGACGTGCGCGGGCCGCCGTCCAGTGAGGGGAACGTCCCGCCCGTGGCCACCCTGTGCCGTCCCGCCGTCGCCGTGCCCGAGTACGTGATCACCCAGGAGGAGACCCTCGACCTCGCCCGGAAGCTGCATCCCGAGCACCCCCAACTCCCCCTGGCCCTGCGCCTGATCGAGAACACGGGGGTGCGCACCCGCCGCCTGGTGCAGCCGATCGAGGAGACCCTGAAGCACCCGGGCTTCGAGGAGCGCAACCGCCGCTACGAGGCCGAGGCCAAGCGCCGCGTCCCGCCGGTGGTCCGGGAGGCGCTGGAGCACGCCCGGCTGACGCCCCGTGAGGTCGACCTGATCGTCTACGTCTCCTGCACCGGCTTCATGATGCCCTCGCTCACCGCCTGGCTGATCAACTCCATGGGCTTCCGCCCCGACACCCGCCAGCTCCCGATCGCCCAGCTCGGCTGCGCGGCGGGCGGGGCGGCGATCAACCGCGCGCACGACTTCTGCACCGCCTACCCGAACGCCAACGCCCTGATCGTGGCCTGCGAGTTCTGCTCGCTCTGCTACCAGCCCACCGACCTGGGCGTGGGGAACCTGCTCTCCAACGGCCTGTTCGGCGACGCCGTCGCCGCCACCGCCGTGCGCGGCAGCGGCAGCGGCGCCACCGGCATCCGGCTGGAGCGCAACGCCTCGCACCTGGTGCCCGGCACCGAGGACTGGATCGCCTACAGCGTCCGGGAGACCGGCTTCCACTTCCTGCTGGACAAGCGGGTCCCCGGGACCATGGAGCCGCTCGCCCCGGTGCTCGCCGCACTGGCCGAGCGGCACGGTTGGGACGTCGCGGACCTGGACTTCTACCTGGTGCACGCCGGCGGCCCGCGCATCCTGGACGATCTGTGCACCCATCTCGGCGTGGCACCCGAGGTGTTCCGGTTCAGCCGGGCCACCCTGACCGAGTACGGGAACATCGCCAGCGCCGTGGTGCTCGACGCGCTGGCCCGGCTGTTCGACGAAGGGAGCGCGACCGACCGGGCCAGGGGGCTGATCGCCGGGTTCGGCCCGGGCATCACCGCCGAGGTCGCGCTCGGCCGCTGGACCGTCCCGGTCGCGCCGCACTCCTTCGCCAACACGCTGATCAGGAGCGTCAATTGACCACTACCGCGGAGACCGCCGAGGTCCACTTCTGGAACCCGCCCGACCTGGCGGGCCTGGCCTTCGACCCGATGCTGCACCGGCTGCTGCACGAGGACCCGGTGGCGAGGGTCCGGCTGCCCAACGGCACCGGCCACGCCTGGCTGGTCACCCGGTACGAGGAGGTCAAGTTCGTCTCCGCCGATCCGCGGTTCAGCCGCCAGGCGGTCTGGGGGCGGGACGTCACCCGGGTGGCACCGCACTTCATCCCGATGGAGGGGGCGCTCGGCTTCGCCGACCCGCCGGACCACACCCGGATGCGCCGAGTGGTGGCCAAGGCCTTCACCGCCCGTGCGATGCGCCGGCTGCGCGAGCGCGCGCAGGAGGTGATGGACGGCCTGCTCGACGCGATGGCCACCGAACGGGCCCGGCACGGCGGCCCGGTGGACCTGATGGCCCACCTCAACCGCCCCTTCCCGCTGGCCATGATGGGCGAGCTGATGGGCGTGCCGCCCGCCGACAACCAGCTGATCGCCGACTGGACCGACACCGTGATCTCCGCCGGTTCCGGCCGGGAGGCCAGCGAGCGGGCCAAGGAGGAGTTCGCCGAGTACTTCACCGAACTCCTGGGCTGCCGCCGCCTGGAGCCGAGGGACGACCTGGCCGGGGTGCTGGCCGAGGCGGTCGAGGAGTCCGTCCTGACCCTGCGCGAGGCGGTCGGCCTGGCGGTGCTGATCCAGCTCGGCGGCGGCCACGCGGTCCGCAACAACAGCGCCAACATGGTCTTCGCCCTGCTCACCCACCCCGAGCAGCTGGCCCGGCTGCGGGCCGAACCCGACCTGCTGCCACGGGCGGTGGAGGAACTGCTGCGCTACATCCCGCACCGCAACGCGGTCGGCCTGTCCCGGATCGCGCTGGAGGACGTCGAGGTCGGCGGCGTCCCGATCCCGGCCGGGGATCCGGTGTACGTCTCCTACCTGACCGCCAACCGCGACCCCTCGGTCTTCGCCGACCCGGACGTCCTCGACCTCGGCCGCCCCGAGAACCCGCACGTCTCCTTCGGCCACGGCGCGCACTACTGCCCCGGCGCCTCGATGGCCCGGCTGGAGTCCGAGCTGATCCTCACCTCCCTCTGGGACCGCTTCCCGACGCTGCGGCTGGCCGTTCCGGTCGATCAACTGGATTGGCAGCGCGGCGCGTTGATCCGCGGCCCGGAGACCCTCCCGGTGGAGTGGTGAGCCGGCCGTGACCTACCTCAACCCCCGGGACGGCCTGATCGTCCCGCCCGGCGGCGGCCGCACCGTGCACGCCGCCGCCCAGCAGGTCACCTTCAAGGTGACCGGCGCGCACTCGCTGGCCGCCTCCAGCTTCGAGGTGGTGGTGCCGCCCGGCTTCGACGTCGGCGCCCACGCGCACGGCCGCAGCGAGGAGCTCTTCCTGCTGCTGGACGGCGAGTTGGACGTGCTCGCCTTCGAACCCGAGGACCGCACCCCGCAGGACTGGCACGACTGGCGCTCCCCCGAGGGCGCCCGCTACCAGCGGGCGAAGGCCGGCACCGTGATCCTGGTCCCGCCCGGCTGCCCGCACGCCTTCGCCAACCCGACCGGCCGCCCGGCCCGGATGTTCTTCCAGGCCTCCCCGCCCCCGCACCACGAGCGCTACTTCGAGGAGCTGCTCGACCTGCTGAACGCGGACGGCGGCATCGACCACCAGGCGGTCGAGGCGCTGCGCCTGCGCTACGACATCCAGCAGCTCACCCCGCTGCGCCACACCCTTCCCACCGCCCTTCCCACCGCCCTTCCCACCGCTCTCCCCGCCGAGGCCCCCGCATGACCGAACTCCGCTGCCCCGTCGGCCAGGTGCACCCCTGGCCGGTCGACCACCTGCCCGAGCTGGCCTTCGACCCGCTGCTGCACCGCCTGCTGCGCGAGGAGCCGTTCGCCCGGGTCAAGCTGGCCTTCGGCGAGGGCGACGCCTGGCTCGCCACCCGCTACGAGGACGTCAAGGCGGTCTCCTCCGACCCGAGGTTCAGCCGGGCGCTCACCGTGGACCGGCCGATCACCAGCATGACCCCGCACACCGTGGCCCCGCCCGGCGGGGTCGGCCGGGCCGACCCGCCGGACCACACCCGGCTGCGCCGCCTCACCGCGCAGACCTTCCACCGCAAGCGGGTGGAGCACCTGCGGGCCGGCACCCAGCGGACCGCCGACGAACTGCTGGCCGCCATGCTCGACCAGGGCCCGCCGGCCGACCTCACCGAGGCGCTCACCGGCCCGCTCCCGGCCGCCGTCACGGCCGAGCTCATGGGCGTGCCGCCGGCCGACCTGCCGCTGCTGCAGGCCTGGCGGGCCGTCATCCTGTCCAGCGACCACACCGCCGCCGAGGCCGGTGCGGTCAAGGCCGAGATCGCGGGCTACTTCAAGGCGCTGGCCGCCCACCGCGCCGAACACCCGGGCGCGGACCTGTTCAGCGAACTGGTCGCCGCCCACGGCGCGGGTCAGCTCAGCCGGCCGGAGCTGATCTCGCTCTCGGTGATGATCGTCCTCAACGCGCTCGACCAGATCCGCAACCAGACCTCCACCATGGTCTACACCCTGCTCACCCACCCCGCCCAGCTCGCCGCACTGCGCGCCGACCTCACCCGACTCCCCGGCGCCGTCGAGGAGTTGCTGCGCTTCATCCCGCAGCGCAACGGCGTCGGGATGCCCCGGGTCGCCACCGAGGACGTGGAGGTCGGCGGCGTCCTGGTCCGGGCCGGGGAGGCGGTCTACGTCTCCTACCTGGCCGCCAACCGCGACCCCGGGGTCTACACCGACCCCGACGCGCTCGACCTGACCCGCGAGGAGTCGCCCAACCTGGCCTTCGGCCACGGCCCGCACTACTGCGTCGGCGCCGCGCTGACCCGGATGCACGCCGAGGTGGTCCTCTCCACCCTGCTCACCCGCCTCCCCGGCCTGCGCCTCGCCGTCCCGGCCGCCGAGGTCCGGTGGCTGCGCGGCACCGTCAACCGCGGCCCGGCCGCCCTGCCGGTCGCCTGGTAGGCCCGCCGCGGCCCCCGCGCACGGACGCGGACGTGCCCGCCCGCCCCCACCGGGGCGAGCGGGCACGTGCCGTCTGCCGTCTGCCGTCTGCCGTCGCGTCAGAACTGCACGTCCGTGCAGGAGTAGAACGCGTTGTTGGTGTCGTACACGTCCCAGACCGCGACCACCACGTGGTGACCGGTCCGGCCGGTCGGCAGGGTGCCGGTGTGGGTGGTGACGGCGGCGGGCTGCTTGCCGTTGTACGGGACGGTGAGGAAGGGGTTCAGGTCGAGGCTGGCCCGGGTGATCTTCTGGGTCGGGTCGTAGCCCTGCTTGGTGAGGTAGTACCGGAAGTTGGTGGTGGCGTGCCGGGCCTCGATGTTCCAGGTGAAGGTCTGCTGGGCGCCGCCCGTCACCTTGGTGGTCGGCCAGGCCCCGTTGCGGGGGTTGTCCAGCGGGGCCCAACGGGCGTCCGCCCCGGCGCAGATGGTGCCGTCGGCCGGTCCGCGCGACGGGAAGCCCTTCGGGCCCTCGACGCTCTGCGGCTCCCACTGGATGTCGCCGCAGTTCTTGACCACGCCCGAGCCGCAGAGTGCGGCGCGGCTCGGCGGGAGGTTGACGAAGCCGTGCGACTGGGCCGGGACGGCCATCCCGATCGGGACGGCGAGCGCGGCGACGGCCGCGCCGACGATGGTACGCGTGCGCATGGTGCTCCTCCGTGGGGGTGGATGGAGAGGTGCGCCGAACGCAGGCGGCGGCACGGTGCACGTGGGGGTGCACCGCCGCGGGCCACAGCGACCACAGCCGCTCATTGGCATGCCTGCGCCAGGTGTGAGCACACCGTAGGCACCGGGCCGCCCGGGCGTCAATGGTCCAGACCAGCATCCCAGAGCAGTGCAACTACCCTGTGGAAAAGTCCAGTTGTCACACCGTCAGATCCGGGCTCACGGCCGCCGGATGGTGTTGATCTCGATGGCGTCCACCTTCATGACCTTCACCACGTCCCCCGCCCGCGGCGCGTGCACCACCTTGCCGTCGCCGATGTACATCCCCACGTGCGAGCGGTTCGCCTTGTAGATCACCAGGTCGCCCGGCTGCGCGTTGTGCCAGTCCCGGCCCACCGCGGTCCCCACCGTGGCCTGTTCCTGCGAGGTCCGCGGCAGCGCCACCCCGGCCTTGGCGTAGGCGTAGACCATCAGTCCCGAGCAGTCGAAGGTGGCCGTACCGGACGCGCCCCAGGAGTAGGGCTTCCCCTGCTGGTCCAGGGCCGTGCGCACGGCGGCGGCCGCGTTCCCGCTCGCCTGCGGCAGGGTGGACGGGTCGATCCGGCTCGCGCTCCGGGACGCCGCGGCGCCGTCCTCCCCACGCACGATGGCGGCCCGGTCGGCGGCACTCAGGGTGGAGAGCAGCCGCTGCGCCTCCTGGAGCTTCTGCTGCACCTCGCCCTTGGCGCCGTTCAACAGCTGGGTGGAGCGGTCCAGTTCACCGAGCACCACCGCGGCCTCCTGCTTCTGCTGGTCCAGCCGGAGCTGCTCCGCGCGCAGGGCCCGCAGCACGCCCGCCTGGGTGCTCGCCACCTGGTCCGCCGAGGAGGCCCGCGACAGGTAGGCGTCCGGGTCGGAGGAGAACATCAACTGCACCGTCGGGTCCACCCCGCCGTGCCGGTACTCCTCCCCCGCCACCGCCGCCAGCCCCGAGGCCAGCTCCGCCGCCCGCTCCTGGCCCCGGGCGATCTGGTCCTGCAACTGGCCGCCCTGCTTGCGCAGTTGGTCGGCCCGCTCCTTCGCACCGTTGTACTTCTCGGCCGCCTCCTCCTGCTCCGACAGCAGCCGGTCGACCTGCGCCTTCACCTGGTCCTTGCCCGCCGGCGCCGCATGGGCCGCCCCGGCCTGGGCCGACAGCGCCACCGCGGTGGCGGCAGCGGCGGTCAGCACCGAGGTGTGCGCACGGCTGGGGCGCCGAGGGTGTCGGTGGGAGGCCATGGTGAGGCTCCTTCGTCGGGGCGAAGATCGAACAAGGATCGAACGTACCCATCCCGACAGCACCGTGTCCACGCCGTGACCTGTGAACTGCCCTTTAGGGCACACCTGCTGAGCACTCCGCGACCTCGTCCGTGCTTGGCTGTCCCGCGTGACCCCCGACCTCCGCCACCACACCGCCCTCACGCCCGCAGCCCGCCAGGCCCTGCTGGAGGCGTACGCCGACGTCCGCGCCCCGCTGCTGCACCTGCCGAACTACGCGCTCCCCGCCTTCACCGAGCGCCTGGAGCGCCATGCCGCCTCGCCGGGCTTCGAGCTCGTCCTCGCCCACGCCGCCGGAGTGACGGCCGGCTACGCCTACGGCACCTCCGTCGACGCCGCCGACCCGTACTGGCGGCGGATGGCCGACCCGCTCCCGCCGGGCTTCACCGACACCCCCGTGCTGGCCCTGCGCGAGATCGGCGTCCGCACGCCCTGGCGCGGCACCGGCACCGCCCGCCGCCTTCACGACTCCCTGCTGGCCGCCCGTCCCGAGGCCCGCGTCACCCTGATGGTGAACCCCCTGGCCGGCGAGGGCCGGGTCCTGCGCCTCTACGAGTCCTGGGGCTACCGCGAGTTCAACGCCCAGCCGGCCACCGCGGACTCGCCGCGGCTGGCCGTCATGGTGCGCCCGACCCGCTGAGCGGGCCGGTGGACCGGGCGGGGGCGGCCCGGGGTCTGAGCCGCCCCCGCCCGACGGCCCGTCAGACGATCGGGCCGGTCAGGGGGAGGACCACCTTGCACGGGACGGGGCGCGGGTGGGCCGGATCGAGGGCGTTGAGGACGTGGGTGAGGGTGATGGGGTCGTAGGCGATCTCGGTGTGGTCGGCGGCGTCCAGCGGGCAGGCGTCCTGGAGGGTGATGTTGGTGACGCCGGGGCCGTCGAGGAAGCCCGAGGTGTAGGGGGTGACCACCTCGTCGAACTTGGTGGCGATCACGGTGTAGCGGACCCCGGGGACGGTGTCGCCACCGGAGTTGAGGTCCGTGATGAACGGGGAGCCCACCTCCTGGTCCACGCAGGCGGGGCAGGCCGGGCCGAGCAGGAAGGCGTTGGCGGGCTCCAGCAGGCCGAGGGTGGAGGCCAGCGTGGCGATGCCGTCCAGGGTGGTGCCGTGGTTGCTCGGGGCGATGCCGACCAGGGCGTTGACCTTGGCCGCGCCGCCCAGGTACTTGAGGTAGTAGCGCGGCATCATGCCGCCCTGCGAGTGGCCGACCAGGTCGACCTTGGCCGCGCCCGTCGCGGCCCGCACCCGGTCCACGAAGGCGGCCAGCTGGCCGGCGCTCTGTGCGACCGGGCCGGTCCCCTGGATCGGATTGCCCTCTGCGGCACCGTAGTTGAAGGAGAAGACGCAGTAGCCGTTGTTCGCCAGCAGCGGCGCCGCACCTCCCCAGTTGTCGTTCTGGTTCTCGAAGGTGCCGTGCACCAGCACCACCGGCGCCGGGTGCGCCGCACCCGGGCGGCAGCCCCAGTCGTTCGCGCCGTCCGCCGCCTTGCCGGGCTGGAGGAAGCCCTTCAGGAAGCCGACCGTGAAGTTGGTCTCCACCGGCCGCTGTCCGGCCGCCGTGGCGGTGCCGCCGCCCGCAGCCAGGGCGAACGCGGCGGCCACCGCGGCCGCGAGCACACGGGGCCTCAGAACTCTGATCACAGGACGTCCCTCTCCGGGGGTGGGGGAATACCGGAACACGCCGCTCCCGACGGAGCGTCAGAGGTGGTAACTCCACGAGGAGCTGGACGGTGACGCTACGAGCGGGTAACAAGCGGGTCAACGGAAGCGACACGGCACCGGGGAAGTTCGCGCGCGGATGCCAGGAAACACGGCGGCGCCCCCGCAGAAACTGTCACCGGAACACAGGAGGAGCGGCCCGCATGAGCGAGAGCGACAGCACCACCGGACCCGCCTTCCCCGCCGCCCTGGTGGCCGAGGTGCGGCGCGAGATCGGGTCGATCACCACCGAGGCGATCCGCGAGATCCGCCGCCAGGTGACGGAGTACGACCGACCGCTGGCGGGCAACTTCGGCACCGGCATCCACCAGGGCGTGGCCACCGCACTCGCCGACTTCGCCGACCTGCTGGCCGGCGGCAGCCCGTCGCCGCAGGAGCGGGCCGACCGGGCCCGGGTCTACCGGGCGCTCGGGCGCGGCGAGTTGGCCGAGGGCCGGTCGTTGGACGCACTCCAGGCCGCCTACCGGATCGGCGCCCGGGTGGTCTGGCAGCGGGTGGCCCGGATCGCCCAGCGGACCGGCGCGGGCCCCGCCCAGATGGCGGTGCTGGCCGAGACCGCCTTCACCCACATCGAACGGATCGCGGCCACCTCGGTGGAGGGCTACGCCGAGGCCCGGCACGACGAGACCGGCTCCCTCGGGCACCGGCGCCACCGCCTGCTGTCCGCCCTGACCGGCGGGGCACCCTGGCCGGAGGTGGAGCGGGCCGCGACGGTGGCCGAGTGGCCGCTGCCCTCCGAGGTGGCCGCCGTCGCACTGGCCCCGGGCCGGGGCACCGACCGCCGCTGGCTGCCGGACGAGGTCCTGGCGGACCTCAACTCCCCCGCCCCGTACCTGATCTGGCCCGACCCGGCCTCCGGCGCCCCGCCCGAACGGCTGATGGACGGGCGGGACGCGGTGGTCGGGCCGTCGGTGCCGACGGAGCTGGCCGCCGAGTCGCTGCGCTGGGCCCGGCTGGTGCGGCAGCGCCACGGCGCCGGACGGCCCGTCAGCTGCGAGCGGATGCTGCCCGAGCTGCTCCTGCTGGCCGACGAACCGCTGGTGCGGTTGATGGCCCACCGCCGACTGGCCCCACTGGCCGGGCTGACGCCCCGCCAGGCGGAGCGGCTCGGCTCCACCCTGCTGGCCTGGCTCCAGGGCGGCCACGGCAGCGCCGCCGACCTGGCCGCCAGGCTCGGCGTCCACCCGCAGACGGCACGTCAACGCCTGCACCGGCTGCAGGAGTTGTTCGGCCCGCAGCTGGACGACCCGGACGCCCGGTTCGAGCTGGAGGCCGCGCTGCGGCTGCGCGCCCTGCGGGCGGTCAGCGGTACAGGAACTTGACCGAGCGCAGCTTCAGCCGGTCCGCGGTGGCGATCCCGTGCGGGCGCAGGCTGCGGGAGTCCCCCGCGCAGACCGCGTCCTCGAAGACCAGGGTCCACCAGTCGGTGTCGTTGCGCGGCCCGAAGGCGGGCTGGGAGCTGGCCGGGTCGGCGGCCTCCTCGATGGTGATGCAGACGTCGGCGGTGGGGTTCTGCATGCTGCGGGTCATCACCTGGCCGTCCGGGCCGCCGTACCGGTAGGTGAAACTGCCGGTGGCGACCTGGACGGCCCGGGCCTCGGTGGCGAAGGGAGCGGTGGTGAGCACGGCGGTGACGGCGAGGGCGCCGCACGCGGCGCCGAGGGTGTGCCAAGGGCGCACGGGGATCTCGTCTCCTCGGGAAGGAACGGTTCACCGCACTTCTACCGCCGCGCGCCCCGGACGGCGTACGCCCCGCGCCCGAGCGGCGTACGCGTCACCCGTCGGGACCACGGCCACCCGGCGCAACGCCGCGCCCGAGGTCACGCCGCCCCCGAGGTCACACCGCCCCCGGCGTCACTCCGCCGCGAAGACCAGCTTCCCGCCGACGTAGGTCCGCTCCACCCGGGCCTCGGCGATCTCGGCCGCCGGGCGGGCGAACAGGTCGCGGTCCAGCACCACCAGGTCGGCCAGCAGGCCCTCCTGGAGCGAGCCGGCCTCGTCGCAGCCGTTCACGTGCGCCGAGCCCGCCGTGTACGCGGCCAGCGCGGTGTTCAGGTCCAGGCGCTGCTCGGGCAGGAAGACCCGCTCGTCCTCGGTGCCCGGCTCCATCCGGTTGACCGCCACGTGGATGCCCGCCAGCGGGTCCGGGCTGGAGACCGGCCAGTCGCTGCCGGCCACCAGGGTGGCCCCGGCCCGCAGCAGGTCGCCGAACGGGTACTGCCAGGCGGCGCGCTCCGGGCCGAGGAACGGGATGGTGAGCTCGTCCATCTGCGGCTCGTGGGCGGCCCAGAGCGGCTGCAGGTTGGCGAGCGCGCCGAGCGGGGCGAAGCGGCCGAGGTCCTGCGGGTGCACCACCTGGAGGTGGGCCAGGTGGTGGCGGTTGCCGCGCTGGCCGTTGGCGGCCAGCGCCGCTTCCACCGCGTCCAGCGCCTCGCGGACGGCGCGGTCGCCGAGGGCGTGGAAGTGCACCTGGAAGTCGAGCGCGTCGAGCGCGGTGACGTACTCGCGCAGCGCCTCCGGGTCGACGAAGCTGAGGCCGGAGTTGGCGGTGGCGCAGCCGCAGCCGTCCAGGTAGGGGGTGGTCATCGCGGCGGTGAAGTTCTCCGCGATGCCGTCCTGCATGATCTTGACCGACCAGGGCCGGAACCGGCCGTGGGTCAACTCCTCCCGCCGTTGCACCAGTTCGGCGATCTGCTCGGCGCCGCGCTCGCGGTCCCACCAGAGCGCGCCGCGCACCCGGGCGGTCAGCGCGCCGGAGCGGGCGGCGGCCAGGTAGGCGTCGGAGGGGTCGGGCTGGCCGTTGAAGACGCCGAGCAGGGCGTCCTGCCAGCCCGTGATGCCGAGCGAGTGCAGCAGCTCCTGGGCGCGGAGCAGCCCGGCCAGCCGGTCGGCGGCGGTGGTCGGCGGGACGAGCTTGGCGACCAGGGCGGTGGCGCCCTCCTGGAGCACCCCGTTCGGGGTGCCGTCGGCGTCCCGCTCGATCCGGCCGTCCGCCGGGTCGGGGGTGTCCGCCGTGACCCCGGCCAGCTCCAGCGCGCGGGTGTTGGCCCAGGCTCCGTGGTGGTCGCGGTTGACCAGGTAGACCGGGCGGTCCGGGACCACCGAGTCGAGCAGCTGACGGCTCGGCAGCCCGCCCTCGAAGCTCTCCATCGACCAGCCGCTGCCGGTGATCCACTCCCGCCCGGGGTGGGCCTCGGCGAAGGCGCGGATCCGCTCCAGGTAGTCCGCCACGCCGACCGTGCCGCTCAGGTCGCACTCGCCGAGCTCGGTGCCGCCGAACACCGCGTGGATGTGCGAGTCCTGGAAGCCGGGGATCAGCAACTTGCCCTTCAGGTCCACCACTTCGGTGCGCGGGCCGATCAGCTCGCGGATCTCGTGGTGGCCGACGGCGGTGATCCGCTCGCCGGTGACGGCGAGGCCGGTGGCCCGGGTGCGGGCGGCGTCGGCGGTGAACACCGGGCCGCCGGTGAAGACCAGGTCGGCATGGGTCATGAGGAGTGCTCCTGACACGTCGTTCGATGTGTTTCGTGCGAGATGCGGTTGGTACGGTACGGGCCGGCCGGGCCGCGACGGCCCCGGCCGGTCCGTGGTCAGCCCTGGGGCAGCAGGTCGGCGCTGTCCGCGTCGGTGCCCCGGCCGGTGGTGAAGTAGGGGGACTTGCGCACCCACTTGGCCCAGGCCGCGGCCACCAGCCCGCTGAGGATCATCAGCGTCGGGGTGAGCAGCTGGAACCAGCCGTTGGCCGCGTTGACCTCGAAGTGGTCCGCCGAGTCCCAGAAGCTCCAGGCCAGGTACCCGCCGACGGCGAGCAGCGCGGCCGCGCCGAGCAGCGGCGCGACCACCACCCGCAGACCGGTCAGCGGCTCGGTGCGCAGCAGCCCGCGGAAGCGGACGGCGGCGGCCAGGGCGGTGAGCGCGTAGTAGAGCACCACCACGATGCCGATCGCGTTCACGGCCGCGCCGATCAGGTCGGTGACGGTCGGGATCACCAGCGAGAGCAGCGCGATCGCCGAGGCGATCACCACCAGGAGCACGGTGCCCAGCGCCGGGGTGCCGTACTTGGGGTGGATGCGGGTCCAGACCGGGCCCAGGGTGCGGTCGCGGCCCATCGCGAAGGTGCCGCGGGCGGTCGGGATGACGGAGGCCTGCAGGGAGGCCACCGCCGACAGGGTGAGCGCGATCAGCGGCAGTGCGGCCAGCGGCTGGCTCGCCAGCTTCTCGCCGAAGTAGGTCAGGCCCTGGGCGCCGTTGTCGGCCAGCTCGTCCAGCGGGAGCACCCGCTGGAAGGCGGTGCCGGCCAGCAGGAAGAGCAGCAGCATCATCACCAGCGCGATGATCCCGCCGCGCGAGGCGTCCTTGGGGTCGTGGGTCTCCTCGGCCACGGTGAAGACCGACTCGAAGCCCCAGTAGCAGAAGACCGCCAGCACCATGCCCTGGGCCAGCGCGCCCATGGTCGGGATGGCGAAGGGGTTGAACCACTCCAGCGAGAACGGCTGGTCGCCGGCGAACAGCCCGTACCCGCAGAAGCCCAGCAGCACCAGGTACTCGAAGGCCAGCAGGTACTTCTGCAGCCGGGCCGCCAGGCCGAGGCCGCGGACCGCGATCACGGTGGCGCCGGCCAGCACGACCAGGCCGATCAGGGTGGTCTGCAGGGTGGAGTCCGGGTCCAGGTGCAGCCCGCCCACGCTCTCCACCCCGGCCTTGCCGGCCAGCTGGATCAGCGCGGAGCCGGTGACGGCCACCGTGTACGACATGAAGACGACCGTGCCGACGGTGTTCACCCAGCCGGTCAGGAAGCCCAGCCACGGGTTGAGGGTGCGGCCGACCCAGGTGTAGGCGTTGCCCGCGTTGGGCTCGACCCGGTTCAGCCGGCCGTACGCCACCGCGATGCCGAGCACCGGCAGGAAGGCGAGCAGCATGATCGCCGGCAGGTGCAGGCCGACCACACCGGCGGTCAGGCCGAGCCCGATGCCGATGCTGGAGGTGGCCGCCGTACTGGAGGCGGCGATGGCCACCCCGTCGACCATCCCGATGGACTTCTTCATCACAGGAGCCGGAGCGGGGGTTCTTACCCCGTCCTTCGCAGTCGCGCCCAACAGACCACCGCCTTGACCAGGGGGCCTTCCGTCGGCCCCGGGTGCGCACATGAAACTCCGGCCCCATTCTCACGTCAATGCCGTTGTCATAAGAACGGGCCGCGCCTAGGCTCCGAAGCATGAGTGAACGCGTGGTGCGCGAACCCGACCGGCGCCGCCGCCGGCCCACCAAGACCGGCACGGTCCTCTCCGAGCAGGTCATCGTGGAGACGGCCCTGCGCCTCCTCGGCCAGCACGGCGCCGAGGCCCTGACGGTCCGTCGGCTGGGCGCCGCCCTCGGCGCCGACCCGAGCGCCCTCTACCGCTACTTCCACTCCACCGACGACCTGGTGGTGGCGATCACCGACGAGCTGATCGCCCGGGCCCAGGCCGGCGCCGAACCGACCGGCGACTGGCAGGCGGACCTGCGCGAGATCGGCCTGCGGATCCAGCGCGCCTACCGCACCCACCCGCAGGCCGCCGCCCTCTCCGCCGCCCGCACCACCGGCCGCCAGCACGAGATCCGGGCCGTGGAGTCGATCCTCGGCATCCTGCGCGGGGCCGGCTTCCCCGACCCCGAGGCCGTCCGGCTCTACCACGTCTTCGTCGACCAGAGCCTGGCCTTCGCCGCCCTGGACGCCGCCGTGGAGGCCCTCCCGGCCCCCGCCCGGGCCGCCGACTCCGCCGTCTGGACCACCCGCTACGCCACCCTGGACGCCGACACCCACCCCAACATCGCGGCCACCACCCCCCTGCTGATCGCCGAGATGAACCGCTCCGCCTACCCGCTCGCCCTCGACCTCCTCCTCGACTCCTTCGCCGCCCGCCTGCGCGGGCACTCCGGCTGACCCCGCCTGCCCCGTCCGACGGACCGTCGGCGCGCGGTTGTCAGTGGCCCTGATTAGCGTGACGTGGGACACACCATCCACCTCCCCGCGAGAGACGAGTCAGTGCCATGACCGCATTCACCGAAGGTTCGCCGTGCTGGACCGACGCGATGTTCGCCGACGTGGAGGGCGCCAAGGCCTTCTACGGCGAGGTGCTCGGCTGGACCTTCGCCGAGGCCTCCTCCGAGTACGGCGGCTACACGCAGGCGTACTCGGGCGGCAAGGCGGTGGCCGCCGTGGTGCCGCCGATGCCGGGCCAGGAGGGCCACTCCGCCTGGTGCCTGTACCTCTCCTCGCCGGATGCCTCGGCCACCGCGGCGAAGATCAAGGAGGCCGGCGGCCAGGTGCTGATGGAGCCGATGCAGGTCGGCGACTTCGGGACGATGGCCATCGCCTCCGACCCGGGCGGCGCCGTCTTCGGCGTCTGGCAGGGCGGCGTCCACCAGGGCTTCGAGAAGGTCAACGAGCCCGGCGCGTTCTGTTGGGCCGAGGTCTTCACGCGCGAGCCGGAGAAGGCCGACGCGTTCTTCCCCGCGGTCTTCCCGTACAACGTGAAGACCATGGCGGACGAGCACGTCGACTTCCGCACCTACAACCTCTCCGGTGGCCCGGCGCTCGGCCGGATGAGGATGGGCGAGGAGTTCCCGCCCCAGGTCCCGGCGTACGTC
This sequence comes from Kitasatospora sp. NPDC001664, assembly GCF_053596675.1. Classification (NCBI taxonomy): domain Bacteria; kingdom Bacillati; phylum Actinomycetota; class Actinomycetes; order Kitasatosporales; family Streptomycetaceae; genus Kitasatospora; species Kitasatospora sp. NPDC001664. The sequence continues at coordinate 100,440 of NZ_JBSFGS010000025.1, forward strand.
AACGTCTACTTCGCCGTACCGGACTGCGACGAGGCCGTGGAGAAGGCCAAGAAGCTCGGCGCCACCCTCCAGTTCGGCCCGATGACCAGCCCGTTCGGCCGCTTCGCCTCCCTGACGGACCCGCAGGGGGCGAACTTCTCGGTGATCGACCTGGCCACCGTCGAGGGCGAGATGCCCGACCTGACCGACGTCTGACGGTACGACAGGAGGGCGGGGCGGCCACTCGGCCGCCCCGCCCTCCCGCACGTGCGTCACTCCGGCAGGACCAGCGCCGGGGTCTCCTTGGTGAGCACCTCGCCGCGGAAGAAGGCGGGGCTGCGCTTCATCATCACCAGCATCACCAGCACGCCCACACCCAGCACGCCGACGCCGATCACGAAGACCGAACCGATCCCGAAGACCGAGCTGCCGCTGCCGTAGTCCGTGCTGTACATGTCCTTCAGGCTCTGCAGGAAGATCCCGGTCAGGATCAGCCCGCCGGTGACCGGGAAGACCACCTTGAGCACCGCGTCGCGCACCGAGCGGGTGAAGTCCCTGCGGAAATACCAGGCGCAGGCGAAGGCGGTCAGCGAGTAGTAGAAGCAGATCATCAGGGTCAGCGCCGCGATGGTGTCGGTCAGCACGTTCTCGCTGATCAGCGTCATCACCGTGTAGAAGACACCGGTTCCCACGCCCGCCGTGACGATCGCCCGGCCCGGCGTGCCGTACTTGCGGTTGACCTCGGTGAAGGACGACGGCAGCGCCTCGTAGACGCTCATCGCCAGCACCGTGCGGCTGACCGGGATGAAGGTGGTCTGCAGGCTGGCGGCCGCCGAGGCGAGCACCGCGACGAAGAGCAGCACGCCCAGCGTCGGCCCCATCACCGGACCGGCCAGCGCACGGAACACATTGGACGAGGTCTCCGGGTTGCCGAGCCCGGTGCCGGTCTCGCCGACGCCCGCGTACATCTGCACCGCGACGGCGGTGAACAGGTACGACCCGACCAGCACCACCATGGCCAGCATGGCCGCCCGCCCCGGGGTCTTCTCGCTCCCGCCGGTCTCCTCGTTGGCGCTCAGGCAGGCGTCCCAGCCCCAGTACATGAAGAGCGAGAGCGACAGCCCGGCGATGAACGCCGACCAGGAGGAGGCCTGGAAGGGGTCGAGCCAGCTCCAGGAGAAGTCCAGCGAGCCCGGCACGTCACCGGAGACGGCCTTGGAGATCGCCATCACCGCGAACACCGCCAGCACCGTGAGCTGCAGCCCGACCAGCGCGTACTGCACGCCCTTGGTGGCCGTCATGCCCCGGTAACTGATCGCGGTGGCGACCGCGATCAGCGCCAGGCAGGTCAGCACGTGGGCCGCCTTGTTGTCGTTCAGTCCGGCCAGCCAGTCACTCCCGGTGACCTCGCCCAGCAGGATGTAGAAGTACTCCGTGGCGACGCCGGCCAGGTTGGAGAGCACGATGATGGTCGCCACCACCAGCCCCCAGCCGCACATCCAGCCCACCTTCGGACCGAAGGCCTTCACCGTCCAGGTGAACGAGGTGCCGCTGTCCGGGACGGCCTTGTTGAGCTCCCGGTACGCGAAGGCGACCAGCATCATCGGCAGGAACCCGGCCAGGAAGAGCGCGGGCATCTGCAGGCCGACCGCCGCCACCGTGGTCCCGAGGGTGGTGGTGAGGCAGTAGACCGGAGCCACCGTCGAGACCCCGATGACGGAGTTCCCGAGCAGGCCGACCGAGTTGCTGTTGAGCCCCTTGGAACGGACGCCCTTTGCGGCGTCAGCTCCGCCGGCCGCCGCGCTGCGGCCGGTCGCGGGCTTGGAGTCGAGCTGAACCATGCCCCGACCGTACGTTGAACTGTTTCCGCAGCTCAGGGGCGCGAGGGTGACGAACCGTGACATGGATCGTGCGCCCCTGATTCAACTTTCACCAATGATTACCAGACATCAGAACCAAAGGATCATCGAATCAGAGGCGCACAGCTGGTTCGTCAGGGCAACGAAACCCGCACCGTTACCAAATCCGGGGTGTGCGCACCACCTCTGTGATCTGCCTCACGCGGCCGGCAGTCGGAAGCAGGACGAGCTCACACGGAAGATCACTCGCTTGCGCTCGCTCAACGCCTGCGCCCAGACCGCCACCGTCTTCTCCGGGTTCTTCACCCAGACCTCCAGATCGGTGTGCGTGGTGTCCCACTGCTCCCCGGCCCCGATCCAACCGGCCGCCTTGAGCTGGTCGCGCACCCGCTCGACCGCCTGGTTCAGCCCCGCCGGGTCGAGGCCGTCCACCTGCCAGAAGTGGATGGCGCTGCGAACCTGCCTGTCGCTCTGCCCCTCGCACTGGGAGAAGTTCACCTCGTTCCCCTGCTCGCGCGAACCGGTCACCCCGAGCAACTGGTACACCTGCTCGGAGACCCGCTCCAACTCGGCCTTGATCTGGATCTCGGGGGCGATGCGCAACGACGTGTCCTTCTCGGAGCCCGCGGTGAGTCCGCAGGAGGTCAGCAGGGTCAGGGCGAGGACGGCGACGACCGTCCGGAGGGGCCTCACGGTGCGCTCCCCCACTCCAGCTGCACGTCGCGGTAGTTACCGGCGACGATCGAGGCCTGGTTGTCCAGCGAGCTGTGCGGCTTCCCGTTGTCGTCCCAGTAGCTGCTGTGCCCGCTGTTTCCCTCGGTGGTGATCCGGTTGGCCCCGAACTCCTCCGAGGTCGGCGTGTTCGGCAGGTCGAACCAGCCGTCGCTCCGCCCGTGCCCGAGCCCGCCGACCGAGGGCACCGGGTCCCAGTCCGCCTCGGCGGCCCAGACGTGCCGGGGGTCGATGTTCAGGTCCCGGGCGTAGGGGACGTGCATGCCGGGGCTGCCCGCCACCACGATGTCGTCCACCGCCAGACCGTTGCCGTTCTTCGCCGCCTCGCCGACCACCACCGAACCGTAGCTGTGGCCGATCACCGTGGTGTGCCGCGACGTGCCGGGGTCGTGGGTGGTGCCGAGGCTGTCGATGTAGCTGTCGAGCTTCGGTGCGCCGTCCTCGGCGTAGTTGTTGAACGGCGCGTCCTTGACGATGTCGTCGGGGGCGTCGTAGCCGAGCCACATGATGGTGGCGGTGTCACCGGTGTTGCTCTTCTGGTCGGCGGCGCGCTGGAGGTCGCGCATCTTGTCCATGTAGCCGTTCATGTCGCCCAGGTCGACAGTGGTGCCTGGCACGAAGACGGCGGTGTTCTTCGCGGTGTCCGGGTTGCCGAAGGACACGATCGCCTTGCCGTCGTCCTTGGGGTCGAAGCCGAGCAGGAACACGTCCTTGCCCTTGGCCTCCTCCTGGTCCATCCGGTTCCGCAGGTCCAGCATCTGCTGGTAGTTGTGGCCGCCCGGGCCCGCCAGGTCGAGCTGGCGCTCCAGGTTCTCCCGGTTGCCCAGGTCGCGCACCTCGCTGCTGATGCCGTTGAGGTTGCCGATCTCGCCCGGGTAGAGCGCCAGGTACTCGCGCTGCTGCTGGGGCGAGAGCCCCGCCCACCACTTGGCGTTGGCGGTCGGGTCGTCCGAGGTCGGGACCACCGGGCCGAGGCCCAGCTGCGAGCGCATGGCGTTGATGTCGTTGGCCACCTCGCCCTGTGCCTTGGCCGGGTCCGCCGTGACGACGTCCCCGTTCAGGCTGCCGAGGGCCACCGCGCCGTCGGCGCTGGCCCGCTCGGCCTTCTGCACGGCCGCGTCGATCCGCTGCCGGAACTCACCGAGCCGGGCGTTCTGCTGACGGTTGATCTCCTGGTAGTCCGGGTCGTTCCGGTAGGCCGGGTCCAGCTGCGGCCCGGTGACCGAACCGTCGTCCCCGACCCGGTAGTTGTTGCTCTCCGCCTCCGAGACGGCGGCCCGCAGCTCCTGCTGGGCCTCGGACATCCGCCGGTGCACGGTGTCCAGCACCACCGCGATCGCGGTGGCCTCGGCGTTCACGATGCCCAACTGCTGCTCGGCCTTGTCCAGTTCGCCCCTGGCGGCGCCGGCGGCCGGGCTCTGCCAGTTCAGCAGCGGGCCCGCCGCCTGCGAACGGTGGCGCTGCTGCGCCTCCCCCGCGGACTCGCCCAGCTTGCGCCAGGAGGAGGCGGCCTCCTCCAGGTCCCCGAAGTTCTGCCGCAGCAGCAGCGCGAAGCTCTCCGCCATCAGGACACCCGCCCGAAGCGGCTGGCCTCGCGGCGCTCGGTGCCCTCGTAGTCGTCGGCGTTGGTCCGCAGACCGTCCGCGTTCTTCTCCAGCAGCGCGTGCAGGCCGGTCAGCGCGGTGCGCCAACTCTCCGAGACCTGGCTCAGCCCTCCCGAGACCGACCACCCGGCCGTGGAGGCCGCCGCGTCGCCCGCGTCCCGGACCGCCCGGTCCGAGGCCGGGCGCAGTTCGCCGCTGACATCGGAGATCACCTGCGCGGATGCGCGCAGGTCCTCCGGCTTCACTTCGATCGATGACAAGGTCCGCCCCCGCGGTACGTACGTCTGCACTCGGTCAACAGTGGGCGACACCTTATTGAACGGACCGCCCGTCCGCGATCCACTCCGACGAACCGTCACCCAGCTGGGACGGACCGCACACGACGCACCGCCGACACTGTCAGTCCGAGCCCCTAACGTGCACTCATGACGCAAGCCGTACTGGCGTACGCCTACCGCCACCCCTCCGCCGTACTGGCCGCCCCCGACGGGCCGCGGCTCGCCCTGGCCACCTCCGGCGGCACCGGTCCGCTCGGCGCCACGGCCCACCCGCACTTCTTCACCGGCTCCCTCGCCTCCCCCGCCGCCGCGGCCGCCGGCCTGCTCGCGGTGGCCGACGTGGCCGCCACCCGCTACCACCAGCCCCAGCGCCCGGTGGTGCTCGACCCGGTGGTCACGGCCAACGGCGACCGGCTGCGCTTCGAGTCCTTCTCCGCCTGCTGCGGGGTGTACGCCCGGCTGGACGTGACGGCTGAGGGCCTGGACGGGGCCGAGCCCGGCCACGGCACCACCAACGTGGACGTGAACCACCCGCTGCGCGAGGCGCTGAGCCGGATCGGTTCCGCCGAGGCGCTCCGACTCTCGGTCGGCTCCGAGGAGTTGACGGTCACCGGCCCCGAGGGCCCGCTGCTGGAGAAGAAGGTGCCGCTGCCCGAGCGCTGGGTCCGCGGTTTCGCCGAGACCCAGGTGGTGGCCGCCGGTTTCGACCTGCGGGCCGAGCTGCCGGCCGCCGAGGCGGTGCGGTTCCTCCGCTCGCTGCCGCGCGGTGGTGAGAGCGCCAACGGCCGTTCCGGCAGCCGGACTCCGGTCGGCTGGGTCGTCCCCGGCCCGGGCGGCCGGACACTGCGCCCCGCCACCCGCCCCGCGCCGGGAGCCGTCTGCCTCCCCGGCCCCGAGCGCCTGAGCACCCTCCACCGGGTGCTCCGGCACGCCCTCGCCCTCCGGGTGTACGGGCCGCCGGTCACCGTGGGGGCCGCGCCCACCGCCTCCGCCTGGGAGGTGGCGCTGCCCACCGGCATGCGGCTCACCCTCACCCTCTCGCCCGACGTCGCGCGCGGCTTCTCCGGTGAGGGCGGGGTGCTCACCGCCCTCACTGCCGGGCAGTCGGCGGCCGACGCGGACCTGGTCTCGGTGCTGCTCGCCTGGGAGCCTCGGATCGATCCCGCCGAGCTGGCCCGGGAGTCCGGGCTGCCGGTGGAGCGGGTGCGGGCCGCGCTGGTCCGGCTCGGCACGGCCGGCCAGGTCGGCTACGACACCGCCGAAGCCTCCCACTTCCACCGCCAACTCCCCTACCACGCAGGGCGGGCGGAGGCCGACAACCCACGCCTTCGGGCCGCCCGGGCGCTGGTCGCCGCCGGCGCCGTCCACCGCTCCGGGTCGATCGCCACCGTCACCGTGGACGACCACGAGCAACGCGTCCGGATCACCGAGGACGGCCGCCTCACCTGTACCTGCCTCTGGTGGGCCAGGTACCGCGGCGACCGCGGCCCCTGCAAGCACGCCCTCGCCGTCACCCTCACCACCACCCCCGAGACGCAGCCGGCCCGCTGAGGGCCCACCAGGGCCCTCAGGGGCGCGAGGAACTGCGCGAATCGGAAGACACAGACCCGCCTGCCGGGTACGGACAGCCACCTGCAAGTGAGTCTCCGCCCCCGGCACACGGCAAGCCTCCTTCCGCAGCGCGCAGTTCCCCGCGCCCCCGGTGTGACCACCACCCCGCCGCCTCCCCGATCTCCGCCTCCCCGAAGCCCCGCAGCCTCGATCCCGCCCCGAGAAGGACCACCCCGATGAGCCTCGCCGACGACCTCCGGGCCGGCCGCACCCCCGCCGTCAGCGCCGCCGTGCTCCCCCTCACCACAGCTCAACGCCGCGCCCTCCTCCCCGAGTTGAAGGCCCTGCGCCAGGAGCTCCGGGACGACTGGCGACTGCGCTCGACGGCCGCCCCGGCCCTGATGGTCGCTGGCGCGGTCTGCCACTCGGCCCCCTCCCAGGCCGCCGCCTGGCTCCGCGCCGCCGAGTTCGAGGGCGCCACCGACTGGCACCGCCCGGCGCTGCGCCGCCTGATCGACGCCCAGCCCGACACCTGGCGGGCCGAGGTGGCAGCCCGGCTGGCCGAGCACCGCCGCCGCCGCGTCGGCTGGGGCTTCTCCGTCACGTTCCAGGTCACCGAGTACCTGGTGCGCACCACCGGCTGCCCGCTACCGCTCACCGATTCCCTGGTCCTCAACTGGGCCGAGGACCGCTCCCTCCCCCTGCCCCGCCCGGACCTGCCCGGCCGCCTCCCGGTCGGCACCGGCCTTCACGCCCGGCTGCGGGCCGACTCCTTCACTCCGCTGCTCGCCCCGCTGATGTTCGAAGTCGCAGGCACCGCAAGGGTCCTGGAGAACAGCTGGAGCGGCCAGCCCGAGTCCGACCGCTGGCCCGCCGCCCTGGCCCGGCTCGCCTCCGAGGGCGTCCTGGACCGCGCCGCCCTGGTCTCCCGGGTGCTGGCCCGCCTGCTGCGCGGCGGCCGCACCATCGAACTCCGGCCCGTCCTGGCCACCTTGACCGTCCTCGCCCCGACTCCGGCCGAGCTGGCCGCCGAGGCCCGCACCCTGCTGGGCCTGCTGGACGGCCCCTCCACGGTGGCCGGCTGGGCCCAGCAGGCCCTGATCGAGCTGGACGCCACCGGCGCCCTCGACCCGGAGGCGGCCACCGAGGCCTCCCGCACCGTGCTGTTCCGCGCCGAGAAGAAGCTGGTCAAGGCCCAACTCTCCTGGCTGGACCGGACGGCGAAGCAGGACCCGGCCCGAGCCGGTGCCGTCCTGCTCGCCGCCTCGGACGCCTACGGGCACCCCGACCGCACCCTCCAGGAGCAGGCCCTCAAGCTGACCGCCCGCCACCTCAAGGCCGCCGACGACCGGACCATCACCGAACTCCGCTCCACCGCAGCCCAGTTGGACCAAGCCCACCACGCGGCCGCCGCCGACCTGCTCGGCCTCGCCACCCCTCCCCCCGACAGCACCGACTACCGCGAGCAGCTTCCGCCCGCCCCGACACCCCGTCCGCTCCCCGCTCCGGTCGGCGGCCCCGCCGAGGCCGCCGAGGAGCTCTCGGCGGCCCTGTCCGGGCAGCCCGGCGTCGCCGGGTTCGAACGCGCCCTGGACGGCCTGGTCCGCTGGGCCTGGCTGGACGCCCCCGGGCTCGCCGAGGCCCTCGCCCCGGTCCTGGCCGCCGCCCCCTACCGCGACCTGCGCTTCGTCGCCGAAGCCGCCACCGGGCAGCGCACCGCCGCCGAGGTCGAGTCCTGGCGGGAGGCCGAGCACTCCCCGCTCCGGCACGGGCGCACCCACCCCTTCCCGGCCCAGCGGGCCCTGCGGCTGGAGGAGGCGGCCCGCCAACTCCTCGGCGAGCGCGTCCCGTTCCTGCTCGCCACCCCGACCCTGGAGACCGGAGTGCTCGACCCGGCCGTCCTGGCCGAGCGCCTCGCCCGCTACGAGGAGCTGGGCCTCACCCCCGGCCCCGCCGACTACGGCCAGGCCCTGCTCCGGGCGGCACCCGCCACCGCGCAGGCGCTCGCCGCCGCCGGGAAGCTCCGCTCCCCGCACGGGCTCCGGTACGCCGGCTGGCTGCGCGGCGGCGGCCTGCCGCACCAGCCGGTCACCGTCCGGCAGAGCAGCACCGGCAGCGCCTCCTGGCGCCACGCCACCTACCGCCTCGCCGTCCAGCCCGGGATCGACCCGGACGCGCTGCTCCCCGACATCGCCCCGGGCACACCGACCCTGCCCTCCCACATCGTCCGACTGCTGGGCCCGTCCGAGGAGTTGGAGCGCTACGGCTGGGCCCCCGCGCCGAGCGCGCACACGATCGCCGTCCTGCCCGGCCACCGCGAGGAGTTGGCCTCCCGCCTGCTGCGCCACTTCACCGACCTCGGCGGCCACCACGTCACCGGCGACGGGGTCCGGGTGCTGCCCTACCTGGCCGAGGCCGACGGCCCGGCGGGCCCGGCCGTCCACCTGGCCCTGGCCCACGGCCTCGGCGCCCCGCGCCCCGAGGACCGCACCGCCGCCGTCGACGCCCTGCTGGTGCTGGCCGCCCGGGGGGACCTCGCCCCGGACCTGCTCGGCCGGGAGTCCGCCGAGCTGATCCGCGAGGGCTCGGTCAAGCCCACGCGCCTGGCCCGGGCCCTGAGCGCCGCCGCCGAGACCGGCGCGTACCGCACCGTCTGGACGGTCCTGGCCGCCGCCCTCCCCGCCCTGCTCGAAGCCGAACCCCCGCGCGGCACGGCCGACTTGATCGCCCTGGCCGCCGACTGCGTCCGCCGCTGCGGCCCCTCCGGCCTCGACCTGCCCGCCCTGGCCGGCCTCGCCGCCCGCCCCGGCACCACCAAGCTGCTCCAGGAGGCCCGCGCCCTGCACGCCCTCCTCTGAGCGGAGAACCGCCGCTCCGTCAGTCCTCCAGCCCCGACTGACGGAGCGTCACGTTCAGCCGTCCGGTCAGCCCGAGCGCCGGATCCGCCGTCCCCGGGAGGGTGCGCGGCACCCCGTGGTAGGCGAACCGCATCGGCCCGCCGAAGACCAGCAGGTCACCGCTGCGCAGCTCGACGTCGGTCCAAGGTCTGGTCCTGGTCTCGGTGTTGCCCATCCGGAAGACGCAGCTGTCACCGAGCGAGAGCGAGACCACGGGCGCGTCCGCCCGTTCCTCCTTGTCCTGGTGCAGGCCCATGTGGCTGCCGTGCGCGTAGTGGTTGACCACCGCGATGTCCGGCCGGTACCCGACCGCCCCGGCGATCTCCGCCACCCCGTCCCCGTACGCGTCGGCCACCGCCCGCAGCCCCAACTCCCCCAGCAGCGGCGGGAACGGCTTCACCGGCGCCCCGTCCCCGTCCACGACCGTGCGGACGTAGCGGTACGGGTACCAGTGCCAGCCCATCGAGAACGAACGCACCGACATCTCGCCGCCGGCCGGCATCCGCACCGTGCGCATCCCGGCCGGCGGGCGGGCCCACTCCCGACAGGCCTCGACCAGCGCACGCTGCTCCTCGGGGCCGAGCCAGTCCGGCAGGTGCACCACACCGGGGGCGACGACGGACCGCTCGCGCGGGAAGAGCTCCATGCCCCCATCCTCGCAGCCCGCGGCTCGCCGCGGCATGCCGCGCCGCACCGCACCCTCCGGCCGCCCAACGGTCCAGCAGTCCAGCGGTTCAGCGGTTCAGCGGTTCAGCGGATCAGCCCCAACTCCCGTGCGCACTGCGGCCAGGCGCTCCACCCCTGCCGCCGCTGGATCTCCTGAGCCACGGCTATCTGGTGGCGGCGCGGTGCGAGGTCGGGTCGCTCGGCGTAGCGCAGGCCGCCCGTCTCCTGCCAGGTGGGCTGCCAGATCTGGAGGCCGCCGTAGAAGCCGTTGCCGGTGTTGGCGTGCCAGTCGCCGTCGCTCTCGCAGTCGGCCAGCCGCTGCCAGGTGGCGTCCGGGACGGCGGCGGCCCCCGCCGGGGTGGCGGTGGCCAGCGGGAGCAGCGCGGTGCTCAGGGCGAGCAGGACCATCGGTCGCATCATGGGCCCATGAAGGCACGGCCCGCGCCGCCCGGCACCACCACCGGTCCGTCCAGGCGACGGGCCCCGGCGTGTCGTGCCCCGACGTGCCCCGACGTTCCCCGACGTGCCCAGACCTGCGGAGACGTGCGGGAACGCCGACGGCCGCCCCTCCGTCAGGAAGGGGCGGCCGTTCTGGCACTTCGTCAGCTCACCGGAGCGTCAGAGGTCTCAGAGGTTGATGACCTGGCCCGGGAAGATCAGGTCGGGGTTGGAGCCCAGGACACCGGCGTTGTTGTTGTAGACAACCTTCCAGTCCAGGCCCTTCTCGGCGGCGATCTTGCTCAGCGTGTCGCCGGCCTTGATGGTGTAGTTGCCACCGTTGGACTTGGCCGGGGCCTGGGTCTTCGGAGCGCTCTTCGGGGCCTCGGCGGCCTTCGGGGTGCTCTTCGGCGCGGCAGCGGCCTTGGGGGCGGCGGCGGCCTTCTGCTCGGTCTTCGGAGCGGCCTGCTGCTTCGGGGCGGCAGTGCGGGTCTCGGAGCGCGAGGCCTTGCTCTCGGAGGTGGTGGAGGTGTCGACCTTGGCGGCCGCGCCGCCCTTGGTCAGGCCCGCCTTGACGGAGCACACCGGCCAGGCGCCGGGGCCCTGGCCCGCGAGCACCTTCTCGGCGACGGCGATCTGCTGCGCCTTGGTGGCCTGGTTGGCCGACGGGGCGTAGGCGGTGCCGCCGTAGGCGGCCCAGGTGCTGGAGGTGAACTGGAGGCCACCGTAGAAGCCGTTGCCGTTGGCGATGCTCCAGTTACCGGTCGACTCGCACTGCGCGACCTTGTCCCAGGTGGAGACGTCGGCGGCGGAGGCGGAGGTCGCCGTGACGAGGCCGGCCACGGGCAGGACGGCGACGGCGCCGCCCATGACAGCCAGACGAACGCGGTTGCGCTTGACGGCGGTGGTGGCAGCGGCGGTCTCGTTACGGAAGGTCATGAGTATCCTCTCGACAATCCCGGGCGGGCAGCCGGAACCAAGCCCCGTGGAGCCTGGTTTCGTCCGCCGCGTCCGCAAGACGGCCGTGCCCGTCGCTGTTCCGACGTGCCGCGCCGTCCCGGCAACCTTCCCCGCACACCTGCGCCGCTCTCAGGAGCGTTCACGCTGGTGGGCACCTGCCGCGCCGGAGTGAACCGGTGGGCCGTGCGCCGGGGGGTGAACCCGGGTAGTGCTCGTTGCACTGGTTACGAAGCTACGAGCCGGATAAGCAGATCCCAAACGTTTTCGGGTTTTCCCAGCTCAGCCAGGTGTTACCCGCAGTAAAGATCAAGTAAATGTGGACCCTATGTCCGATTTGACCACTATTTCCATGATCAAACATCCGCCCGACGTGACCTGGGCCACTTTCGGACCCCTGTGAGCTCGCGCACAGGATCGACAGATTGCGACCGCCCGCCCACACGGCGCAGTCGAAATCGCGGCAAATCCCGTCGCGGCGGCGTTCACCCGTGACCCCAGCCACAACGGCCCGTTGGTAATGGCGGTCGGGGCTGCCCGCACCACCCCCAGACGAACCGAGGAGTCCCCCGTGCCGCGCTTGCTCGAAGTCAGCGACGAGGTCCGAGCCGAGATCGGTGACGACGAGGCAGACAACCTGCTCGCCGGAGCCCACGCCCCCGACAGCTACGACTGCGCCTCCTGCCGGACCCCGGGCAACTCCGCCCGGGAGGCCACCAGCACGGTGCTCTTCGTCGCCGACGAGACCGCCGTGCTCGCCTTCGCCCACGCCCGCTGCATCCCCTCCCAGGTGGTCCCGGTCTCCGAGGACCAACTGCTCGGCGCCGTCCGCAGCATCAACGAGTCCCAGTCCGCCCCGACCCCGGCCGCCGTCCCCGCCCCGGCGCCCGCCCCCGTCCCGCCCGCCCCCGTCCCGGCCGCCCCCGCGCCGGTGGCCGGCCAGCCCTCGGTCTCCAGCACCGGCCAGCCCGCCGTCCTCGGCATCACCTGCGGCCTGGTCCTGTGCGAGAACACCGGCCACGCCGCCCTGGTGATCGAGCCGACCGGCCCGGTCGGCCGCCCCGGCAACACCTCGGGCCAGGACGAGTTCCTCGACCTGCTCCTGGAGCAGGGCTTCCACCAGGTCGCCGACGTCGACAAGGCCCCGGGCCAGCTCCCCGGCTGGTCGGTCCTGATGGCGATGGGCCAGCTGCACGCGATCCTCCACCCCACCCCGGCGGGCAGCAACGCCGCCTGGTGGCAGGCCCACCAGCCGCTCCAGGTCACCGAGTCCTGGCGCTCGGCCGCCCGCCAGCTCTCCTCGGTCACCATGTACGCCGCCCCGGCCGGCACCATCGGCCGCCAGCCCCGCGAGGACCTGCTCCGCGCCGCCCTCGACCGGGCCGCCACCCGCGGCCTGCTGGTCGCCGCCGCCCTCCCGCTGGCCGGCACCTGAGCCGTCCGACGCACCGTCAGAGGCCCGGACGCCACCCCGCGTCCGGGCCCCGGCCCGTCCCCACCCACACGGGCGCCCCGCATCCCGCCCGTCCCCACCCACCCGGACACCCCGCATCCCGCCCGTCCCCCCTCGTGCGAGCCCGCACGAGCACCCCGCGCACCCCCGTCCGGCCACATCCCCGCAGGTCGGCACATGCCAGCACCCGCGCAGCCCGCATCCCCCGCCGGACTGGCTCGTTGGTTCCTGCGTGTACAGCTACGAGGTCGCCGCCGCCCACCGTCAGCCCACGACCCGTCCCATCCCGGGCATGCGCCCGTCGTACGACGCCGAGCACCCGAGCTCACCGACGCCGATCTACGACGCGCTGTACTCCGAGTACCGTCGCCTCTTCCGCGCCCTGCCCGGTGACCGCTCCGGCGAGGAGTCCATGCGCTTCGAGGGCTTCGCGACCCGCTCCCCGTACGAGGGCCCGCAGCGCCCCGAGGCGTACCCGCCGCAGCAGCAGACCTTCCACACCTACCCGGGCCACGCCCAGGGCACCCCGCAGTTCATGCCCGCCCAGCAGAGCCACCCGAGCACCGGCCAGGGCTGGGTCGCCACCGGCTACCTCTCCCCCGCCGTCGGCGGCCGCCACCGCAGCAGCCCGATGCTCTCGCTCCCCCCGGGCCAGTACTGACCCATGCGAAAGGGCCCCCCGGAGGGGGCCCTTTCCGTACCGCTTACTTGCGCTTGCGCTTCTCGCGCACCCGCACCGAGATCGAGATCGGCGTCCCGACGAAGCCGAACTCCTCGCGCAGCCGGCGCTCGACGAAGCGGCGGTAGCCCGCCTCCAGGAAGCCGGAGGCGAAGAGCACGAACCGCGGCGGCCGGATGCCGGCCTGGGTGCCGAACAGGATGCGCGGCTGCTTGCCGCCCCGGATCGGGTGCGGGTGGGCGGCCACCAGCTCGCCGAGGAAGGCGTTCAGCCGGGCGGTCGGGACGCGGGTCTCCCAGCCCTCCAGCGCGGTCTCGATCGCCGGGACGAGCTTCTCCATGTGACGGCCCGTCTTGGCCGACACGTTCACCCGGGGCGCCCACTGGACCTGCACCAGGTCCCGCTCGATCTCGCGCTCCAGGTAGTAGCGGCGCTCCTCGTCGAGCTGGTCCCACTTGTTGTAGGCGACGACCACGGCGCGCCCGGCCTCGACGGCCATCGAGATGATCCGGGTGTCCTGCTCGGCCAGGGTCTCGCTGGCGTCGATCAGGACCACCGCGACCTCGGCCTTCTCCAGCGCGGAGGAGGTGCGCAGCGAGGCGTAGTAGTCGGCGCCGGCGGTCAGGTGCACCCGGCGGCGGATGCCGGCCGTGTCCACGAACTTCCAGGTCTTGCCGCCGAGTTCGATCATCTCGTCGACCGGGTCACGGGTGGTGCCGGCCAGCTCGTTGACGACCACGCGGTCCTCGCCGGCCACCTTGTTGAGCAGGCTGGACTTGCCGACGTTCGGACGGCCGATCAGCGCGACCCGGCGCGGGCCGCCCAGCGGGGTGCCGTCGAAGGTCTGCGGCGGGGCCTCGGGCAGGGCGGCCAGCACCGCGTCCAGCAGGTCGCCGGAGCCGCGGCCGTGCAGGGCCGAGACGGGGTACGGCTCGCCCAGGCCCAGCGACCACAGGTACGCGGCCTCGGCCTCGGTGGACGGGCCGTCCACCTTGTTGGCGCAGAGCACGGTCGGCTTGCCGGCCCGGCGGATCAGCTTGATCAGCGCCTCGTCGGTGTCGGTGGCGCCGACGGTGGCGTCCACCACGAAGAGCACCGCGTCGGCCTGCTCGATGCCGAGCTCGGCCTGCGCGGCGACCATCGCGTCGATGCCCAGGACGTCGATCTCCCAGCCACCGGTGTCGACGAGCTTGAAGCGGCGGCCGTTCCAGGTCGCCTCGTAGGTGACCCGGTCACGGGTGACGCCCGGCTTGTCCTCGACGACCGCCTCGCGGCGGCCGATGATGCGGTTGACCAGGGTCGACTTGCCGACGTTCGGGCGGCCGACCACGGCCAGCACCGGGAGCGGGCCCTCGATCTCGCCGTCGCCGAACTCGCCGTCGAAGCCCTCCTCGGCGGCCATCGCCATGAACTCGGCGTAGTCGGCGGCGTCGAGCTCGCCGTAGGAGTCGTTGTCGTTGCTCATGTTCCGTACTTCCGTTTCCCGGCCCGTCCCTTCCCAGGGATGCGCCGTGCGTACCTGCCCCACGGGGGCAGCGCGGTGCGTCCGGCCGGAAGCTCCGGCAGACGCGAGGGGGTGAGCGGTCGTCAGACCGCGAGACCGGCCCGCTGTTCGACCAGGGTGGCGATGGTGTCGATCACCTGGTCCAGCGTCAGGTCGCTGGTGTCCACCAGGACGGCGTCGGCCGCCTGGGTGAGGGGAGCGGTCTCCCGGGAGGAGTCCGCCCTGTCCCGGCGGGCCAGGTCGGCGGCCATCGCGGTGATGGTCGCCTCGTCCAGGCCCTTGGCCCGCAGCTCGGCCGCCCGGCGCTCGGCGCGGGCGGCCTCGGAGGCGGTGAGGAAGACCTTGACGGTGGCGCCCGGGAACACCACCGAGCCCATGTCCCGGCCCTCGGCGACGATGCCGCGCTCGGCCACCCGGGCGCAGCCGCGCTGCAGCTCGACCAGCCGGGCCCGCACCTGCGGGACGGCGGCCACGGCGCTGACCTGGGAGGTGACCTCCTGGCCGCGGATCGGGCCGGAGACGTCCTGGCCGTCCACCGTGATGGTGGGGCCGGCCGCGTCGGTGCCGGAGACGATCACCGGCTTGGAGCAGGCGATGGCCACGGCCTCGGGGTCGTTGACGTCCACCTCGTTGGCGAGCATCCACCAGGTCATCGCGCGGTACATCGCGCCGGTGTCCAGGAAGCTCAGCCCGAGGCGGGCGGCGACCGCGCGGGAGACGGTCGACTTGCCGGAGCCGGAGGGTCCGTCGATGGCGACGACGACCGGGGCGTTCGCTCGGTCGGCAGTGTCCACGGCGTGAACCTCTCTTCGTACTGCAGGCAGGGGACCACCTCTAGGTTAGTCGACCCGCCGGGCTTCCCCGGCCAGGGCTGCCACCCGGGTAAGACAAATGTCTTGCACGCTTGTACAAATCCTCGCTAGAGTTCAGGCCATCAGCCCGGACCGACCCGAGGAGCCCGCCGTGACCGCCACCACCACCGCCACCCCCGTCCGCTCGACCCTGGTCCTCGCCGACGGCCGCCGCCTGTCCTGGCTGGACTTCGGCGGCCCCGGCCGGCCACTGCTGGCCCTGCACGGCCACCTCGCCGAGGGCGCCGACTTCACCGGCACCGCCGCCCTGCTGGCCCCCGAGTGGCGGGTGATCGCCCCCGACCAGCGGGGCCACGGCGACTCCGACCGGGCCGCCGACTACTCCCGCGAGGGCTACCTCGACGACGCGGTCGCCCTGCTGCACCACCTCGACCTCGGCCCGCTCCCCGTGCTCGGCCACTCCGGCGGCGCCGTCACCGCCTACCAACTGGCGGCCCGTCACCCCGGGCTGGTCTCCGCGCTGATCGACGAGGAGGGGGCGGCCGAACTGCCGGAGGGCCCCAGCCCCCTCTCCTTCGTCCTCTCCTTCCCCTACACCGCCCCCACCCGAGAGGAGCTGCTCGCCGCCCTCGGCCCGATCGCCCCGATGGTCGGCGACCGCCTGCGCCCGCTCCCGGACGGCTCCTGGCGGCTGCCCTTCCACCCCGAGGACACCGTCCGCTCCGAGGGCCTGGTGCACGGCGACCACTGGGCCGACTGGCTGGGCAGCAGCTGCCCGGCCCTCCTGGTCAGCGGCAACCGGATGCCCTGCCTCCCCACCGACCTCGCCACCGCGATGACCGAGCGCCGCCCGCACACCGAGCTGGTCACCCTGGACGCCGACCACTTCGTCCACGCCGCCGCCCCGGCCGCCTTCACCGACGCGGTCCGGGCCTTCCTGGCCCGGATCTGACGCCCGGTCAGTCCCTCCCGCGGGCGCGCAGCGCGACGTAGCCGGCCAGCCCGCCGAGGGCCGCGCAGAGCGGCGAGTACAACACCAGGTCCCAGCGCCGGAACGCCTCCGGCGCCTCGCCGAGGCCGGCCCCGGAGACCACGAACCCGCCGAGCCCGCGCGCCAGCAGCACGCCGGAGACGGTCCACGTCCCGGCCCGCACCACCCACGCGCCGCTCCTCGGCCGGGCCAGCACCAAGCCGCCCGCCGCGCCGAGCAGCCCGGCCACCCCGAGGGTCAGCCCCGTCGAGGGCAGCCGGTCCTCCGGCACCCCGACCACCACCTCGGCGAACTCCGCCGCCGAGCCCAGCGGCCACGGCGAGGCCGCCCACACCACGTGCAGCGCCCCGGCCGCGAACAGACCCGTCGCCGCCGCCGCGGCAGCGGCCCTCGTCCCGTAGGTCCCCATGGCACTCCCCTCCCCCCGGTTCCATACAGTCCTGTATGGAACTGTTCCGTACAGTACTGTACGGACATGGCGAAGGGGAGAGTCACCCGGGACGACTGGACGATGGCCGCGCTCCGCGCACTGGCCCGGGGCGGGGTCCCCGCCGTGGCGGTGGACGTGCTCGCCAAGGAGCTCGAGGTCAGCCGGGGCAGCTTCTACTGGCACTTCAAGAACCGCGACGCCCTCCTGGTCGCAGCCCTGGAGGCCTGGGAACGGCACGCCACCACCGACGTGGTGGCCGCGATCCGCGCGCTCGAAGCCACCCCGCGGGAACGCGCCCGGGCCCTGCTCACCACCGCGCTCGGCACCGAGGAGATCTCCGGCCTCGAACCGGCCCTGGCCACCCAGGCCGCCCACCCGGCCGTCGCCGAGGTGATCGACCGCGTCACCCGGGCCCGGCTCGCCTACCTCACCGAACTGGCCGAAGGGATCGGCCTCCCCCCGCAGGCCGCCCGCCACCGGGCCCTCGCCTGCTACGCCGCCTACCTCGGCTGGCTGGAGCTGCGCCGCACCTCACCCGCCCCGGCCCCCGAGCTCGCGCCCGGCCGCCCGGAGGCCGAGGCGGCCCTGGACCACCTGGTCACCCTGCTCCTCACCCCCGCCGACCGGTAACCGGCCCGCACCGGCCGCCGCCCGGCTGCCATGATCGCCCCCATGACGTTCAAGGTCGCCGTCCTCGCCTCCCACGCCGGCTCCAACCTCCGGGCCCTCACCGCCGACGCCCCGCTCCCGGGCTCCGGGTACGCCGTCGCCCTGGTGATCAGCAACAACAGCGGCTCGGGCGCCCTCGCCCACGCCCGCGAACTCGGCATCCCGGCCCTGCACCTCTCCGGCCGCACCCACCCGGACCCCGAGCAGCTCGACCGGACCCTGCTGGACGCCCTCCGCCTGCACGGCGCCGACCTGGTCGTGACGGCCGGCTACCTCCGCAAGATCGGCCCGGCGGTGCTCGCCGCGTACGAGGGCCGGATCGTCAACGTCCACCCCTCCCTGCTCCCCCGCCACGGCGGCCCCGGCATGCACGGCACCCACGTCCACGCGGCCGTCCTCGCCGCGGGGGACACCGTCTCCGGCGCCTCGGTCCACCACGTGACGGCCGAGTACGACGAGGGCCCGGTGATCGCCCGTCAGGAAGTACCGGTCCTCCCCGACGACACCCCGGACACCCTGGCCGCCCGCGTCCTCACCGCCGAACACACCCTCCTCCCCGCCACCGTCCGCCACCTCGCCGCCACCTGACCACCCGTCAGCCCCTCACTGCCGCACCCTCCCCCGCCGCTTCCCTTCTCCACGCTCCCCTCCCCCTCTCATCCCCTCCCTCTCTCATCGGAGATACCAGAAGGCCCCGCCGGCGAACCGGCGGGGCCTTCCTCCACGTCGCGCGCGCTCAGCCCGCCGGGTACTTGTAGCCGATCTTCAGCAGGCTCACCAGCAGCGGCACCGCCAGCACCAGCAACACACCCGGCACCATCGGGTCGATCAGGTACCAGGCACCCGGCGACTGCAGCCCGACGAACGCCGCCGCCGCCACCGCCGGAACGTGCGGAGCCTTGAGCAGCGCCAGCGCCAGGACGGTGAGCGCCACCGCCACCCCGGTCGAGTAGTGCGAGTGCCCGAACAGCTCGGTCACGGCCAGCGCGACCAGCACCGACACCGGGTACGAGATCAGCACCGCCCGCGGCGTCGCCAGCGGAGCACCGGGCGCCAGCGCCAGGACGGCGGCGGTGGCGATGTAGGGGATGGCGAACACGTGCAGGTCGGTCAGCTGCTGGAAGACCGCCAGCAGGAGCACGGAGCCGAGCGCCACGCCTCCGGCGGTGAACGCGGCCCGCCGGCCGGCGAGGACGCGGAGCAGGGACACGGGTGGCCTGGTGGCCGTGGACTCGGACATCGGAACTCCTCCTCGGGAGCGGCAAGGCATACGGGACGGACGGTACGCCGGTCGGTGGCCCGCCTGCTGGCGGTACGTCAGGTCGGGTGCCGCCTCGGGGACGGGCGGTGCGCCGGGGTCGGGCCGTGCGTCGGGGTCAGGCGGTGCGGCCGAGGAAGTCCCGGATCAGTGCGGCGATCTCGGGCCCGTGGCTCTCGAGGGCGAAGTGCCCCGCGTCGAGCAGGTGGAGCTCGGCGTCCGGCAGGTCGTCGGTGTAGGCGACGGCACCGGCCTCGCCGAAGATCTCGTCGTTCTTGCCCCAGGTGATCAGCATCGGGGGCCGGTGCGTGCGGAAGTACTCCTGGAACGCGGGGTACTCGCCGACGTTGAACTGGTAGTCCCAGAAAAGCTGGAGCTGCACCTCCTTGTTGCCCGGCCGGTCCATCCCCGCCTGGTCGAGCAGCCACGCCTCGGGGGCGATCCGCTCCAGGCGGTCGGCCGGCACGCCGTGGGTGTACTGCCACTCGGTGGACTCGAGGGTGAGCAGCTTGCGCACCTCGGGCTCGTAGGTCGGCCGGTCGGCCGCGTGGTCGAAGAGCACCTTCCAGAAGGGGGTGAAGCCGGCCATGTAGGCGTTGCCGCTCTGCACGATCAGACCGGCCACCCGCTCGGGGTTGCGGCTGGCGATCCGCAGGCCGATCGGGGCGCCGTAGTCGTGGATGTAGAGGAAGAACTTCTCCAGGCCGAGCTGGTCGAGCAGCCCCAGGGTCAGTTGGGCGAGCCGCTCGAAGCTGTACTCGAAGTCCTCGACGGCGGGGGTGGCCGAACGGCCGAACCCGACATGGTCGGGGGCGATCAGGTGGTACTCGTCGGCAAGGTCTGCGATCAAGTTGCGGAACATGTGCGAACTGGACGGGAAGCCGTGCAGCAGAACCAGGGTGGGCTTGGTCGGGTCACCGGCCTCTCGGTAAGCGATCTCCAACCCCTCGACCGAGGCGGTTCGGTACCGGGTGGCGAAGACGGTCATGACGGGCTCCTTGATAAAAAGTGAACAAGAGTTGAGAACCAACGTTCTCCTGCTGGTGCAGGAGAACCAACGTTCTCCCTTCCGAGGTATACAGTAGAGAACCTTCGTTCTCGATGCAAGGGGAGATCACTCATGGACGCCGAGACAGCCGAACTCCGAGTGCTCGACAGCGCCGAGGCACTGTTCAACGAACGGGGTGTGCAGTCCGTCGGGATGGACGCCATCCGGACCGCCTCCGGCGTGTCGCTGAAGCGCCTCTACCAGCTCTTCCCATCCAAGGACGACCTGGTCGGCGCCGTGCTGCGCCGCCGGAGCGCGGCCTCCGACGAGGCGATCCTGACCCACGCGAGGCCCGGCGCCAGCCCCCGCGAGCGGATCCTCGACGTCTTCGACCACCTCGCCGAGTGGTTCGCCCAGCCCACCTTCCGCGGCTGCAACTTCATCAACTCGTTCGGGGAGCTCGGCGGGATCTCCAGCGAGGTCACCGAGCTCGCCCGGGCCCACAAGCAGAGCCTCAACAACCACTTCCGGGTCCTGGTCTCGGCCGCCGGCGGCCCGCCGCTCCTCGCCGACCAGCTGGCCATCCTGGCCAACGGCGCCATGGCCACCGCCGGCATCATGGGCACCCCCGAGACCGCCGGCCAGGCCCGCGCCGCCGCCGAGACGCTCCTGGACGCCGCACTGCCCCGGCCCTGACGGACCGTCACCCCCGGAGCGCCCGAACCCTCACACCCTCACGCCCTCGCAAGCCCCCGAAGGACCCTCGCAGGCCCCTCGAACCCTCAGGCCCGCAGCACCCGCTCCAGGCGGTCCAGTTCCGCGAGCACCCTGCGCCCCAGCTCCCCCACGCCCCGGGCCGCCTCGCCGGCGAGCCCCGGGTGCGCGGGCAGGACGTGGCCCGCCGCCCCGGCCTGCACGGTCATCGCCGTCAGGTCGTGCGCGATCACGTCGTGCAGCTCCGCGGCCATCCGGGCCCGCACCGCCGTCCTGGCCAGGTCCTCCCGGGCCCGCCGCGCCCGGTCCGTCAGGTCCACCGCCACCGCCCGTCGCGCCCGTGCCCACACCCCCGCGCCCCAGGCCAGCACGAACGGCAGCGAGCAGATCCCCGCCACCACCGACAGCTCCCCGAAGGTGACGTACACCGGCCCGTCCACGGCCACCGCCCGGAGCACCAGCGCCGGCCCCGCCAGCACGGCCGCCGCCAGGGCGATCCGCGCCGCCCGCACCGACCCCCGGAACGCCGCCCATCGGAGCAGCACCAGGAAGCCCAGGTCCGGCCACCGCAGCGGCGCCCCGGCCGCCACCGTGCCGGCCCCGAGGAGCACCACCGCCGAGGTCACCGCGTCCGGGTACCGGCGGCGCAGCAGCACCAGCCCGGCGAACACCGTCCCCAGCGCCAGGCCGCCGCACTGCGGCAGGCCGTCCGGCCCCGGCGCGGCGACGGTCTCCCGCAGGCCCAGCAGCAGCAGGACCAGCGCCCAGAGCGCGTCACCGACCACGGGGTGCCGGAGGAACCACAGGTGGAGTCGGTACACGCCCCCACGCTACGCAGCCGCCCCCTGACCCCGCGTCAGCCGCCGGACCGAGCCCCCCTCCTCCTCCGGAGGTACCCGGCCCCCCGTCACGCTCCGCCACCACTGAACTGCCGTCAGATCACCACCGGGCCCCCAATTCCTGTCACCTGCACGCCATTTCGCCGAACGGGTCGTGCAGGTCTTCCTTCCCCGGTGCCCCGGTGGTTGACTGATCGTGTGCGGCCCAGCCCGTAGCAGCGGCGCGGGACTGGCTCTGCCGCGCAGGACGGGCCTGACCGCTTCGCGTCGGGTGCCCCGGGAGAGGGCTGCGTCCTGACGGAGCGCGCGCCCGTTCGAGACCTTTTCCGAGGAGGCGTCATGCCTACTCAGCCATTCCCCGGTGCGGGGTTCTTCCACGACGGACAGCACAGCCCGGTCATCACCGCGATGGGCCACCGGCTGGTGGCGGAGGGATGCGGGCGGTACCAGGTGGGGCCGGGGCCCGAGTGGACCGACGTCGACCGCCGGTCCTACGCCGCCTGGCAGCAGAAGCTCGGCTTCGCGGGCCCCGACGCGGACGGCATCCCCGGCCGGCGGTCCTGGGACGACCTCCGGGTCCCGGCGGTCGACGGCGTGCCCGACGGCGGCACCGGGGTCGGCTCCCCGGTGCCCGGCCACGGCGTGACCACCGCCTACAACAAGACCGGGCCGATGTGGAGCCTCGGCCGGCACACCGGAGCGGACTACGCCGCCGCCGAGGGCACCACCTGCGTCGCGGTGCGCGGCGGTTCGATCGACCGGGTCGGCGACGACGACAGCTTCGGGCACTTCCTGGTGCTGCGGACCGGCGGCTCCGACTACTGGTACTGCCACCTCTCCTCCCGGGAGGTCGGCGGCGGGCAGGACGTGGGCGCCGGACAGGCGGTCGGCCGGGTCGGATCCACCGGCAACGCCACCGGGCCCCACCTCCACTTCGAGAAGCGCCCCGCCGGGGGCGGCTTCGGCTCCGACGTATCCCCCACCTGGTGAAAGGGCACGGTGAGTACGGTGCTGACCTTCTCCCAACTCTGTGAACTGGCCCGGGGAGCGGGCTTCGGCGGCGAGGACGTCGAGATCGCGGCGGCCGTCGCGCTGGCCGAGTCCAGCGGCAATCCGGACGCCGTGGGCGACGTCGACCTACAGGACGCCAAGTGGGGGCCGAGCATCGGCCTCTTCCAGATCAGATCGCTCCGCAGGCCCCAGGACTTCGGCTTCCCGGACAACCTCCGGGTGGAGTCCGCGCTCAGCTCCCCCACCTACAACGCCAAGACCGCCAAGGCGATCCACGCCGAGGCCGGCGGCTTCGGCCCCTGGTCGACGTTCACCGGCGGGGCCTACAAGGCGCACCTGCCCGACCACCACGACCCGGACCCCGTGACGGGCTCCGCCGTGCGGCGCTGCCTGGACCTGCTGATGGCCGAGGAGGGCTACCGCGAGGGCTCCGACAACCACACCAAGTACGCCCAGGAGATGATCGACGCCGGCAAGGCACCGGCCTGGTGGCAGAACAGCGAGTGGTGCTACATCTTCCAGTCCTGGGGCACCTGGAAGGCCGGGCTGGAGAGCTACTGCCTGCTCTCCGCCTTCTGCCCGGACGGGGTGAACTACTACAAGCACCCGGACCGGAAGTGGTGGTCCGAGTACCCGATGGTCGGCGCCGAGGTCTTCTACGGCACGGCGGGCGAACGCTGGGGAGCCGGCGGCTCGCACATCGAGCGGGTGTACAAGTTCAACTCCGACAACATCTGGACGGTCGGCGGCAACACCAACACCACCGGCTCCAGCCAGGGCAACGGCGTCTACCTGCGGGGCCCGATCCCGCGCCGGGACGTCCGGGTGTACGGCTACGGCTGCCCGCCCTTCCCCGAGGGCCGGATCTCCGCGGACCCCCGGTGGGGCGGCCGCGCCACCGGGACGTACCTCGACCTGCCTGCCCCCACCGGCGGCGCCACCCCCGGCACCCCGGACCCCCGCCCCTGGGTGTACGCCGGCCAGCTGGAGCACGCCATCGCCGCCGACGTACCGGCCCCGACCGGCCACCGCTCGTACAGCTGGCCGCAGGTCCTGCTGGTCGAGCAGGCCCTGGTCGGCGAGGGCCTGCTGACCCCCGCCTTCGCGGACGGCTCCTGGGGCACCCTGACCCTCGAGGCCTACGCGAAGTGGCAGCAGCGCTGCGGCCTCACCGGCCCCGGCGCCACCGGCCACCCCGACCTGACCACCCTCGGCAAACTCGCCGACCTGCACGGCTTCCGAGCCGGCGCCTGACCCGGAGACCCCGCCCCGGCCCGGCGGCCCCGCCGGACCGGGGCCTAGTCCCGTACGCTCCAGCCCTGCTGACGGAGCGCCACGGTGAGGCGCTTGGCCTCCGCCGGGGCGACCGAGAGCTGGACGAAGCCGACCTGCTGACCGGAGGAGTGCTCGATCGCCACGTCCTCGATGTTCACCCCGAGCGCGCCGACCTCGCCGAACAGCCGGCCGAGCTCGCCCGGCTGGTCGCCGAGGACCACCGCGACGGTCTCGTAGCGGGTGGGCGG
The DNA here is from genome assembly GCF_053596675.1 of Kitasatospora sp. NPDC001664. Taxonomy (NCBI): domain Bacteria; kingdom Bacillati; phylum Actinomycetota; class Actinomycetes; order Kitasatosporales; family Streptomycetaceae; genus Kitasatospora; species Kitasatospora sp. NPDC001664. The sequence goes on from NZ_JBSFGS010000025.1 coordinate 124,272, forward strand.
CGCACCGTGCTTGCCGGGGATGCGGGCCTGACCGGAGTTGCCGCGCCGCATCACGGCCTCGATCCCGGCCGCCCCGGCCTGCCGCTCGCCCTCGTCCGCGGCCTGCATGGCCCGCAGCGCGGTCACCGTGTCGCCGAGGTCCACCGCCAGCTCCTCCAGGATGTCGGCGACCACCCCCGCGTTGGCCGACAGGATGTCCACCCACATCGCCGGGTTGGAGGCGGCGATCCGGGTGACGTCCCGGACGCCCTGCCCGGAGAGCCTTATGGCCGTCTCGTCCGCGTGCTCCAGCCGGGCGGCGACCAGCGAGGAGAACAGCTGCGGCGCGTGCGAGACCAGCGCCACCGCCCGGTCGTGCGCGGCGGCGTCCATCACGATCGGCATCGCCCCGCAGAGCGCGACCAGCTCCAACGCGGCGTTCAACGTCTCGGTGTCGGTGTCGGCGGTGGGCGTCAGCACCCACGGCCGCCCCTCGAACAGGTCCGCCCGCGCCGCCAGCGGCCCCGACCGCTCCCGCCCGGCCATCGGGTGACCACCGATGTAGTGCTTGGTGTCACAGCCGAGCGCGGTCACCTCCGCCCGCGGCCCGCTCTTCACGCTCGCCACGTCCGTGTACCACCGCGCCAGCCCGCGCTGCTGACACTCCGCCAGCGCCTTCCCCACCAGCGCGGGCGGCACCGCGATCACCGCCAGGTCCACCGGCCCGTCCGGCACCTCGGTGGTGCCCGCGCCCAGCGAGGCGGCCGTCCGCGCCGCATCCGGGTCGGCGTCCTCCAGATAGACGTGCAGCCCACGGCCGGTGAGGGCCAGGGCCGCGGAGGTGCCGATCAGTCCGGTGCCGACAACGGCGACAGTGCGCATGGCTCGTACGTCTCCCAACAGCGCGTTCCAGTTCCGCCCATCCTCTCGCACTCCCCGCCCCCACCGCCGCACCGGGGCCGAACGCCCCGCCCCAGGGGCGCGAGGAACTGCGCGAGTACGGAAGGCGGACCAGCGTGCGATCGGGGCAGGCGAGCCAGTTGCACGCGCTGCCGTCCCCCCGCGCGCCCCGCGGCGGAGCCGCCGATCAGCAGGGCCCCGCGCCCCCGGGATCACCATCTGCGGTGCCCGCGCCCCCAGAACCGCCCGTCCCTCCCCCACGTCCCACGACACACGGCGCCCGTCGGCCGCAAACCCGCTGACACCCCGTCAAGGGCGCGGCAGACTGGGCCAGCCCATGGCCACAGGACGAGAGGGGCAGGCGTGGAGTCGGTACTGGACGAGGTGGTGGTGTACGCCGCCGGGGCGCTCTGCCGCCGCCGGGCGAGCGGCGAGATTCCGCCGGACGGGACGGTGCGGCTGACCGGGCTGCCGGTGGGGCTGGACGCCTCCTCCCTCCGGGCCCGGGTGACCGCCGGAGGCTGGCGCGTCACGGAGGCCCGGGTGGAGTACGCCGCCGAACTGCGCTCCCCCGAGCAGACCTCCGAGCTGCTCCGCGCCCTGCTCCGGGCCCGCGAGGAGTCCGACGCCGTGCGCTCCCGGATCGACCACCACGAGGCCCGGATCGCCGAGCTGACCGCCCTGCGCCCCGTCGCCCCGCCCCGCCGCCGCGACGAGCCGCACCGCCGCACCCCCGCCGAGTCCTGGCTGGCCCTGGCCGACTTCACCGAGGAGCGCCTCGCCGCGCTGCACGAGGACGTCGCCCGCCTGCGCGAGGAGCACGCCCTCGCCGAACACGCCGTCACCGAGGCCGACCAGCGCCTGCGCCGGGCCGACAGCGCCGCCTCCGCCGGCCCGGTCACCCCCACCGCGACCGCCCTCCTCACCCTCGCCCACACCCACCCCGACGCGCCCCGCACCGTCGACCTCACCCTCGAGTACGGCATCCCCGGCGCCCGCTGGGTGCCCTCCTACCGGCTGAGCCACCGTCAGGGCGATTCCGCCGGACGCCTGGTGCTGCGGGCCTCGGTGGCCCAGCGCACCGGCGAGGACTGGACCGGCGTCCGCCTCGGCCTCTCCACCGCCGACCTGCAGCGCCGCACCGACCTGCCGCGGCTTCGCTCCCTGCGGATCGGCCGCCGCCAGAGCGCCCCGCCGCCGTCCGGCTGGCGCGACGTACCGCCGGGCCTGTCCGACCTCTTCACGGCGTACGAGAGCGCGGGCCCGCGCCCGGCCGCTCCCCGCACCGGCACCGCACCGGTGGCCGTCGCGGCGAGCGCCCGGCGCCGGCCCCGCGCCGGTGGCAGTGCCCAGGCCTCCGCCCCGCGCGGCGAGAGCACCGACTTCCTGACCGTCGGCGGCGCCGCCCCACCGGCACCCCTGCCCTCCGCACCCTCCGCTCCCGCTGCCCCGTCCGGCCCGGCCCGGTCCGTCACCCGCGCCGCCTACGGCGGCTCACCACCGCCAGCCCCCGCCGCCCCCGCCGCCTTCGCGGCCCCGCCGCCCCCCGGCGCCCCGGCCCCGCAGGCCGCGCCCCCGCCGGAGCCGGAGGGCGCGCCGCACCCGGACGCCCGCTGGCTCGACTACCGCGCCCTCACCCTCCAGGGCCCCTCCGGACACCGCCGCGGCCAACTGGTCCCCGCCGCCTCCACCGCGCCCACGCCCGCCCCGGCCGCCTCCCTCGCGCTGCCCCGCTACGGCGTGCCGCCCCGGATCTCGGCCGGCTCCTTCGACCAGCGGTACGACTGCGCCGCGCCCGTCGAGGTCCCCTCGGACGGCACCTGGCACACCGTCACCGTCGGCGAGGCCGCGGTCGGCCTGACCACCGAGTACGTCTGCGTGCCCTCGGTGGAACAGACCGTCTACGCGACCCTGCTGCTGGCCAACGCCACCGACCACGCCCTGCTGGCCGGCCCGGTGGAGGTCAGCGTGGACGGCGACTTCCTGCTCACCGCCGCCCTGCCCACCCTCGCCCCGGGCGCCACCCGGCGCCTGGGCCTCGGCGTGGCCGAGGGCGTCCGGGTGGCCCGCCGCACCGAGCTGCGGGAGTCCACCACCGGCGCTCTGTCCAAGACCACGGTGCTGGACCACCGGGTCCACGTCGAGCTGGTCAACCGGCTGGCCCACCCGGTCACCGTCGAGGTCCGCGAGCGGGTCCCGGTCCCCGGCGAGCCCGACGTCAAGGTGCAGGAGCGGCCCGGCTGGACGGCCCCTGACGGACCGTCGGAGGAGTACCCGCCGAGCACCCGGCTGCGCCGGGTCGACCTGCCCGCGCACGGCCGCGCGGAGCTGGACGGCGGCTACGAGATCCGCATCCCGGCCGGAAAGACCCTGCTCGGCGGAGACCGGAGGAACTGACCCGATGACGACCACCACCATCCCCCTGCCCGTCACCGCCGTCACCTGCCTGGAGGACCGCGCCCAGGTCGAGCGCACCACCGCCCTCGACCTGCCGCCGGGCGTGCAGCGCCTGCGCCTCGGACCGGTCAGCGCCCTCGCGGTCGACCGCACCCTGAACGCCGCCCTCAGCTCCGGCACCGTGCTCGACGCCCGGATCACCCGGGCCTGGACCAAGCCCGCCCCGCTCCCGCCCGGCGAGCGGGACTCCGCGCTCCGCCACCGCGAGGACGAGCTCCAGCGCCGGGAGAGCACCCTGGAGGCCGAACTCGCACGCCTCGCCGCCCGCACCGCCCTGCTCGACTCGCTCGCCGCCGACCTGCTCCGGGAGATCGCCGAGGGCGCCGGCCAGGGCGAGAGCGAGCCGGTCCGCTGGGCCCGCGAGCTGGACCGGGTGGACACCGAACGGGACCACTGCGCCGAGCGCACGGTGAACGCCCGGATCCGCCTGGACGCCACCCGTCTGGAGCTGACCGAGGCCCAGCAGGCCCTGGACCTCACCGAGCAGCCCGAACCCGAGCTGCTCGCACACCTCGAACTGACCGTGGAGACCCCGGGCGGCCCCACCGAACTGACGGTCGGCCACCTGACGCCCTGTGCGCTCTGGCGCCCCGCCTACCGGGCCGCGCTCGGCGAGGACGGCGGCCTCACCCTGGAGACCGAGGCGGTGGTCTGGCAGCGGACCGGCGAGGACTGGCCCGAGGTCCGGCTCACCCTCTCCACCGCCCGCTCCGCCCTCGCGGGCGACCCGCCGTGGCTCACCGAGGACCACCTGACCCTGCGGGACCGCACCACCGAGGAGCGCCGCACCGTCGAGGTGGAGCTGCGCGAGGAGGAGATCGGCTCCACCGGCCCGGCCGCCGACGGCCTGCCCGGCGTGGACGACGGCGGCGAGGTCCGGGTGCTCCGCGCCCCGGCCCCGGCCCGGATCCCCTCCGACGGCCTCCCCCACCGGGTGCCGCTCACCACCTTCACCGCCCCCGCCCGCACCGAGTACGCCTGCGCCCCCGAACTCTCCCCGCTCGTCACCCGGGTGGCCCGGTTCACCAACTCCGCCGGCCACGCCCTGCTGGCCGGCCCGGTCGACCTGGTGGTCGGCGGCGGCTTCACCGGACGCGGCGAGCTGGAGTTCACCGCCCCCGGCGCCCCCGCCGAGCTCTCCTTCGGCAGCTCCGACGACTACCGCGTCCTGCGCGAGACCGAGGAGCACCGCGCCACCACCGGCCTGACCGGCCGCACCGTCCTCACCCGCACCGTCCGGCTCCACCTCACCCGCTTCTCCGCCCCCGGCGACCACGGCACCCGCACCGTCACCCTCCGCGAACGCATCCCGGTCGCCGAGGTCTCCGCCGTCGAGGTCAGGCTCCGCAAGGAGCGCTGCGTCCCCGACCCCGACGAGGTCGACGCCGACGGCATCGTCCGCTGGGACCTCCCGCTGGAGCCCGGCGCCCGACGCACCGTCACCCTGGTCTACGAGCTCACCGCCTCCGCCAAGGTCGCCGGCCTCTGACCCCGGCTGTGCCCCGCCCGGTCCGGCGGGGCACAGCCACTCAACTCCGGTGAAATGCCGTCAACTCCGGTAGAACTGGAGGCATGATCTACCATCTCGCACCCCTGGACGACTGGCTGCGCGAACCCGGGCGGCCCTACACCGCCGCCTCCCTGCTCACCGACGGCTTCATCCACTGCTCGGCGGACGAGCCCACCGCCCTCGCCGTGGCCAACGCCTTCTTCCAGGACGCGCGGGACCCCCTGATGGCCCTCCTCATCGAGGAACGCCTGGTCGAACCCATGGTCAAGTGGGAGGCCCCCAACGGCGCCCCTCCCCCGGGCGCCACCCCCGGCACCCTCTTCCCCCACATCTACGGCCGCCTCAACCGCACCGCCGTCATCGGCCTCGAAAAGCTCGAACGCAACGAGAACGGCGTCTGGGCAGCCCTCAAGCCCTGGAGCTGACGAAAGTGGCTACGACTCCGGGGGCGCGGGGAACTGCGCGGGTCGGAAGGCGGCCCACCGGCAACTGAATCACCGTCAGCCAGTTGCACGTGCTGCCGTTCCCCCGCGCGCCCACGCGGCGGAGCCGCAGATCAACAGAGCCCCGCGCCCCCGAGGCGTAGCCACTTCCGTCAGAGCCACCCTCGTTCACGGGCGGCCATGCCGGCCTGGAAGCGGGTGGTCGCGCCGAGCTGCCGCATCAGGGTCTGCAACCGCCGCTGCGTCGTCCGCGCGCTCCACCCCAGCGACCGCGCGATCGACTCGTCCGTGAGCCCCGCCGCCAGCAGCCCCAGCAGCTTGCGCTGGTCCTCCTCCGGCCCCAGCCCGTCGTCGCCCTCGCCGATCGCCGCCTGCAGCGGCACCGCCCGCTCCCACTCCGCCTCGAACAGCGCGTCCAGCGCCTGCAGCAGCGCCGACGGGTGGATCACGTACGCCGCGTCCAGCACGGCGTCCCCGACGCTGATCGGGATGATCGCCATCCGGTCGTCGGCCATCATCAGCTTCATCGGCAGCACCGGCCGGACCCGGGCCTCCTCGCCGTCCGCGACGCCGACCAGGATCTCCTTCTCCAGCCGCCCGGGCCAGGCCACCGCCTCCTTGTCGAAGACCGTGCGGAACCGCACCCCGGCCTTGAGCCGCTGCCGCTGCCGCGGCAGGTTGGCCATCGGGTCCTGGATGTACGGCGGGCAGTCGAAGCCGCGGACCTGGTACTGGGCCGTCTCGACCAGGTGCTCCAGCCGCTGGGCGATCGCCTCACCACCCGTCAGGACCTCGACCGAGTGCGCCGGGTCGGTGAACCGGGAGGCCTCCCGGAAGGCGTCCATCAGGCGGTGCATCTCGGCCCGGGCGCTGCGCAGCTGGGCCTCGCGGTGGCCGATCAGGGTGCCGATGGCGACGTCGGGGGCCACCGCGAGGTAGCGCTCCCGGTCGACCGGGGCGCGGGTGACCATGCCCTGGTCGGCCAGCCGGTCGAGGGCCGCGTGGCACTGGTCGAGGGGCAGGCCGCACTGGGCGGCGACCTCCTCGGCCGTCGACTGCGGCGCGATCACCAGGGCCGCGTAGACCTGCCCGTCCGGTCTGCCCAGTCCCAGCACCCCGAATGCGTCCAGCACCTTGCTCCCTCTTTCCCCCACCGGCACCCGTCCGCCACCCCCACCGGTGGCGCGAGTCCGCCATTCGGCGCGCCGCTGTCCGCTGGCCATCCTCCGCCAGGAGCGCTGGGCCTGACAAGCCGTATGCGGTCATACTCACACCGTGCCCGCCGAACGACGGAGGGCCTCCCCGCCGTTCGGCGGGGAGGCCCTCTGAGCTGCCGGTCCTAGCGGACGACCGTCACAGGCCGACCTCGGCCATCAGCTGGCCGACCTCGGGGTTGGTCAGGCGGCGCAGCCAGCCGGACTTCTGGTCGCCGAGCGAGATCGGCCCGAAGTGGGTGCGCACCAGCTTGTCCACCGGGAAGCCGGCCTCGGCCATCAGGCGGCGCACGATGTGCTTGCGGCCCTCGTGCAGGGTCACCTCGACCATGTAGTTCTTGCCGAGGTTGGAGATCACCTTGAAGTCGTCGACCCGGGCCCAGCCGTCCTCGAGCTCGACGCCGCGCTTGAGCTGCTGGCCCAGGTCACGCGGGATCGGGCCCTGGATGGCGGCCAGGTAGGTCTTGGTGACGCCGTACTTGGGGTGGGTGAGGCGGTGGGCCAGCTCGCCGTGGTTGGTGAGCAGGATGATGCCCTCGGTCTCGGTGTCCAGGCGGCCGACGTGGAACAGCCGGGTCTCCCGGTTGTTCACGTAGTCGCCCAGGCACTGACGGCCCTCGGGGTCCTCCATGGTCGAGACCACGCCGACCGGCTTGTTCAGCGCGAAGAACAGGTAGGACTGGGTGGCGACGGTCAGGCCGTCCACCTTGATCTCGTCCGTCATCGGGTCGACGCGCTTGCCCTGCTCGGTGACCCGCTGGCCGTTCACCTCGACCCGGCCCTGCTCGATCAGCTCCTCGCAGGCCCGGCGGCTGCCCATGCCGGCCCGCGCCAGCACCTTCTGCAGGCGCTCGCCCTCGGCGCCGACGGTCACGCCCTGCTCGTGCCGGGCCAGCACCGCGTCCTCGATCTTGGCCTGCAGCTCCCGGGAGCGCTGCGGCTGGCGCCGCGGGTCGCCCGGGGCCGGCTGACCCTCGCGGCGCGGCCGCGGGGCCGGGCTCGGCCGACGCGCCTCGAACTTGCCGCGCCCGGGGGTGGCGTTCGGGCCGCCGCCGTACTCGGGGCGGTCGTACCGGCGCTCCTCGGGACGCAGCGGGCGACGCTCGTCGCGCTGGCCGCTCCGCTCGTCCCGCCGGCCACCGCGGTCGTCGCGACGGTCGTCCCGCCGGTCGCCGCCGTAGCCGCCGCCCGACGAACCGCCGCGCGAGCCGCCGTAGCCGCCGCCCGACGAACCGCCGCGCGAGCCGCCGCCGTAGGAGCCGCCACCGCTGCCGCCGCGGCCGCCGCCGTACGAGGAGCCGCCGCCGCTCCGGCCGCCCCCGTAGGAGCCGCCGCCCGACCCGCCGCGCGGGGCGCCGCCGCTCCGGCCCCCGCCCTGTCCGCCCCGGCCGCCCTGGCTCCCGCCACCGCCGCCACTGTTCCTGCCGTTGCCACTGCTACGCATCAAAATGTCCGTACGTCGTATCCGTCTGGAAGTGCTCGTCGTGCCCGGCCGACCTCACTGCACTTCCCCGCCGTCCGCGCGTGCGGCGGCGACCGCCTCCGCGATCATCGTGCCTTCGAGGGACTCCGCTTCCACGTCGTCGACCTCGGGCAGGAAGGGCGCGAGCTCCGGGAGTTCCTCCAGGCCGCGCAGCCCCATCCGTTCCAGGAAGTAGTTCGTCGTCCGATACAGGATCGCACCTGTTTCGGGCTCGGAGCCGGTCTCTTCCACCAGTCCTCGCTGTACCAGGGTACGCATCACGCCGTCACAGTTCACACCACGGACCGCCGAGACCCGGCTGCGCGACACCGGCTGACGGTAGGCGACCACCGCCAGGGTCTCCAGCGCGGCCTGGGTGAGCCGGGCCTGCTGGCCGTCCAGGACGTACCGGTCGACCGCCGGGGAGCACTCGGCGCGGGTGTAGAAGCGCCAGCCCCCGGCGACGAACCGCAGGTCGAAGCCCCGGCCCTGGGCGGTGTACTCGGCGGCCAGCTCCCGCAGGACGGCGGCCACCTCGGCCCGGGGGCGGCGCAGCACGGAGGCCAGGTGCTGCTCGGTGGCGGCCTCGTCGACCAGCAGCAGCACCGCCTCCAGCTCGGCCCGCAGCCCGGGGCCCCGCTCCTCCTCGGGCCCCGCGTCCTCCGCCGGCGCGGCCTCGGGCGCGGCCTCGGTGACCGGCGCGGGAACCGTCTCGACGACCGCCACGGCGACCGGTGCGGGCGCGGGCAGCGCCGCGGGAGCCTCCGCCACGGCCACGGGGGCCTCGTCAGGGGCCTCCGCACCCTCGTAGGCGGACGGCTGCCACTCCTCCGCCCGGATCTGCCCCGGCACCCCCAGCGAGCGCCTGGTGGGCCGCTCCGGCCCCTTGGTCCCGTCCTGCCCGCTCACGGCCGTTCCTTCCCGTCCGGCTCCGGCGGCCGGTCGAACTCGTCGGTGACCTCGATCGCCCGCCCGTCCCCCGCCGTCCAACGGACCGTCAGCTCGCCCAGCGCCTCGGGCTGGTCGAAGTCCACCGCCTTCTCGCGGTAGAGCTCCAGCAGGGCCAGGAAGCGGGCGACCACCACCAGGGTGTCGCCGCCGGCGTCGGCGACCAGCTGCCCGAACCGGGCCTCGCCGAGGGCGGAGAGCAGCTCGACCACCAGGGCCGCCTGCTCGCGGACGCTGACCGGCGGGGTGTGGATGTGGTCGACGTAGACCACGGGCTTGGGCTTGGGGGTCATGGCCCTGGCCGCCAGCCGCGCGAAGCCCTCGGGGCCGATGGTGATGACCACCTCGGGCAGCAGGGCGGCGTGCCGGGGCTCCAGACCGACCGTGCGGGGGCGCCGGTGCAGCTCGGCGGCCCAGCGGTCGGCCAGCACGCCGGCCGCCCGCTTGTAGGCCCGGTACTGCAGCAGCCGGGCGAAGAGCAGGTCCCTGGCCTCCAGCAGGGCCAGGTCCTCCTCGTCCTCCACCTCGGCGGCGGGCAGCAGCCGGGCCGCCTTGAGGTCCAGCAGGGTGGCGGCCACCACCAGGAACTCGGTGGCCGCGTCCAGGTCCCAGTCCGGGCCCATGGCCCGGATGTGCGCCACGAACTCGTCGGTGACCTTGGAGAGCGCCAGCTCGGTGATGTCGAGCTTGTGCTTGGCGATCAGACCGAGGAGCAGGTCGAACGGGCCCTCGAAGTTGTCCAGCCGCACCTGGAAGCCCGCGCGCGGTCCGGCGGCGTCGGGTCCTGCGGGTGCTGGCATGGGCGGGGTCCGTACGTGTGGTGCGGGCTGAGCGGGGAGCGTGCGGCTCCGAACCTAACGGCCGCGCAGGCGCCGGACCAGGATGCTGGCCTCGCCGCGCTGCTCCAGGTCGGCCAGGACGACCGAGATGGCCTCCCGGACCACCCGGCCGCGGTCCACGGCCAGGCCGTGCTCGCCGCGGAGCACCAGGCGGGCGTGCTCCAGGTCCATCAGCTCCTCGGCGGAGACGTAGACGGTGATCTTCTCGTCGTGCCGCTCCCGCCCGGTCGGGCGGCGGGTGCCGCGGCCCCGGGCGCGGGACCGCCGGGCGGCGTCCGCGGCGGCCTCCCCCTCGGCGTGCTGACGCGGGGTCACCGTGCCCTCGGCCGGGGCCTGCTGGGGCTCCTGCCGGGCCGGCGGGACCTCCGCCGCGCCGCCCTCCTCGGCGGCGGGCCGGGCGGTCTCCGTGCGGGGTGCCTCGGGCCGGTTGAGGGAGGGCGACAGGGCCATCCCTCCGGTGGTCCGGAACAGCTCGTCGGCACCCGGGAGACTCACTCGGCGGGGCGGCACCGGTCGAGCACCTCCCTGGCGAGCTGGCGGTAGGCGGCGGCGCCGACCGAGTTGGTCGCGTAGGTGGTGATCGGCTCGCCGGCCACGGTGGTCTCGGGGAACCTGACGGTCCGTCCGATCACGGTGTGGAAGACGTGGTCGCCGAAGGCCTCGACCACCCGGGCCAGCACCTCGCGGCTGTGCACGGTGCGGGAGTCGTACATGGTGGCCAGGATGCCGTCGAGACGCAGGTCGGGGTTGAGCCGCTCGCAGACCTTCTCGATGGTCTCGGTGAGCAGCGCCACACCGCGCAGCGCGAAGAACTCGCACTCCAGCGGGACGATCACGCTGTGCGCGGCGGTCAGCGCGTTCACCGTGAGCAGGCCCAGCGAGGGCTGGCAGTCGATGATGACGTAGTCGTAGTCGGGCAGCAGCGGCTTGAGCGCGCGGGCCAGTGCCGACTCGCGGGCGACCTCGCTGACCAGCTGCACCTCGGCGGCCGACAGGTCGATGTTGGAGGGCAGCAGGTCCATGCCGGGGACGGCGGTCTTCAGCAGCACCTCGTCGGCCGTCAGGCCCCGCTCCATGAGCAGGTTGTAGACGGTGACGTCCAGCTCCATCGGGTTGACGCCGAGGCCGACCGAGAGCGCGCCCTGCGGGTCGAAGTCCACCAGCAGCACCCGGCGGCCGTACTCGGCCAGCGCGGCGCCCAGGTTGATGGTCGACGTGGTCTTGCCGACGCCGCCCTTCTGGTTGCACATGGCGATGATCTGCGCGGGGCCGTGCTCGGCCAGCGGCGCGGGGATCGGGAAGTACGGCAGCGGCCGCCCGGTCGGTCCGACTCGTTCACGGCGCTGGCGGGCTGCGTCGGGGGCCAAGGTGGCGGCGTACTCCGGATCGGGTTCGTACTCGGCGTCCGGGTCCTCGTAGGAGCCGTACGCGAAGTCTCCGTAGGCCAGGCCGTGGGTCGGCAGCAGGTCGGCCTCGTCGGCGGTGACGGGTGCGGTGCTCTGGCGCGCCTCGAAGGTGCGGACGGCGACCGAGTGCTCCGCCAGTCCAGGCTGACCACCCCCGGGAGCAAATGTCGACTCATTCACAAGTCGTCTTACCTCCTTGGGCATCCAGGACTGTTGTCGATTCGTCAGCGTGGCAGCATGCCGACGGTTTGCGACTCTAGGCTGTCCGCGGCGTTCGCAGCAACACAATCCACGGTTGTGGGCCGGATGTGTCGGGCTCCCGACCGCTCACTGTCAAGGCTTGCGCGGCCGTCGGACCCCAACGTTTCTGCGTCGGGTGACGTCGTGCACACAAATTGACACGGTCGCCCGACGGAACGCAAATATCGACAAAGAGAGTTGACGGAGCGTCGGCGGGCTCCTCACGGCGTCGGCGCCGCGCGGGCATGCCGAAGCCCCCGGCCGGAACGGGTCCGACCGGGGGCTGACGGGACGTCAGGCGAGGACGCTCTCCAGCGACACCGACGGCAGGCCGAAGGCCTCGGCCACGGCGGCGTAGGTGATCTGGCCCTCGTGCACGTTCAGGCCCTTGGCCAGCGCCGCGTCACGCTGCAGCGCCTCCTTCCAGCCACGGTTCGCCAGCTCGACCACGTAGGGCAGGGTCGCGTTGGTGAGCGCGTAGGTGGAGGTGTTCGGGACGGCGCCCGGCATGTTGGCCACGCAGTAGAACACCGAGTTGTGGACCTCGAAGGTCGGGTTCGCGTGGGTGGTCGGACGCGAGTCCTCGAAGCAGCCGCCCTGGTCGATCGCGATGTCGACGAGCACGGAGCCCGGCTTCATCCGGGAGACCAGCTCGTTGGTGACCAGCTTCGGGGCCTTGGCGCCCGGGATCAGCACCGCGCCGATGACCAGGTCGGCCTCGAGGACGGCCTTCTCCAGCTCGTAGGCGTTGGAGGCGATGGCCTTGATCTTGTTGCCGAAGATCTTGTCGGCCTCGCGCAGCTTGTTGATGTCGCGGTCCAGCAGGGTCACGTCGTAGCCCATGCCGATCGCGATGGTGGCGGCGTGCCAGCCGGAGACGCCACCGCCGATGACCACGGCCTTGGCCGGGTGGGTGCCGGGGACGCCGCCCGGCAGGGTGCCGCGGCCGCCGGCCGGGCGCATCAGGTGGTACGAGCCGACCTGCGGGGCCAGCCGGCCCGCGACCTCGGACATCGGGGCGAGCAGCGGCAGCGCGCCGTTGGACAGCTGCACGGTCTCGTACGCGATCGCGGTGGTGCCGGAGGCGACCAGGGCGTCCGTGCCGGCCTTGTCGGCGGCCAGGTGCAGGTAGGTGAAGAGGGTCTGGCCCTTGCGGAGGCGGTGGTACTCCTCGGCGATCGGCTCCTTGACCTTCAGCAGCAGGTCGGCGGCGGCCCACACCTCGTCGGCGGTGGGGAGGATGGTGGCGCCGGCGGCCACGTACTCCTCGTTGGAGATCGAGGAGCCGAGACCGGCCTCGTTCTCGATGACGACCTCGTGTCCGTTGCGGACCAGCTCATGCACGCCGGCGGGCGTGATGGCCACGCGGTACTCGTGGTTCTTGACCTCGCGGGGGATGCCGACCTTCACGACTGAACACGTCCCTCTTGCCTGTGGAACCCGGCCGGGGAACACCGGCGGGAGACGCGCACGGCCAGGCCTCCGGAAGACACCGGGGCACGCTGCACTGCGCGACTAAGGTCGAGTGTAATGAAGCCCCAGGCATCCGTCAGCCTTACAAACTGAATAAATCAGCTCGGAGCATTGGCAGATTCGTAGGCTTGCCTGGGCCAGAGCCTCCCAAACAGGGGTAAATGTGATGCTTCGGACATTACTCCGAAGACGGATGGAGGCGCTCGGCTTCGACCAGCTCCCGCAGCCGCTCCAGCGCCGCACCCACCGCCCGCAGGCCCCGTTCGTCGGCCAACCGCCGCAGCACCGCCAGGGCCGCCCGGTACTCCCGCTCGGCCTCCTCGTACCTGCGCTGCGCCAGGTGCGCCTCCGCCATCCGGGCCAGCAGCCGCGCCTCGGCCGGCTGGTCGCCCAGCCCCTGCCGCAGCGCCAGCGCCCGCCCGTACCAGTCGGCGGCGCGCACCGCGTCCCCGAGCGCCCTGCGGCTCTCCGCCACGCCCTCCAGGGCCCGGGCGCAGGCCGGTTCGTCGCCCGCCGTCCGGGCCAGGCCCAGCGCCTGCTGGTACCGCTCGGCGGCGCCCTCCCAGTGGCCCGCGGCCGCCTGGAGGTGCCCCAGGTTGAGCAGCGCGGCCGCCGCCCGGCGCGGCGCCCCGCCCCGCTCGGCCACCCGCAGCACCAGGCCGTGCAGGCGGTACAGGTCGGCCGGGGCCGCCTGGCCGGTCAGCGGCAGCGTGCGCAGCAGCGCGGTGACCAACCGCCCCGCCGAACCGTCCAGGTCCGCCTGCCCGATCGCGTCCGCCACCGCCGCCAGCAGCCGCCCGCGCTCCTCGGCCAGCCACTGCCGGGCGTGCGCGGCCCCGCGCAGCCGCAGCGGCCCCGGCAGCGGCTCCGGCCCGGGGCCCGCCGCCGGGTCCAGCAGGGCCCGGGCCGACTCCACCAGCCGCACCAGCCGCTCCAGCAGCCGGGCCCGCGCGAGCTGCACCTCCGAGGGCCGGTCCAGCTCCTCGCGCATCCGCGCCAACCGCGGCAGGAACCGCCCCGGCACCCGGTAGCGCGGCGTGCCGTCGGCGGCCGGCGGCTCCTCCTCCAGCAGCTCACGGTCCGTCAACTTCTGCAGCACAGCGGCCGCTTCGGGTGCCGGGCAGCCCAGCAGCGCCGAAGCGGTGCGCAGGTCCGCCTGCTGCGCGGGGGCCAGCGTGAGCATCCGCAGCATCCGGGCCTGCGGGGCCGGCAGCGCGCGGTACGTCAGCAGGAAGGCGGCGTCCAACGGATCGCTCTCCGGCACCGGCACCGGCTCCGCCGCGTCCGGATCCAGCACCGGCCGCTCCGCCTCGGGCACCTTCTGCCCCTTCAGCCCCTCCCCCTTCGACGGGCCGACGCCCTGCGGGCTGCCGGTCGGCTTGGCCGGGGCCCGCCTCCCGCTCCGCTGCTCCTTCTCCCGGCGGCGGCCCTCGGCCGTCAGATCGGTCAGCCCGGCCGCCGCGGTGTCGGTCAGCGCCCGGGTGGCCTCCGTCACGGCCGCCTTGGGCAGGGCCCGCAGCCAGCCCCCCATCAGCCGCAGCGCGGTCGGCCGCGCCGCACAGGCCTCCGCCAGCCGGGCCGCCGCCACCGGGTCGGCCGCCACCCGGTTGCTCCCGGCCAGCGCGCTCAGCAACTCCACCGAGGCCCGTGCCCCGAGCCCGCCGAGGATCACCGGGTCGATCCCCTCGATCCCCGTCAACGGCCCCGCCGTGGTCGCCACCACCAGGGCCAGCGGCGCCTCCGCCAGCAGCGGCCACAGCTGCCCGGCGTCCCGGACGTCGTCCAGCACCAGCAGCGTCCGGCGCCCCGCCACCGCCTCCCGCAGCACCCGGCAGGCCGGGCCGTCCCCGGCCTCCGCCTCGGCCCGCCCGGGCAGCTCGGCCGGCGGCTCCTTGCCCAGCTGCTCCAACAGCTCCCGCGCCGCCGCCTCGGACGCCACCCGGCGCCCGTCCGGCGCCGACAGCCGCGCGAACGCCACCCCGTCCGGGTACTCCGCCGCCACCGAGGCGGCGAACCTGACGGCCAGTGAACTCCGCCCCGACCCCGGCCGCCCCGCCACCACCAGCACCGGGCAGAGCCCCGCCACCACCCCGCCGCGGCCCGCCTCCAACGCCGCCAGCTCGGCCCGCCGCCCCACGAACAGCTCCGGCCCCGACGGCAGCCGGCCCGTCCCCACCGCCGGCCGCACCTCCACCGTCGCCGTCTTCCTCGCCACCCGCGCCACTCCCGACCGTCAGCCGACAGACCCCGGCCGGGCCCTGCGGCGAGCGTAATTCGCCCGCAGGCCCGCACCTGCCCGGACACCAGTACTACGAACCACCGAATCACCCACCCGGCGCAGGCAAGCATCGAGCGCCCCGCAGGGGCGCGAGGAACTGCGCGCAGGGGAACGGCGGCACGTGCAACCGGCTGACGGCGGTCCAGTTGCCGTTGGGCCGCCTTCCGACTCGCGCAGTTCCTCGCGCCCCGGGGTCACCACGTGCGTTCGACGCGCCTGGTCGGTCCGCCGTGATGCCCCAGTACGCGACCTGCCAGGGCTCGCCGTCGCGCGCTGGTGACCGCCACCGACAGGGCCCGCGGGCGGAGACGTCAGACGAACGGCCGCGCCGGCCACGGCGAGTCCGCCGCCCGCAGCGCGTCGACGCCGCCCGTGGTCAGGGCCGCGTGCAGCGCCAGCGTGCCCGCCATCAGCGTCGGGTTGTGCAGCTCACCGGCCAGTACCAGCCGCAGCAGGTCCGCGAGGGGCACCCGCTGGACCTCGATCTCCAGCTCCTCGCCGTGCGCGGCGTAGCGGTCGCCGTCCGCCGCCGACAGGCCGGTCGCCAGGAAGAGCCGCAGCGCCTCGTCCGTCCCGCCCGGCGAGGTGTAGAAGTCGACCAGGACCTTCCACTCCGCCGCCTTGCAGTGGGCCTCCTCGAAGAGCTCCCGCTGGGCGGCGTGCAGCGGGTTCTCCCCCGGCACGTCGAGCAGCCCCGCCGGGAGCTCCCACAGCCGCTGCCGGACCGGGTGCCGGTACTGACGGAGGATCAGCACCCGCTGCTCCTCGTCCACCGCGAGCACCGCCACCGACCCGGGGTGGACCTGGTAGTCGCGCCGGGCGTAGCTGCCGTCCGGCATCAGGACCTCGTCCGTCCGCACCCCGGTGACCCGCCCCCGGAACGGCTCCGAGCTGGACCGCACGGTCCACTCCTCGGCCTCGTCCCGGATCTCCCACTGCTGAGTCTCAGTCATGCCACTCCCCTTCTCGTCACTCAGACATTAACCCACACGCGAACGGCGGCCGTGCGAAACGCACGACCGCCGTCCGTGAACCTCCCGCGAACTACTCCGCGTCGGTCTTGATCTTGATGGCCGCGGCCACCAGACCCGCGAAGAGCGGGTGCGGGCGGGTCGGGCGGGACTTCAGCTCCGGGTGCGCCTGGGTGGCGACCAGGTAGGGGTGGACCTCGCGCGGGTACTCGACGTACTCGACCAGGTCACCCTTCGGGGAGAGGCCGGAGAACTGCAGGCCGGTCTTCTCGAGGTCGGCGCGGTAGGCGTTGTTGACCTCGTAGCGGTGGCGGTGGCGCTCCTCGACGTACTGCTCGCCGCCGTAGACCTCGCGGACGATCGAGCCCTCGGCCAGCTTGGCCGGGTAGAGGCCCAGGCGCATGGTGCCGCCCAGGTCGCCCTTGCCGTCCACGATCGCCAGCTGCTCGGCCATGGTGGAGACGACCGGGTACTTGGCGGCCGCGTCGAACTCGGTGGAGTTGGCGTCCGGCAGGCCGGCCAGGTTCCGCGCCGCCTCGATGACCACGCACTGCAGGCCCAGGCACAGGCCCAGCAGCGGGATGCGGTTCTCGCGGGCGTAGGTGATGGCCGCGACCTTGCCGTCGACACCGCGGTCGCCGAAGCCACCGGGGATGCAGATCGCGTCCACGTCGCCGAGCTGCTCCTGCGCGCCCTCGGGGGTCAGGCAGTCGTCGCTGGTGACCCACTTGATCTCGACCCGCGCGTTGTTGGCGAAGCCGCCCGCGCGCAGCGCCTCGGTGACCGAGAGGTAGGCGTCCGGGAGGTCGATGTACTTGCCGACCAGCGCCACCTTGACGATGTGCTGGGGCTCGTGGACCCGGCGCAGCAGGTCGTCCCAGGTGGTCCAGTCCACGTCGCGGAACGGCAGGTCCAGGCGGCGCACCACGTACGCGTCCAGGCCCTCGCCGTGCAGCACCTTGGGGATGTCGTAGATCGACTTGGCGTCGATGGCCGCGACCACGGCCTCCTCGTCCACGTCGCACATCAGCGAGATCTTGCGCTTGATGGCCTGCGGGACCTCGCGGTCGGCGCGCAGCACGATCGCGTCCGGCTGGATGCCGATGTTGCGCAGCGCGGCGACGGAGTGCTGGGTCGGCTTGGTCTTCAGCTCGCCCGAGGGGCCGATGTACGGCAGCAGGGAGACGTGCACGAAGAAGACGTTGTCCCGGCCGACCTCGTGGCGGACCTGGCGGACGGCCTCCAGGAAGGGCAGCGACTCGATGTCGCCGACGGTGCCGCCGACCTCGGTGATCACCACGTCGACGTCCTCGGTCGCCATCCGGCGGATCCGGGACTTGATCTCGTTGGTGATGTGCGGGATGACCTGGACGGTGTCGCCCAGGTACTCACCGCGGCGCTCCTTGGCGATGACCGTCGAGTACACCTGGCCGGTGGTGACGTTCGCCGAGCCGTGCAGGTTGGTGTCGAGGAAGCGCTCGTAGTGACCGATGTCGAGGTCGGTCTCGGCGCCGTCGTCGGTGACGAAGACCTCACCGTGCTGGAACGGGTTCATGGTGCCCGGGTCCACGTTGAGGTACGGGTCGAGCTTCTGCATCGTCACGCGCAGGCCGCGTGCCTTGAGCAGGGCACCGAGGCTGGAGGCGGTGAGGCCCTTGCCGAGCGACGAGGCGACACCCCCGGTGACGAAGAGGTGCTTGGTCGTCACGGCGCGGCCGTTCGCTGCCTTGCCGGAATGGGGCTGTGCCAAGAGGGGGCTCCCGTGGGTCGCGTGTCGAGGTGTAACGCCGGTGGAGCGGCCACCGGGGGAGCCGGCTCACGACGAGGAGTTCGCACTCGGCCGGGAGCCTCTCGGCTGCTCCGGCGGGGTCGTCGGGGTCGGCGGTTCCGGGGCGTCTGCCCACCAGTCCACGGGATACCAGGGTATCAGCGGGCCGGACCTGACGGCGTCCCGGGCGGTGTGGCCCGTCCGTGTGACGTTCATCCACCGTTCCCTCGACACTGAACGGACTGGCCCGGAAGGATCAACTCCGGGTGGTCCGTGTGGATCATCCGGGCTGACCCGTTCGGACCAGTTTGCGGGCAATCAGTGGGACTGCGTCGGGTTCGGGCGACTTGCGCGTGCCCTGCCCGAGCCGCCCGAAGTATCCTGCACGGACGCATCGCCGACAGCACAGCACGCGGAGGGCGAGGGGGCCGGACGACGCCCTTTCGGTCCCCGATGCGCGACCGGATCCTCCCGCACCAGTTCTCGCCCGTCCCAGGCCAGGGGCCCACCACGGCCCCGCCCCGGTGGCCACCAGCCGCCCGCCCGGGACGGCTCCGGTCCCGCAGCGGCCGCGCGCGCCCGTCGCCGGTGCCCGCCGAGCACATCTTGCGAACTGGAGAACCGAACGTGGCCGGCCGTATCGAGGACTACGCACTCATCGGGGACATGCAGACCGCCGCCCTGGTCAGCAGGGACGGGGCCGTGGACTGGCTCTGCCTTCCCCGGTTCGACTCGCCGGCGGTGTTCGCCGGGCTGTTGGGCACGGACGAACACGGCTTCTGGCGGATCGGCCCCGCCGAGCCGGTCGGCGCCGCCGCCGTCCCCGCCTCCGCCGCTCCCGTCCCCCGTTCGGCCCACTCCTACCCGGGCGAGGAGAAGCAGCCCCCGGCGACGGCCGCCGCCCCCGCGGTGCCCGCCGACCGGCGCCGCTACCGGGGCGACTCGCTCGTCCTGGAGCAGGAGTGGGACGCCCCGGGCGGGACCGTCCGGGTGATCGACTTCATGCCGCCCCGTCCGCTCACCGGGCCGGACGCGGTGCCCCAGATGATCCGGATCGTGGAGGGGGTCTCCGGCCGGGTCCGGATGCGCTCGGCGCTGCGGATGCGCTTCAGCTACGGCCGGGTGGTGCCCTGGGTGCACCGGGTCGAGCAGGCCGACGGCGGGCACCGCACGGTGGCGGTGGCCGGGCCCGACTCGGTCTGGCTGGACGGCGAGGCCGAGACCTACGGCCGGGACCTGACCACCTACGCCGACTTCACGGTGACCGAGGGCGAGCGGATCGCCTTCGCGCTCACCTGGCAGGCCAGCCACCTGCCCGCCCCCGACGCCCCGGACGCCGAGGCCGCGCTCAAGCACACCGCCGAGTTCTGGCGCGAGTGGGTCGCCCAGTGCACCTACCAGGGTCCGTACCGGGAGCCGGTGGTCCGCTCGCTGATCACCCTCAAGGCGCTCACCTACGCCCCCACCGGCGGCATCGTGGCCGCCCCCACCACCTCGCTGCCCGAGGACATCGGCGGCGAGCGCAACTGGGACTACCGCTACACCTGGCTGCGGGACGCCGCGATCACCCTCTCCTCGCTGCTGCGCACCGGCTACCGCGAGGAGGCCCGGGCCTGGCGCGAGTGGCTGCTGCGGGCCGTCGCGGGCGACCCGGAGAACCTGCAGATCATGTACGGCATCGCCGGCGAGCGGGAGCTCAAGGAGTTCGAGCTCGACTGGCTGCCCGGCTACGAGGGCTCCCAGCCCGTCCGGGTCGGCAACGGCGCGGCCAACCAGCTCCAGCTGGACGTCTACGGCGAGGTGGTCGAGGCCCTGCACCTGGCCCACATGACCGGCCTCACCCGCAACGACCACGCCCACCTGCTGCAGCTCAAGCTGATCAGCTACATGGAGCAGCACTGGCGCGAGCCGGACGAGGGCATCTGGGAGGTGCGCGGCCCGCGCCGGCACTTCGTGCACTCCAAGGTGATGGCCTGGGTCGCGGTGGACCGCACCATCAAGCTGATCGAGCAGACCCCGACCGAGGGCCCGCTGGAGCGCTGGAAGCAGCTGCGCGACGAGATCCACCGGGACGTCTGCGAGAAGGGCTACGACCCGGAGCGCAACACCTTCACCCAGTACTACGGCGGCAAGGAGCTGGACGCCTCGCTGCTGCTGATCCCCCAGGTCGGCTTCCTGCCGCCGGACGACAAGCGCGTCATCGGCACCATCGAGGCCATCCAGCGCGAGCTCTCCACCGAGGACGGCTTCGTGCTCCGCTACCCGACCCACGACGACCAGGGCAACAACGTGGACGGCCTCTCCGGCCACGAGGGCGCCTTCCTGGCCTGCTCGTTCTGGCTGGCCGACGACCTGGCGATGATCGGGCGGGTGCAGGAGGCCCGGGAGCTGTTCGACAAGCTGCTCGCGCTGCGCAACGACCTCGGGCTGCTGGCCGAGGAGTGGGACTCCCGCGCCCAGCGGCAGGTCGGCAACTTCCCGCAGGCCTTCAGCCACGTCCCGCTGATCGACACCGCGCTGCGGCTGACCGCCTGCGCCGGGGCCTACCTCTCGGCCCAGCCGGACGGGCGGGAGCGGGAGCAGGCCACCCTCTGACGCCCCCTCAGGAGTGACCCCCGGGCGCCCGGCCGACGACTCGCCGGGCGCCCTCCCCGTGCCCCCTCAGCCCTCCGGGTCGGTGATCATCCCCAGCCGGCGGACCAGCTGCTCCACCGTGTCGGTGGGCGGCCAGGGGAAGTCCGGCAGCGCGGCCCGCAGGGTGACCTGGCCGTGCAGCGCCGTCCAGAGCGCGATCGCGTCGCCGAACGGGTCGGTGCTGGCCGAGCGCCCGGCCTCGACCACCGCCTCCAGGTTCCGCACCAGCGCCATCAGGGCGTCCAGCCCGTTCGGCCCGTCCTGCCGCTCACAGGCGCCGGCCGTGATCTTGTGGGAGCCGAAGACGATCCGGTAGCAGGCCGGCTCCCGGATGCCGAACTCCACGTACGCGGCGCAGCCCGCCAGCAGCCGCTCCACCGGGTCGGTCACCCCGGCCGTGGCCGCCCCGGTCATCGCGCCCAGCCGGCCCAGCGCCTCGGTGACCACGGCCTCGACGATCGCCTCCCGGTCGGGGAAGTGCCCGTAGATCGAGGGCGCGGCGATGCCGACCTCGCGGGCCACCGCGCGCAGGGTGACCGCCTCCTTGGAGCCCTCGCGCTCGATCACGGCGATCGCCGCCGTGACGATCTCCTCGCGCAGCCGGGTGCCCTCACCCCGGCGGTTCCTGGGCCTGGCCGGTGCCTCCTGCTGCTCCATGGGCGTGACTTTACACCCGTTAGGTCAGCGCGCTAGCGTCTCCGACGACAGCTAACAGCCGTAAGGTTACGAGAGTTAGGGGACTCCCGTGAGCACGTCCGCCCTGCCCGACCCACGCCGTTGGCGCGCCCTGGCCGCGCTCTGCTCCTCGCTGGTGGTCGTCACCATCGACAACACGGTGCTCAACACCGCCCTGCCGGCGCTCGCCGATGCCCTGCACGCCTCCACCGCCGACCTGCAGTGGATCAACAACGCCTACACCCTGGTCTTCGCCGCGATGCTGATCACCGCCGGCGGCCTCGGCACCCGGATCGGCCAGCGGCGCTCGCTCACCGCCGGGCTCGCGGTCTTCGCCCTGGCCTCGGCCGTCGCCGCCCTCTCCGACTCGGCCGCGCAGCTGATCGCCCTACGGGCCGTGATGGGCCTGGCCGCGGCCTTCGTGATGCCCGCGACCCTCTCGGTCATCGTGACGCTCTTCGACGAGCGCGAGCGGCCCAAGGCCATCGCCGTCTGGTCCGCCACGGCCGGGCTCGGCATCGTGATCGGCCCGATCGCGGGCGGCCTGCTGCTGGAGCACTACTCCTGGAGCAGCGTCTTCTGGATCAACGTCCCGCTGGTCGCCGCCGCCCTGGCCGCCGCCCTGCTGCTGGTCCCGGCCCTGCCCGGCCGCCCCACCGGCCGGCTGGACGTGCCCGGCCTGCTGCTCTCCGCCCTCGGCCTGGCCGCCCTGGTCGACATGATCATCCAGGGCCCGGAACGCGGCTGGCTCTCCGCCACCTCCCTGCTGGAGGCCGCCGCCGCGGTGGTCCTGCTGGGTGCCTTCGCCCGCTGGGAGTTGACCACCCCTCAGCCGATGGTCGACCTGCGGATGTTCGCCGTCCGCTCGGTCAGCCTGGCCGGGGCGATGCTCGCGGTCACCTTCTTCGCCCTGTTCGGCCTGCTCTTCGTCTACACCCAGTACCTCCAACTGGTGCACGGCTTCAGCCCGTTCAAGGCGGGCCTGGGCGCCCTGCCGTTCGCCCTGGCGATGGCCGCGACCTCCGCCACCAGCGCCGCCACCGCCGCCCGCTTCGGCACCCGGCTCGCGATCACGGGCGGCCTGCTGCTGATGGCCCTCGGCCTCGCGGGCATCTCACTGACCGAGGTCGACACCCCGTACGCGCTCCTCTGCGTCGCGATGGCCGTGGTCGGCGCCGGGATGGGCCTGGTGATGGCCCCGGCCAGCGCCACCGCAGTCGCCTCGATCCCCCGGGAGCGGGCCCCGATGGTCAGCGCCTTCAACGGGGTGGCCCGCGAACTCGGCGGCGTGCTCGGCATCGCCGTGGTCGGCACCGTGGTCTCCGCCGCCTACCGCGACCGGCTCCCGGACGTCCCGGCCCCGGCCGCCGCGGACCTCCCCTCCGCCCACGCCGTCGCCGCCCACCTCCCGCCCGAGGCCGCCGCCCGGCTCACCTCGGCCGCCGACCACGCCTTCACCACCGCCATGCACAGCGGCACCTGGACCTGCGCCGCCATCGCCATCGCCGGAGCGGCGGCCGCGTACGCGTTGATCACCCCTCGGGAAGAGGTCAGGCCGCTGGGGGCGCGAGGAACTGCGCGAGTCGGAAGAAAGTGAGCCAAGTGCCGGGTACGGAGTACCAGTTGCACGTGAGCCTCCGTACCCGGCAACCAGGTCGACGCCTACCGCTGCGCGCAGTTCCCCGCGCCCCTGGCACGACCACCTACGAACGCATCACCAATTCGTCGTACGTGCTGAGGACCTGGGCGACGGTGTCGGACTCCTCGGGCCAGGTGGCCGCCTGCTGGTGGGCCGCCTCGACCAGGGCCGCCCGCCGGGCCGGGTCCGCGAGCAGGCCCCCCACCGCGCCGGCCAGGGCGGCGGGATCCCCGTACGGCACCAACGCCACGGCCTCGCCGACCAGTTCGGGGATCCCCCCGACCGAGGTGGCGACCACCGGGACGCCGGCCCGGACCGCCTCCTGGACGACCAGCGACCGCGCTTCCCAGCGGCTGCTGACCACCACCAGGTCGGCCGCCGCCAGCAGGTCCGGCACGTCCGTGCGGTGCCCGAGCAGCTCGACCGGGAGCTTCTCGGCGGCGATCCGCTCCCCCAGCTGCTCGCGCTCCGGCCCGTCGCCGGCGATCAGCACCAGCGGGTCGCCCTCGCCGAACTCCGGCAGCCGCGCCGCGTCCAGCAGCAGCCCGAAGGACTTCTGCGCCACCAGCCGCCCGATCGCCAGCACCAACGGCCGGTCGGGCCCGCCGCCGAGCAGCGCGGCCCGCGCGGCCTCGCGGCCGAGCTCGGCGGGCGGCATCGGCGGTGCCGCCACCGGCCCCAGCCGGGCGTCGGTGGCGCCCAGCTCACGCGCCCGGGCCACCAGGTCGGACGAGGCCCCGAGCACCAGGTCCGCGGAGCGGGCCACCCGACGCTCCATCAGGCGCTGCAGCCGCCGGTCGAGTCCGGTGGCCAGCATCGCGTGGTGGGAGGTCACCACCAGCGGCGTCTCCGGCCGCAGGCCGGGGAAGCGGCCGGCGGTGCGCAGCGCCAGGTCGGAGAGCAACCCGGCGCGCAGGCCGTGCGCGTGGACGATGTCCGCGCCGGTGAAGGCGCGCCGGAGCTCGCCGATGGCGGTGGCGTCGCTGCGCGCGCCGGAGGTGGGGGTGATGTCGACCGGGTGGAAGCGCGCGCCGGTGCGCCCGAAGCCGAACAGCGCGTCGGTGCCGGCGGGGGCGCAGACGGTGACCACCACGCCGTGCGCGACCAGGCCCTGGGCCAGCGAGCGCACATGGGCGCCGATGCCCCCGCTCCCTGCGGAGAGCACCAGCACCACGTGCAGCTGCCCCGTCTCGGTGCCCTTGGTGGCGCGGGTGGCGGAATGGTCCACGTCGTCTCGCTCCGACTCGATCACGGCCTGGTCAGTCAGTGTCCAGCCGCCACCATGCCAGGTAAGGCGCCCCTTTGGACAGTCGGCGGCTCCCGTGTCGACCACACCCCGTCAGTGCTGCCGGGGCCCCCGGGCGGCCGCGAGCAGTTCCTCCGCATGGGCACGGCCGAGCTCGGAGTCCTCCAGACCGGCCAGCATCCGGGAGAGTTCGCGCACCCTCTCCTCGTCGGAGAGCACCTTGACGCCGCTCCGGGTCACCGTGCCGTCGTTGGTCTTCTCGACCACCAGGTGCCGGTCGGCGAAGGCGGCGACCTGCGGGAGGTGGGTGACCACCACGACCTGGGCGGACTCGGCGAGTTTGGCCAGCCGGCGGCCGATCTCGACCGCCGCCTTGCCGCCGACACCGGCGTCCACCTCGTCGAAGAGGTACGTCGGCACCGGGTCGGCACCGGCGAAGACCACCTCGACCGCGAGCATCACCCGGGAGAGCTCACCGCCCGAGGCGCCCTTGGCGATCGGCCGGGGCGAGGCGCCGGGGTGCGGGGCGAGCAGCACCTCGATCTCGTCCACCCCGTGCTGGCCGAACGCGACGGTGCGGCCGTCGAGTTCGAGCCCGTCCGGGTCGTCGGCGCGGCTGAGGTCGAAGGTGACCCGGGCGTGCGGCATGGCCAGCTCGGCCAGCTCGGCCGAGACCGCCTCGGCGAAGCGGCCGGCCGCGGCCTGCCGGGCGGCGGACAGCTCGGCCGCCAGATCGGTGAGCTCTGCCCGGAGTTCCGCGTGACGCTCCGTCAACTCGACGATCCGGTCGTCGTCGCCGTCCAGCTCGGCGAGCCGGGCGGCCGAGGTCTCGGACCACTCCAGCACCTCGGCCAGGGTGTTCTCCTCGCCGGCGTACTTGCGCAGCAGCTGGGCCAGCACGGCCCGGCGGTCCTCGACGGCGGCGAGGCGGACCGGGTCGGCGTCCAGGTCGTCGGCGTAGCCGGCCAGGTCCTGGGCGACGTCGGCCAGCAGGTAGCCGACCTCGTTCAGCCGGTCGGAGAGCGCGGCGAGGCGCTCGTCGTGGTGGCGGACGGCGTCCACGGCGCGGCGGGCCTGGCCGAGCAGGGTGCCCGCGTCCACGCCCTCCGGGTCGGAGGGGTGGCCGGTGAGGGCGGCCTGGGCCAGTGCGGCGGCCGAGCTGAGCGCGTCGGCGTGGCCGAGCCGCTCGGCCTCGGCCGCCAGCTCGACGTCCTCCCCGGCCACCGGCTCGGCGGCGGCGATCTCGTCCAGCCCGAAGCGCAGCAGGTCCGCCTCCTGGGCCCGCTCGCGGGCCCGGGTGGTGAGCTCCTCCAGGGTCGCGGCCACCTGGCGCAGCTCGCGGTAGGTCTCCCGGTAGCGGGCCAGCGGGCCGGCCACCGAGGCGCCCGCGTAGCGGTCCAGTGCGCCGCGCTGGCGGGACGGGCGCAGCAGCCGCTGCTGGTCGGTCTGGCCGTGCACGGCGACCAGGTCCTCGCCCAGCTCGGCGAGCAGGCCGACCGGCACTGAGCGGCCGCCGACGTGGGCGCGCGAGCGCCCCTCGGCGGAGACCGTCCGGCTGATCAGCAGTTCGCCCTCGTCCAGTTCGGCCCCGGCCTCCACGGCCCGGGCCAGCACCGAGGAGCCGGCGGGCAGCGACAGCCGCCCCTCGACCACGGCCCGCTCGGCCCCGCGCCGCACCAGGGCCGGGTCCGAGCGGCCGCCGAGCAGCAGCCCGAGGCTGGTCACCACCATGGTCTTGCCCGCCCCGGTCTCGCCGGTGACCGCCGTGAATCCCGGCGCCAGCTCGACCACCGCGTCGTCGATGACGCCAAGATCCCGTATCCGCATCTCGTCCAACACGGTGACGACCTTACGAGGTTCCACCCCCACAGCGCGACGAGCGCCCGCTCCGGACCGCGAAGTCGCGGGGCAAGTTCATCCCTTCCGGGCGTCCTCGGGCACCGTGCACCGGCGTAGGAAGAACTGTGCAAGCGGCCCGATCGCCAGAGCGTAGGCGACGGTACCGACACCGACCGATCCGCCCAGCGCGACGCCGACCAGCAGCACGGTGACCTCGATGCTGGTGCGGATCAGCCGGATCGAACGCCCCGTCAGCCGGTGCAGGCCCGTCATCAGGCCGTCCCGGGGGCCCGCGCCCAGCCGGGCACCGATGTAGAGGCCGGTGGCCAGGCCGTTGAGCAGCAGGCCGGAGACGAACAGGGCGATCCTCGCCGCCCAGGCCTCCGGGGCGTCCAGCAGACCGAGGGTGACGTCCATCGCGATGCCGAGCACGACCACGTTGCCGACCGTCCCGACGCCGGGCACCTGCCGCAGCGGGATCCACAGCAGCAGCACCAGCGCGCCGACGATGGTCACCCAACTGCCCATGCTCAGGCCCAGGTGATGTCGCAGGCCCTGGTTGAGCACGTCCCACGGATTGACGCCCAGTGAGCCGCGCATCATCAGCGCCAGGCTCGCCCCGTACAGCCACAGGCCCACCAGCAGCTGCGGCACCCGGCGGCCCAGCCGGCCCGTGGTCCAGACGCGCGGGCTGGCGGTCGGGGTCGCTTCGGTGAAAGTGGCCATGGCAGGGCGCTCCTCGGGAGGGTGGATGCTGGCGGCCGAGCGGCCGCCCTGCCATCATGGGGAGTCCACCTGAGGCCTCGACAGGGCCAATCCGATGGAAGTGGACTGAAATGGCCGAGTGGCAGAGCACCGTCTCCCCCATCGCCCTGGCCCGGCAGCTGCGCACCGCGCACCTGCCCGGCCCGGACGGCCACCGCCCCGCCTACCGCGAACTCGCCGGACAGGTCCGCCTGCTGGTCTCCGAGGGCCGCCTGGCCGTCGGCACCCGGGTCCCCGCCGAACGCGAACTGGCCCAGGCCCTGGCCCTCAGCCGCACCACCGTGGCCGCCGCCTACGAGGCGCTGCGCGCCGACGGCTACCTGCGCAGCCGCCGCGGCTCCGGCAGCTGGACCACCCTGCCCGAGGGCAGCAGCCCGCCCAGCGACGCCCTGCACCCCGTCCCGCCGGACGAGAGCGGCCGCACCCTGGACCTCGGCATCGCCGCCCTGCCCGCCCCGCAGCCCTGGCTCGGCCAGGCCGCCGCCCGCGCCGTCGAGCAACTGCCCGCCTACGCCGCCGGCCACGGCAACTTCCCCACCGGTGTCCCGGTCCTGCGCGAGGCCATCGCCCGCCGCTTCACCGAACGCGGCCTGCCCACCACCCCTGACCAGATCCTGGTCACCACCGGCGCCATGACGGCCCTTCAGCTCGTCCACCACGCGCTGCTCTCCCGCGGCGACCGGGTCGCCGTCGAGGCCCCCAGCTACGCCCACACCCTGCGCGCCCTACAGCGCGCCGACACCCGCCTGGTGCCCGTCGCCCAGCACGGCGGCCGCTGGGACCTGCCCGAGTGGCAGCGGGTGCTGCGCGACGCCGCACCCCGGCTCGCCTACGTCATCCCCGACTTCCACAACCCCACCGGCGCCCTGATCGACGAGGACCAGCGGCGCGCCCTGCTGGCCGCCGCCCGCACCTCCGGCACCACCGTCCTGGTCGACGAGACCCCCGCCGAACTCGGCTGGAACACCACGGAGATGCCCCGCCCCACCGCCGCCCTGGACCGCGGCGCCCAGGTGGTCACGGTCGGCTCCGCCAGCAAGATCCTCTGGGGCGGCCTGCGGATCGGCTGGGTCCGCGCCGCCCCCGGCCTGATCCGCCGGCTGGCCACCGACCGGGCCTTCACCGACATCGGCAGCCCCGTCATGGAGCAGCTGATCGCCGCCGAACTGCTCACCGAACACCTCGCCGAGGCCCGGGCCGACCGGCACCAGCGGCTGCGCTCCAGCGCAGAGGCCCTGCTGGCCGCCCTACGCGATCAACTCCCGCGCTGGCAGGCCGAGCTGCCGCCCGGCGGCCTCACCCTCTGGGTCTCCACCGACGGCCTCTCCGGCGCAGCCCTCGCCCAGGCCGGCGAACACACCGGCGTCCGCATCGCGGCCGGCTCCCGCTTCGGCGTGGACGGCGCCTTCGAGCACCACATCCGCATCCCCCTCACCGTCCCGCCCGCCGCCGCCCCCGACGCCGCCGCCCGTCTGGCCACCACCGCCACCCTGGCCGCCACCGGCCACTGGCCCGGCCTCGACTCAGCCCTCCCGCTCGCGGTCTGAGACGCGGGGCACTTTCGGACGAGCCCCCGACGCGCGAGGAACGTACGTGGTTACCCCGGGGGCGCTAGGAACGTACGTGGTGATGCCGGGGGCGCGAGGAACTGCGCGAGTACGGAAGGCGGACCAGCGCTGGATCGGGGCAGGCGAGCCAGTTGCACGTGCTGCCGTTCCCCTGCGCGCAGT
>NZ_JBSFGS010000026.1:0-136923 GCF_053596675.1 Kitasatospora sp. NPDC001664
GCCGCCGGCGCCCTGGACCAGTTCGAAGTGGCCGTTGTTGGAGACGTTGGCGGAGCCCTGGAACATCTAGCGGGGCCCAGTCGGCCGGCTGCGGGAGCCAGGGCTCGGCCGTCGAATCCTGGCTGAACCCGTACGGGGGTCGGTCGCCCGACCAGGGGAGCGGCACCCGGCAGCCGTCGCGGCCGGGGTCGGTGCCGCCGGAGCGGAAGTGCATCGGGTCCTGGAGCCGGTCCAGCGGCAGGTTCTCCACCTCGGGCAGGCCCAGCTCCTCGCCCTGGTACAGGTAGACCGCACCGGGCAGGGCCAGCGAGAGCAGCGCGGCGGCCCGGGCCCGGCGCAGGCCGAGCGCCGGGTCGGTCGGGGTGCCCCAGCGCTTGGCGGCGAAGTCGAAGCGGGTGTCCCGGCGGCCGTAGCGGGTGACGGTGCGGGTGACGTCGTGGTTGCAGAGCACCCAGGTGGCCGGCGCGCCGACGGGCGCGTGCAGGGCCAGGGTGGAGTCGATCGACTCGCGCAGCGCGGCGGCGTCCCAGGGGCGGGCCAGGAAGTCGAAGTTGAAGGCCGTGTGCAGTTCGTCCGGGCGCAGGTAGCGGGCGAACCGTTCGGCGTCCGGCAGCCAGACCTCGCCGACCAGGATCCGGGTGCCGGGGTACTCGTCGGCGATCGCCCGCCAGGAGCGGTAGATCGCGTGCAGCTCCTCCCGGTCGGTGTAGGGGTGCGGGTCGGTGCCCTTCACGAAGTCGGGCAGCTCCGGGTCCTTGGCGAGCAGCGCGGCGGAGTCGATCCGCACGCCCGCCGCGCCGCGGTCGAACCAGAACCGGAGGATCTCCTCGTGCTCGGAACGCACCAGCGGATGAGCCCAGTTGAGGTCCGGCTGCTGGGTGGCGAACAGGTGCAGGTACCAGCTGCCGTCCTCGATCCTGGTCCACGGGCAGCCGCCGAACTCGGAGACCCAGTCGTTCGGCGGGATCTCCCCGTGCTCACCCCGGCCCTGCTTGAAGTGGAACAGCTCCCGCTCCGGGCTGCCCGGTCCCGCCGCCAACGCGGCCTTGAACCAGGGGTGTTGGTCGGAGACGTGGTTGGGCACCACGTCCACCACCGTCCTGATGCCGAGCTCCAGCGCCTCGGTGATCAGCAGCTCGGCCTCCTCCAGGGTGCCGAACAGCGGGTCCACGCCCCGGTAGTCGGCCACGTCGTAGCCGCCGTCCGCCATCGGCGAGGGGTACCAGGGGTTGAACCAGACGGCGTCCACTCCGAGTTCGGCCAGGTAGGGCAGCCGGGCGCGGACTCCGGCCAGGTCTCCCGTGCCGTCGCCGTTCCCGTCGGCGAAACTGCGCGGGTACACCTGGTAGATGGCCGCGTCGCGCCACCAGTCGGAGCGGTCGGGCGGGGATTGCTGTCCCACGATCGAGGTCCTTTCGGATCGGCGCCCGGGCCCCGGCCTCAGCCTTTGAGCCCACCCGAGGTGAGCCCGGACATGATGTTGCGTTGGAAGAGCAGGAAGAAGGCGATGGTCGGCAGCGAGGCGATCGCCAGCGCGGCGATGATGACGTTCTGCGGCACGCCCATGGCCAGGGACTTGATGCCGATGTTCAGCGTCTGGTTGGCCGGGTCCGGCTGGACCAGCATCGGCCAGAGGAAGTCCTTCCAGACGTTCACCACGGCGAAGATGGAGACCACTCCGAGGATCGGCCGCGACATCGGCAGCACGATCGAGGCCAGGGTCCGCATCGGGCCGGCCCCGTCGATCGCGGCGGCCGCGAGCAGGTCGGCCGGGATGGAGTCGAAGAAGCGCTTCAGCAGGAAGATGTTGAAGGCGTTGGCCACCGTGGGCAGCCAGATCGCCCACGGGGTGTTCACCAGGTTGAGGTGGAGCACCGGCAGGTCAAGCACCGTCAGGTACTGCGGCACGATGAGGACCGCCGCCGGGATCATCAGGGTGGCCAGCATCATGCCGAGGATCACGTTCCCCAGCACCGGCCGGAGCTTGGAGAGCGCGTACGCCGCCGCCACGTCGAACACCAGCTGGAAGGCGAGCGCCCCCAGCGCGTAGTACAGCGTGTTGAACAGCAGCCTGCCGAGCCTCAGCTGGCTCCAGGCCGTGGCGTACGTCTCCGGATGCAGCTCGCTCGGGAAGAGCGTCGGCGGGTTCTGCACCACTTCGGCAGTGGACTTCAGACCGCCGGTCACCAGCCAGTACAGCGGGCCCAGGAAGACCAGCGTGAAGCCGATGACGGTGACGGCCAGGACCACCCGGTAGAGCCACCTGCCGAGCGGACGGTCGAGTTGGGTCTGGGAGATCAGCGTCCGGGTCTGCGGCTCTGCCACCGGGCGTCCTTTCTAGTCGGCCGCCTTGCGGGACAGCCGCGCGTAGAGCACGGAGAAGCCCGCCAGCACCAGCAGCATGATCAGCCCGAGTGCGGAGGCGGCACCGTAGTTGTTGAAGTTGAAGGCGTACTGGTAGACCAGGAAGACCACGGTGGTGGTGGAGCCCTGCGGTCCGTTGCCCCCGGTCAGCAGGAAGGGCTCCACGAACACCTGCATGGTGGCCACGATCTGGAGCAGCAGCAGGAGCGAGAGGATCAGCCGGGTCTGCGGGATCGTCACGTGCCAGATCCGCCGCCAGATGCCGGCCCCGTCCAGCTCGGCCGCCTCGTACAGCTCCCCGGGGATGCCCTGGAGGGCCGCCAGGTAGATCAGCGTGGCGCCGCCCATGTTCATCCAGGTGGCCGCGATCACCACCGAGACCATCGCGGTGTCCGGCGAGTTGAGCCAGGCCGAGGTGGGCAGGTGCAGGGCCCGCAGGATGCTGTTGAAGAGCCCGAAGTCCGGATCGTAGAAGTACTTGAAGAGCAGCACCGAGGCGACCGGCGGCATCATCACCGGCAGGTACACCAGGATCCTCAAGTACGCCTTGGCGTGCCGCAGTTCGTTGAGCAGCACGGCCACGAAGAACGGCATCGCGAAGCCCAGTACCAGGGCCAGCAGGGTGAAGAGCAGGGTGTTGCCCCAGGCTTGCCAGAACGCCGGGTCCTGGAGCAGCTGTTCGACGTTGGCCCACCCGACCCAGGTGGTCCGCCCCCGCTTGGTGCGCTGGAAGCTCATCACGACTTCCCGCACCATCGGGTACCAGGTGAAGAAGCCGAAGCAGAGCAGCGCACCGATCAGGAAGCCGTGCGCCGTCAGCTGCTCCCGGACCCGACGTAGCGTCACTGCAGGCTCGCCAGGACCTGGTTGACCTGCGCCTCGGCCTCGCCCAGCAGCTTGGCGACGTCGGCGTTCTTGTCGGTCAGGACGGCGGAGACCGGGTTGTCCAGCACCTTGTAGATCTGCTGGGCGTTGGCCGGCTCGGTCTTGCCGGGCACCTGGACGGCCAGGTACGGCGCGTAGTTGGCGACCGGCACGGTGGCGCTGGCGGCCTTGGCCTTGTTGTCGCCCTCCAGCGACGCACCGGTGAAGAAGAACGGCTGCGGCAGGCCGACCGGCAGGCCGTCGGCCTTGGTCCGGGCGTAGTCGAACTGGCCCTTGCCGAGGGTCAGGTACTTGAAGTTGATCCAGGCGATGCCGGCCTTGATCTGCTCCGGGGTGGAGCCCTTCTTGAACATGTAGTCGTTGCCGCCGAGCAGCGCGGCCTTGCCGCCGATCATCGGGCCCATGCCGTAGTCGTCGTAGTTGCCCTTGAGCGTCTGCACCATGTAGGTGATGTCGTCCGGCGCGCCGATGTACATGCCGAGCTTGTCGGTCGACATCTGGGTCATCAGGTCGGGCCACTTGAGGCTCTGCGCGGCACCCATGCTGTTGTCGGTCCAGCGCATGTCGTACAGGTTCTGCAGGACCTGCTTGCCCTCGGGGGTGTTGAAGGCGGCCTTCTTGCCGTCCTCGCTCACCATCGAGCCGCCGAGGCCGTACAGCTCGGCGGTGTAGTGCCAGCCGCCCTGGTTGGTCGCGCTGTACTCGCCGTACCCGTTCACCCCGTTGCCCAGCGCGGCGATCTTCTTCGCCGCCTCCCGGACCTCCGCCCAGGTGGTCGGGGGCTTCTCCGGGTCCAGACCGGCCTGCTTGAACAGCTTCCGGTTGTACAGCAGGCCCATCTTGTAGTTGGAGGTCGGCAGGCCGTAGAGCTTGCCGCCGTCCTTCAGGGTGGCCAGCACCGAGGGGTCGATGTCCTTGAGCGCCGGGACGGTCTGCTCGTTGACGTACGCGGAGATGTCCTCCGCCGCACCCTCGTCCAGCACCTGCTGCAGGTCGGTGAAGTAGGTGTAGAAGACGTCGGTCTGCGTCTTGCCCTTCAGCTGGGCCGTGAACGGCGCCGGCTCCTCGCAGGGCGAGGCGTCCTTGCTCTTGATCGTCACGTTCGGGTACAGCTTCCCGAACGCCGCGACGTCCTCGTCCCACTGCTTGCGCTCCGCCGCCTTGGTCACCGGCGGCTGGCAGTCCACGCTGATCGTCACCTTCGCCGACGCATCCAGCGTGGCGCCCCCACTCGCCTTGCCGTCCTCGCTCCCTCCCCCTGAACTCCCGCACGCGGCAAGCGACATGGCCATCCCTGCGGCCAACGCGACGACGACGGATCTGTGGACGATCCCAGCTCTGCTCATGACGGAGGAACCCTTCTGCGGGCACGGGTGGGTGGGGTGCCGCGGCACTCACCGGCGGCACGCACATGTAACCACCGCCCGACAGATGACCACAAGATGTCGACAGAGTTTCGCAAAAACACGACAGAGTTGCGTAGGTCATCTCCCGCCCCGAGATTTCGGGCCGCCGACGACGGCCTTCACAGCGGACCAGCACGACTGGGCGGGCACGTCCTGCGGATGCGACCAACCAGACACCCACGTCGTCGAGTTGCTCATCCGGCTGGTCACGGGCCGGGAAGCCTCCGGCGTCACGCCGGTCTCCTTCGAGGGCCACCTGCACCCGCCCTCGCACACCGACGCGTCCGCCGAGGGGCCCGCCACCTGCCGCGGGACGGCGGCCACCCCCCCTGGGAGTGCCCCCGGGAACGACGGTGGGGCGCAGCGGCCGACAGCCGCTGCGCCCCACCGGGATCGCTGAGCCCCCTGTCGGGTTCGAACCGACGACCCCCGCTTTACAAGAGCGGTGCTCTGGCCAGCTGAGCTAAGGAGGCACGGTGACCGTCCGCGGCGAGGCCACGGCGGCACCAGTGGGCAGTGTACCGGTCGGGTGTGGGGACTGTGATCGGATTGATGCCGGATTCGGGGGCCGGAAGGGGCTGACAATCGGACGATCGGGCAGGTAGCGTCGCCAGGAAGTCGTCCGGGGGCGGGTGGTCCAGACCACCTGACCGAGGGACGGCGGACGACAACTCCACCCCTTTACTCGGATCGTCCGGCACGTTCCTGCCGGTGAAGGAGCGCAGAAGCATGGCTTCGGTCACGTACGACAAGGCCACCCGTGTCTACCCGGGTGCCACCAAGCCGTCGGTCGACGGTCTGGACCTGCACATCGAGGACGGCGAGTTCCTCGTCCTGGTCGGCCCCTCCGGCTGTGGCAAGTCCACCAGCCTCCGGATGCTCGCCGGCCTGGAGGACGTCAACGGCGGTGCGATCCGCATCGGCGACCGCGACGTCACCCACCTGCCGCCGAAGGACCGGGACATCGCGATGGTGTTCCAGAACTACGCGCTCTACCCGCACATGACCGTCGCGGACAACATGGGCTTCGCGCTCAAGATCGCCGGCGTCAACAAGAGCGAGATCCGCACCAAGGTCGAAGAGGCCGCGAAGATCCTCGACCTGACCGACTACCTGGACCGCAAGCCGAAGGCGCTCTCCGGCGGTCAGCGCCAGCGCGTCGCGATGGGCCGCGCGATCGTCCGCGAGCCGCAGGTCTTCCTGATGGACGAGCCGCTGTCGAACCTCGACGCCAAGCTCCGCGTCTCGACCCGCACCCAGATCGCCTCGCTCCAGCGCCGCCTGGGCATCACCACCGTCTACGTGACGCACGACCAGGTCGAGGCCATGACCATGGGCGACCGCGTCGCGGTGCTCAAGGACGGTCTGCTCCAGCAGGTCGACAGCCCGCGCAACATGTACGACCGCCCGGCGAACCTCTTCGTGGCCGGCTTCATCGGCTCGCCCGCGATGAACCTGATCGACGTCCCGCTGGTCGACGGCGGCGTGAAGTTCGGCGGCTCGATCGTCAACATCTCCCGCGAGGACCTGGCCGGCGCCGGCACCGACAAGAGCGTCACCGTCGGCATCCGCCCGGAGCACTTCGAGATCGTCCCGGCGGGCGGCATCGAGGGCGTCGCGGTCACCGTCAACGTGGTCGAGGAGCTCGGCGCGGACGGCTTCGTCTACGGCACCACCAAGATCGGTGGCGAGGACAAGGACATCGTCGTGCGCGTGCACGGCCGTCAGATCCCGCAGAAGGGCGAGACCGTCCACGTCGTCCCGACCGGCGGCGAGACCCACGTCTTCAACACCACCACCGGTGCCCGCCTGAGCGCCTGATCCTGACGGATCGTCATACGAAGGCCCCCGTCCGAGCGGACGGGGGCCTTCGGCGTCAACCCGGGCGGGGGACGAAACCGGACACGCGTCACTCATTGGGGTAACGGAGAGCCACCGGAGCCCGACACGCCGCTACGCTCTCGTGCGTGAAGCAACTCGTGCGCCGCATCGGCCAGACCGTTGCCCTGACCCTGCCCGTGATCCTGGTGACCACCGGCACGCTCGCCGTCACCCGCGTCCCGTGGGCACCGCCCACCGGCCTCGACCAGCAGGTGGTCGCGGCCTCCAGCGGCGACGGCACCATCGGGCGCAGCGCGACCGCCGCGAACACCGACGGGATGTCCCCCAAGGAAGCCCTCCGCACCGACCTGATGACGGAGCTGCGCAACCACAACCCGGGCACCGCGCTCGACCTGCTGGAGCGCTCCATGCGGGAGAAGCCCGCACTCACCCCGTACTGCACCGAGCTGGCCGCCGACCTCGGCCGGGCCGCCGTGCGCAAGTACCAGGGCGACGTGCAGCGGGCCCGCACCTTCGCCCGGCCGGTCTGCGACGGCTCCTTCGCCACCGGCGTGGTGGGCTGACACCCCCGGGGCCCTCGGTGCCGCGGCACGGGCCGCGGCACCGGCCGCCGCGTACGCATGCCGCGTGAGCTGCCGCGCGCGGCCAGGAGGGCGTCATCGGCCGTGCCTGGGCCTATCGTTCAGGCATGACCGCTGATTCCACCTCTCCCGCCCCGCACTCCCCGCTCGTGACGCAGGCCGTCATCCTGGCGGGCGGCCAGGGCTCCCGGCTGCGCCCCTACACCGACGACCGGCCGAAGCCGCTGGTCGAGATCCCGGGCACGGGCACCCCCATCGTCGGCCACCAGCTGGCCTGGCTCGCCGCCGAGGGGGTCACCGACGTGGTGATCTCCTGCGGCCACCTGGCCGAGGTCCTCCAGGACTGGCTCGACCGGACCGAACTCCCGGTCAGCGTCAGCACGGTGGTGGAGAGCGAGCCGCTCGGCCGTGGCGGCGGCCTCAAGTACGCCGCGAAGGCCCTGCCCCGGCCGGACGAGCCCTGGTACGCCACCAACGGCGACATCTGGACCAGGTTCAGCCTGCGCGAGATGGCCGCCTTCCACCACGAGCGGGACGCCGTTGCGACGCTCGCGCTGGCCCGGCCGCGGATCCCCTGGGGCGCGGTGGAGACCGACCAGTTCGGCAACGTGCTGGACTTCATCGAGGCGCCGCCCTCGCCCTTCCTCATCAACGCCGGCCTGTACGTCTTCGCGCCCGGCTTCCAGGACCTGCTGCCGGACGTCGGCGACCACGAGCGCACCACGTTCCCGCAGTTGGCGCGCGGCAAGCGGCTGGCGGGGTACCAGCTGCCGCAGGGGTGCTACTGGCGGGCGATCGACACCGCGAAGGACCTGACGGAGGCCGCCAAGGAGCTTGCCGCAGCGTCCAACTGAGGCTGCGTCAGGGAACGGAAGCGGGGCGCGAGGTGCTGCGCTGACCCGAACTCACCGGCTGTGGTGGGTTGGTCGCGCAGTTCCTCGCGCCCCTGGCTGCACTCCTCGTCAGTCGTCAGGCATCCACTCGCTGCCCGGCCGGGCCGGGGCCCATGCCGAGGAGGGGGGCGCCGAGGACACCGCCGAGGATGCCGCCGCCGCCCGTGGAGGAGGGCTTCGGCGCGGTGGAGGAGCCGCCGGTGGCACCCCGGGTGGTGCCGGCCGGAGTGCCGCCGCCGGTGCCGGCCTTGGTCGGCGAGGGTGCGGGGGGCGGCGTGTGGGGGCTCTCGGACTTGCCGGCCGAGGGCTTGGCCTTGGGGCTGCCGCTCTTGTTGGCCGAGGGGGCGGCCGGGGACGGGGTGGGCTTGGAGGACGGCGGCGGGGCCACCGGCATCGGGGCGTTGGAGGCGCCGCTGCCCGGCCACATCGGCGAACCGAAGTCCGTCGGCGGCTTGGCCGGCACCGGGCCGGTCCGTCCGCTGGTGCGGACCGCCGCGCCGAGCATGGAACCGATCAGCAGGGTCAGCCCGACCACCACGGCCGTCACCACGCCGCCGCGCCGCCAGATCCGGCGCCGGAGCGCGGCCGGGGCGGCGGCGCCGTAGCGGCGCCAGGCGTCCAGCGCGATCCGCCCGTCCAGCGAGCCGAACGGCGCGCCGGCGATCAGCAGCGGGCTCCACGCCACCAGGAAGATCAGGTCCGGGGTGTCGTAGACCGGCACCGCCCGCCAGCTGACGGTGAACAGCAGCGCGGCGGAGAGCAGCATCGCGGCACCGGCCGCGATCCGCTGCCAGAGGCCGAGCAGCGAGAGCACGCCGACCACGACCTGGGTGAACGCGACCGCCAGGCCCGCCCCGACCGGGTGGGCCATGGCGAAGTCCAGCAGCGGCTGGGCCACTCCCCACGGGTGCAGGGAGGAGAGCCAGCGCATCATCGAGCCGCGGTCACCGCCGTCGAAGTACACCGGGTCGCAGAGCTTGCTGAAGCCGGCGTAGACCGAGAGCGAGCCGAGCACGATCCGCAGCGGCAGCAGCACCAGCCCCAGGTCGACCTTCCGGCCGGGGTACCAGGCGTGCTTGGAGTCCGCGCCGACCGCCGAGACCTCGGGCAGCTCGCCCGCCGGGGCCCAGTCCTGCCGGGGCCGGACGGCCGCCGGTGCGGCGACCGGGGCCGGGGCCGGGGCGCCGCGGTAGGTCTCCAGCTGCTCGGTGTCGTCCTCCCCGACCGGGCGGGCCGGGGCCGGCACGGTGTTGAGGCGGACGGCCTCCAGCAGCTGGGTGGCCGCCTGGTCGCCGGGGGCCGCCTGGCCGGTCCAGGTGACGGCGGTGACCCGGCCCTTGCGCCGGGTGGCCGCGACGGAGCCGGCCAGCGCCGGCACCTGGGAGCCCGCCACCACGACCTGCGGGGTGACCATCGGCCGGGGGGCGAAGCCCGGGGGCAGCCCGTTGTTGGACGTCCCGTACGGGTCGCCGAAGGCGGCGCCGGGCGGGCCGTCGATCAGCGGGGCCACCGGGGCGGCGAGCCTGACCCGGAAGCTGGCCTGGGTACTGCTGAGCCTGGCCGGGTC
Organism: Kitasatospora sp. NPDC001664; assembly: GCF_053596675.1. Lineage (NCBI taxonomy): Bacteria > Bacillati > Actinomycetota > Actinomycetes > Kitasatosporales > Streptomycetaceae > Kitasatospora > Kitasatospora sp. NPDC001664. The sequence goes on from NZ_JBSFGS010000026.1 coordinate 9,539, forward strand.
CGACGGCACCTTGACCGTGTTGAGGCCGGGGCCGGCATCTATTCCCGCCATGCCGCCCGGGGCAGTGCGCCGAGGTGTTCTGGTGTCCACACCCGTCTAACCGGGTGACGGCCGGTTAGGACACTCTCCCGGGTGGATTCCTGACGGCGATTGAAGTGATCATGAGTAAACCGATCGGGCCTGGTCAGGCCCGATCGGTTTCCCGTTCCAAACGTACGACTACCCCTCAGGGCTACTGCTTGGCGCGCATCCGGGCGGCCTCGTAGAGCACGATGCCCGCCGCGACACCGGCGTTCAGCGACTCGGTCAGACCGGACATCGGGATCCGGACCCGGATGTCGCAGGTCTCCGAGACCAGGCGCGACAGGCCCTTGCCCTCGCTGCCCGCGACGATCACGACCGGGCCGGTGAGCGCCTCCAGGTCGGCCACCTCGGCCTCGCCGTCGGCCGCCAGGCCGACCACCATCAGACCGGCCTTCTGGTACGCCTCCAGCGCGCGGGTCAGGTTGGTGGCGCGCGCGACGGGCAGGCGCGCGGCGGCGCCCGAGGAGGTCTTCCAGGCACCGGCGGTCATCCCGGCGGCGCGCCGCTCGGGGATCACCACGCCGTGCGCCCCGAAGGCGGCGGCGGAGCGGACCACGGCGCCGAGGTTGCGCGAGTCGGTCACGCCGTCCAGGGCGATCACCAGCGCGTCCTCGCCGTTCTCGGCGGCGTCGGCCAGCAGGTCGTCCGGGTGCGCGTACTCGTACGGCGGGACCTGGAGCACCAGGCCCTGGTGGTTCATCCCGCCGGTCATCTGGTCCAGCTGCGGGCGCGGCGCTTCCATCAGCGGGACACCCCGCTCGTTGGCGGCCTGGACGGCCTCGCGCACCCGGTCGTCCATGTCGATGAACTGCTGCACGTACAGCGCGTTGGCCGGCACGCCGCCCTGCAGCGCCTCGACCACCGAGTTCCGGCCGAACACCAGCTCGGCCGAGCCGGCGCCACCGCGGCCGCCGCGGCCGCCGCCGCCGGAGCGGCGCATGCCGGCCCGCGACTTGGCGTCCATCTCGCGCTTGGTGGCGGCGTTGGCCTGCCGCTGCTTGACGTGGCCCTTGCGCGCCGAGGCGGGCGGGGTCGGGCCCTTGCCCTGGAGCGCCTTCCGGCTGTGGCCGCCGGTACCGACGGACGCGCCCTTCTTCGATCCGGGGTTGCGTCGGTTCCTGCGCTGGCTGTTGCCGGCCATGGCTGTACTTCCCTTGTCTGTCTCGCCCGCCCCGGCGACGACCGTCGGCGGCGGGCTCTGCGTCGTGCGGGTGGGCCGCACCGGTGAAGGTACGGCCCACCCGCGCCCCGAACCGGGGCTACTGGTTGTTGAGCGTCCAGCGCGAGCCGGTCGGGCCGTCCTCGACGGACAGTCCGGCCTGCGCCAGCTGGTCGCGGATCGCGTCCGCGGTCGCGAAGTCCTTGCGGGCCCGGGCGGCCTGGCGCTGGTCCAGCACCAGGCGGACCAGCGAGTCGACCACCGGGCGGAGGTCGTCGCCGCGCTCGGCTCCGGCCCACATCTCGTCCAACGGGTCGAGACCCAGCACACCGAGCATCGCACGGACCTCGGCGAGCCGCGCCACCGCGTTCTCCTTGTCGTCCGCGGCGAGGGCGCTGTTGCCCTGACGGACGGCGGTGTGCACCACGGCCAGCGCCTGCGGGACGCCCAGGTCGTCGTCCATCGCCTCGGCGAAGGCCAGCGGCACCTCGGGCGCCGCGTCCACCGGGCCGCAGGTCTCCACCGCGCGCTCGATGAAGTTCTCGATCCGGGCGAAGGCGGTCTCCGCCTCGCGCAGGGCCTCCTCGCTGTACTCGATCATCGACCGGTAGTGCGGGGCGGCCAGGTAGTAGCGGAGCACGATCGGACGCCAGGCCCGGACCATCTCGGAGACCAGCACCGAGTTCCCGAGCGACTTGGACATCTTCTCGCCGCTCATGGTGACCCAGGCGTTGTGCACCCAGAAGTTGGCGAACCCGTCGCCGAAGGCCTTGGACTGGGCGATCTCGTTCTCGTGGTGAGGGAAGATCAGGTCCAGCCCGCCGCCGTGGATGTCGAAGGCGGTGCCCAGGTACTTGTGCGCCATGGCCGAGCACTCCAGGTGCCAGCCCGGGCGGCCGCGGCCCCAGGGGGTGTCCCAGCTGGGCTCGCCCTCCTTGGCCCGCTTCCACATCGCGAAGTCGCGCGGGTCGCGCTTGCCGGTCTCGCCCGCCGACTCGGGCTGCAGCAGGTTGTCCAACTCCTGGTTGGAGAGCTCCAGGTAGTCCGGGTAGGTGGTCACGGCGAAGTAGACGTTGCCGTCCGCCTCGTAGGCGTGGCCGCGCTCGATCAGGCCCTGCATCATCTCGATCATCTCGGGCACGTGCCCGGTGGCCCGCGGCTCGATCGAGGGCGGCAGGCAGCCGAGGGCGGTGTAACCCTCGCTGAACGCGCGCTCGTTGACGGAGGCGACCTGCCACCACGGGACGCCGAGGGCGTGCCCCTTGGCGATCACCTTGTCGTCGATGTCGGTGACGTTCCGGACGAAGGTGACCTGGTAGCCGCGGTAGCCGAACCAACGGCGCATCACGTCGAAGTTCAGGCCGGACCGGATGTGCCCGATGTGCGGGGGCGCCTGGACGGTCGCGCCACACAGGTACATCGAGACACAGCCCGGTACAAGCGGGACGAAGTCGCGTACCTGGCGGGTGCTGGTGTCGTACAGGCGAAGGCTCACAGCGTCAAGCGTAGTGGGCACCGGGGGGTGCCCCGCCACCTTTCCGTCATGGCCCCGTCGGATCGGGCCGGTTCAGAGGTTCCCGACCGCCTTGCGGGCCGCCAGGCGGCACACCACCCGGACGTCGTCCGGCCCGTCGTAGCCGTAGTCCTCGCCCCGGTACTTGCGCGACAGCTCGTCGATCAGCTCCCGCCCGCCCTCACGGACCATCACCACCTCGCCCCGCAGCTCCAGGTAGGTGTACGGGTGGTCCGGCGGGTTGACCAGCAGGGTGATCCGCGGGTCGCGGAGCATGTTGAGGTGCTTGCGGCGCCCCTCGACGGTGGAGAACAGCACCTCGTCCCCGTCCCGCCTGACCCAGACCACCGAGGACTGGGGGCTGCCGTCCGGCTGCACGGTGCTCACCACCGCGAAGGTCTTCCCGTCGAACAGCGCCCTGGCCCGCTCGGAGAGCTCTACCGCCATCGTGGTCCCTTTCCCTCGGCGTCCCCGGGGAACGGTACTGACCGGCGGGCGGCACACGGGAGTTGAACACCCGTCAGCCATCCGAACGGACCAACGGCGTCAACCCGCCCGGTACACCAGGGCGGTGGCGATCGCGGCCAGGCCCTCGGCCCGGCCGGTGAGCCCCAGCCCGTCGGTGGTGGTGCCGGAGACCGAGACTGGGGCGCCCACGGCCGCCGAGAGCGCCGCCTGGGCCTCCGCGCGCCGCTTGCCGATCTTCGGGCGGACGCCGATCACCTGGATCGCCACGTTCCCGATCTCGAAGCCCTCGGCCCGGACGATCCGGGCCGCCTCGGTCAGCAGCGCGACGCCCGAGGCGCCGGACCACTCGGGGCGGTCGGTGCCGAAGTGCGCGCCCAGGTCACCGACCCCGGCGGCCGAGAACAGCGCGTCGCAGGCGGCGTGCGCGGCCACGTCCGCGTCCGAGTGACCGGCCAGCCCGTCCCCGGCGCCCGGCCACTCCAGGCCGGCCACCCGGAGCGGGCGCCCGGCCTCGAAGGCGTGCACGTCGGTGCCGATCCCGACCAGCGGGATCACGGGGGTGTCAGAAGCCATCGGAGGCCCTCCTGCGGGCGAGCACGGCCTCGGCGAGCACGAGGTCCAGCGGACGGGTGACCTTGAAGGCCTCTTCGTGGCCCGGGACGACCACCACGGTGCCGCCGAAGTGCTCGACCATCCCGGCGTCGTCGGTGACGGTGAGCCCCGGCTCGACCAGCGCCCGCTCGTGCACCTCGGCCAGCAGCTCCCGGCGGAAGCCCTGCGGCGTCTGCACCGCGCGCAGCGAGGACCGGTCCGGGGTCTCCAGCACCGGCTCGGGCCGCCCGCCCGGCTGCGGCTCGACCCGCTTGACGGTGTCCGCCAGCGGCACCGCCGGCACCACCGCCCCGGCACCGCCCTTCACGGCGGCCGCCACCGCGTCCACCACCTCGACCGGCACCAGCGGCCGGGCCGCGTCGTGCACCAGCACCACCGGCACGTCGGCCGGGATCGCGGCCAGACCGAGCCGGACCGACTCCTGCCTGGTCGCCCCGCCGGCCACCACCCGGACGTCCTTGCCGTCCAGCCCGTGGCTGTCCAGCAGTCCGACCACCTCGGCCACGCCGTCCGGCGGCGCGGCCACCACCACCAGCCCGACCGCCCGGCTCCGGGCCAGCGCCCGGACGGCGTGCACCAGCAGGGGCACCCCTCCGAGTTCCCGCAGGGCCTTCGGGGCACCGGGCCCCAGCCGCTCGCCCCGCCCTGCGGCGGGGACCACGGCCGCTGCGACTGCTGCCGTACCGTTCAGGGTTCGCTCCTTCGGCGCTGTGCTGCATCCATGCCGTACTGCATTCATGTTTTACGCCCGCGGCCCGGTGGGTATGGCCCTGGCGAAGCCGAACGAGGCGCGCCGGTCCCCTTCCGAAGCCGGCCCGCCCCCGCCAGGCCTCACACCGAGTGACCGGGGCGGCTCGTCCCCGGGTACGCCGAAGCGCCCGGGCTGCCGGGCCGCACCGGGGCCACGTTACGTGACCGCGGTGAGTGCACCGACATCGGGCGCTTCGAACTGCGGTGGACCGCTTACGAGGCCAGGACCTCGTCGAGCAGCGTCTCCGCCTTGTCCTCGTTGGTGTTCTCCGCGAGAGCGAGCTCGCTGACCAGGATCTGGCGCGCCTTGGCGAGCATCCGCTTCTCGCCGGCCGACAGACCGCGCTCGCGCTCGCGACGCCACAGGTCGCGGACGACCTCGGCAACCTTGATCACATCGCCGGAGGCGAGCTTCTCGAGGTTCGCCTTGTACCGGCGGGACCAGTTGGTGGGCTCCTCCGTGTACGGGGCGCGGAGCACCTCGAACACCCGGTCCAGACCCTCCTGGCCGACGACGTCACGCACGCCGACGAACTCCGCGTTCTCCGCGGGGACGCGCAGCGTCAAGTCTCCCTGCTGCACCTTCAGCACCAGGTAGGTCTTGTCCACACCTTTGATCTGGCGAATCTCGATGGCCTCGATGAGCGCGGCCCCGTGATGGGGGTAGACCACCGTGTCGCCAACCTTGAACGTCATGTGACAGGACCCCTTCCGTGGCTTACCAGAATAACACGGTTCGCCGTCCACCCGAAGGGCGTTTTCGCAGGTCAGGGCGGGTCTCGGGGCTTGACAAGGACCCCTCCGGCATGCTGCGACCCGTGTTCGACGGGGCCTTCCCGCAGGTCGGAGGTGGTCTGCACACCTGACGAAACCTCTGGCAACACTCCCGAAACCATGATTGGATCATGAGTTTTTGCCGTATACGCGTACGGGACGTGCTCGCGGCACCCGACGGGGCGGTCCGAGCGCGACACGGGGCCACCCCGTGATGAGCGGATATGCGCGGTCGGTAATCTGAGTCCTGACCACCGATCAGATACCCAAGGAGATGCCGCCGCCGTGAGCCGCAGCCTTCGTCGCGGCGCAGTCGCCGCCGTCGCCCTCGCCGCGATCCTCCCGCTGTCCGCCTGTGCCGCCGGGACCAGCCCCGCGACCCTGCAGGTCAAGCCGGACAACGCCTCGACCTCGATCGGGACCACCCTCAGGCTCAACAACATCGTGGTGGTGACCGCGGCGGGAGCCAAGTCCGACCACGCCGGCCCGGCCAACGTCTCGGTGAACATCAGCAACACCGGCTCCGGCCCGGAGGTCCTGAGGTCGGTGGAGCTGGCCGAGGGCGGCGCCGCGACCTTCGCCGACTCCAAGGGTGCCCCGCTGACCGAGATCGTCATCCCGGCGGGCGGCTCCGTGCTGCTCGGCGGCGAGGACCAGCCGGTCGCCAAGGTCGCCTCCGCCAAGGTGGAGATCGGCGGCAACGCCAAGGTCGCCTTCGGCTTCGGCACCGCCGGGAAGGTCGAGACCGAGGCCCAGGTGCACACGGGCGAGGGCATGTACCGCGGCTTCGGCCCGGCCGCCGCCGCCCCGTCGAAGCCCGCCACCGCGCCCTCCGCCTCGCCCTCCGCGTCCGCCTCGCCCAGCGCTTCGGCGTCGGCCAGCGCGTCGGCCTCGGCTTCGGCTTCGGCCGGTGCCTCCGCGAGCGGTTCGGCCTCGCCGTCCGCCTCGGGCAGCTCCACCGCCGCCGCCTCGCACTGACGTCCCGTCGGGGACGCCCGAAGGCCCCCGCTCGGTTCGAGCGGGGGCCTTCGGGCGCGTACGGGCCGGTGCCGGTCCGGTTTACGGCTCGAACTTGTAGCCCAGGCCGCGGACGGTGACCAGGTAGCGCGGGGCGCCCGGGTCCGGCTCGATCTTGGCCCGGAGGCGCTTCACGTGGACGTCCAGGGTCTTGGTGTCGCCGACGTAGTCGGCGCCCCAGACCCGGTCGATCAGCTGCATGCGGGTGAGGACCCGGCCCGCGTTGCGCAGCAGCATCTCCAGCAGGTCGAACTCCTTGAGCGGCAGGTCGACCTTGGCGCCGTCCACCGTCACCACGTGGCGGTCGACGTCCATCCGGACCGGGCCGGCCTCCAGGGCGCCGGGGCCGTTCTCGACGGTGCCGTCGGCCTCGCCGCGGCGGCGCAGGACCGCGCGGATGCGGGCCACCAGCTCGCGGGTGGAGTAGGGCTTGGTGACGTAGTCGTCGGCCCCTATCTCCAGGCCGACGACCTTGTCGATCTCGCTGTCCTTGGCGGTGACCATGATCACCGGCACGTTGGAGCGGACCCGCAGCTGGCGGCAGACCTCGGTGCCGGGGAGCCCGGGGAGCATCAGGTCGAGCAGCACCAGGTCGGCGCCGTTGCGTTCGAACTGCTCCAGCGCGTCGGGGCCGGTGGCGGCGATGGCCACCTCGAAGCCCTCCTTGCGGAGCATGTACGACAGGGCGTCGCTGAACGACTCCTCGTCCTCGACCACCAGTACACGGGTCACGAGCGGGCCTCCGGGGCAGGAAGGGGGTTGGTGCTGGGCATGGGGTGCTGCTGTTCCTCGACCGGGGGTTTCCCGGCGGGGAGCCGAACGGTGAAGGTGGAACCCTGGCCCTCGACGCTCCACACGGAGACGGTGCCGCCGTGCGAGGCCGCCACGTGCTTGACGATGGAGAGGCCGAGACCGGTTCCGCCGGTGGCGCGGGAGCGGGCCGGGTCGACTCGGTAGAACCGCTCGAAGATCCGCTCGCGGTCCGTCTCGGAGATGCCGATGCCCTGGTCGGTCACCGAGATCTCGATCAGTTCGCCGTCCGCCTCACCGAGGGCGGCGGCGCTGGAGATGCGCCGGGTGGCGATGGCCACCCGGGTGCGCGGCGGGCTGTAGTTCACCGCGTTCTCGACCAGGTTGCCGAGGGCGGCGGCCAGCTGGCCGCGGTTGCCGTGCAGGTAGAGGCCGCCGATGCCGCCAGCCGCGATGTGGATCTGCTTGGCGGCGGCGGGCTGGCGGCAGCGGTCGATCGCCTCGGCGATCAGGGTGTCCACCGCGACCGGCTCCGGGTCGACCAGCAGCTGGTCGTCCTGGACCCGGGAGAGGTCGATGATCTCCTGCACCAGGCTGGCCAGACGGGTGGCCTCGATCTGCATCCGGCCGGCGAAGCGCTGCACCGCCTCCGGGTCGTCGGAGGCGTCCGCGACCGCTTCGGAGAGCAGGGAGAGCGCGCCGACCGGGGTCTTCAGCTCGTGCGAGACGTTGGCGACGAAGTCGCGGCGGACCGCCTCGATCCGGCGGCGCTCGGTGCGGTCCTCGACCAGCACCAGCACCAGCCGGGAGCCGAGCGGGGCGACCCGGACCGAGACCGCGAGCGGCTCGGTCGGCCGGGCCACGCCCGGCTTGGGCACCTCCAGCTCGACCTGGCGGATCTCGCCGTCCCGGCGGGTGGCGCGGGCCAGCGAGAGCATCTGCTCGACCGCCACCGCTCCACCGCGCACCAGGCCCATCGCGTAGGCGGCGGAGCTGGCCTTGACCACCTCGTCGCCCTCGCCGAGCACGATCGCGCAGGAGCGGAGCACCGAGAGCACGGTGTCCACGCCCGGGGGCAGCGGGGCTTCCTGGGCGGGGAGCCCGCCCGATCCGTTCTTCCCGCCGCCGTTGCCCGCGCGGGCCTGCTCCCGCTCGCTCCAGCGGAAGGCGATGGCGGCCGTGAGACCGACCCCGAGCCCGGCTATGGCGCAGGCTGCGGCGGCGGCCACATTCACGTCCATGTGGCCAGCGTAAGCGCATCCCGGCGGCGCTCCCCACGGGTGCGATCAAGGGATCGGCCGCACGTCACCGAGAATTCACCTCGAAGCTCCCGGCGGTTCACCACACCGGCCGTGCGTGGTCGCCCGAACGGCCCAGGGTGGGTCGCACAGCCCGTGCGGGCGGTGGCGGCACTACGATGCGGCCACCAGCAGCGGCCGGTCCGATCCTCCTACGGTCGGCACGGCCGGTCGGCACCGCCACCGACAGAGCTACTGAGGAGAGCAGCAATGCGCGACGCGTACCACGAGGAACTCGACTCGATCAGCGACCAGCTGGTCGAGATGGCACGGCTGGTCGGCTCGGCCATGGGCCGGGCCACCACCGCGCTGCTCGACGCCGACCTGGCACTGGCGGAGAGCGTGATCGCGGCCGACGACAAGGTCAACGCCCTCCACCACGACCTGGAGAACCGGGCGATCGACCTGCTGGCCCGGCAGCAGCCGGTCGCCACCGACCTGCGGATCGTGGTCACCTCGCTGCGGATGAGCTCCGACCTGGAGCGCTGCGGCGACCTGGCCCGGCACGTGGCCAAGGTGGCCCGGCTGCGCTACCCCGAGTCCGCCGTCCCGAACGACCTGCACTCGATCGTGCTGGAGATGGGGCAGCTCGCCCAGCGGCTGGTGGCCAAGGCCGGCCTGGTGATCGCCACCAAGGACGTGGACAAGGCGCTGGAGCTGGAGCAGGACGACGACGCGATCGACGCGCTGCACCGCGAGCTCTTCTCGCACCTGCTGGACGACCGCTGGCAGCACGGCATCGAGACCGCGGTGGACGTCACCCTGGTCGGCCGCTACTACGAGCGCTTCGCCGACCACGCCGTCTCGGTGGCCAAGCGCGTGGTCTTCCTGGTGACCGGCGAGCACGCGGGCGAGTTCGTGCCCGCCACGGACGTCGAGGCCTAAACCCCGATGGGGCGGTGCGGGGGCGCACGGGAGGCCGATCTCCCCGCCCCCGCGCGCCCGTTGACGCCTCGTCACCGGGGGGGCTTCACTCGTGGAGGGGCACACCGCCGTGTGCACCCGCGGTGCCCTGCCGAGGAGGCCCAGCGCGATGAAGGCGACCACTGCCCCCGAGACCCAGCCGCCGAGTTCCGTCACCCCGACGGCCGTGAAGCTGCTGCCGGTGCTCTCCGCCACCTGTGGTTGCAGCCCCGGCTGCGGCTGCGGCTGCCAGTCCGGAGCGCCCTGCCAGTGCGGCGGCGCCAGCGGCGGCTGCTGCGGCGGCCACTGACCACCCACCCGCGCCGTCCGCACGTCGCACCGGGCCCGTCGGCCGGGCGCCCCTGACCTGCCGGGGCGCCCGGCCGACGTACGTTCCGGCCTGACCGTGCGTCAGAACTGCAGGTCGACGCAGGAGTAGAAGGCGTTGGCCGTGTCGGAGATGTCCCAGACCGCGAGCAGCACGTGGTGGCCGGTCAGGCCGGCCGGCAGCGGGACGCTGTGGGTGAGGGTGCTCGGCGGCTGCTGGTTGTTGCCGGGCACGGTGAGCAGCGGGGTGAGGTTGAGGTTGCTCCTGCTGAGCGCGGTGGCCGCGCTGTAGCCGGGCTTGGTGAGGAAGTACCGGTACGAGGCGGTGGCGTGCCGGGCGGTGAACTTCCAGGTGAAGTTCTGCCGGGAGCCCGCGGTGACCTTGGTGGTCGGCCAGGCGCCGTTGCGCGGGTTGTCCAGCTGGGCGAAGCGGCTGTTGCCGCCCGCGCAGAGCTTGCCGTCGGCCGGGCCGGAGCCCGGGAAGCCCTTCGGGCCCTCGACGCTCTGCGGCTCCCACTGGATGTCGCCGCAGTTGGTGACGGTGCCCGCGGCACAGAGTGCGGCCCGGCTGGGCGGGCCGGTGACGTAGCCGTGCGAGTAGGCCGGCAGGGCGGTCGCGACCGGTACCGCGACGGCCGCCACCAGGGCGCCGACCAGATGACGCTTGCGCATGGTGCTCCTTCCGACTCGGCTCCGGGCAGGCCGGAGCGAGCTGTGGGGGTGGATGGAGTACGGGGCCGGACGCACGCCGGATCCGTGGGGGGATCTTGGCGTGCTCGTGCCACTGGTCCATACCATAGGAGCGCGTCAGATGGCCGTCAATGGTCTGAACCACCGTGATACAGAAGCAAGTTGACGCACCGACGGCCCCACCCGTGGGACGGATGGGGCCGCTGTGACACCGGTGACCCGGGACTACTTCACGGTGAGCGTGGCACTCTCGGTCCGGCCGGAGGAGACCACCTTGCCGGTCACCTGGAGGTCGCCGGTCGCGCTCGCGGTGTACTTCGGCAGCCGCAGTACCGCCGAGCCGCCCGAGCAGGCGGCCGTGCCCAGCGAGCCGCGCTGGCCGCCCTTGGCCCAGGCGAACTCCAGCTGGTCACCGACGGAGCAGCCGTTGTAGGTGACGGTCAGGGCGCCGCCGTTGGTGAGCAGCAACGGCGAGACGCTCAGGCTGCTCGCCGGCTGGGTGCTGTGGGTCCTGTCCTTGCTCTTGCCCTTGTTCTTCTTCTTGCCCGAGCCGCACGCCGCCAGCGACAGCACCAGCAGCACGACGAGCGCGCCCGCCATGGACTTCTTGACCATCGGTCCCCCCGTAGTCGTTCCGGAAGGCAGAAGGATAACGGCCCCCTCCCGGGCGGGAGGGGGCCGTGCGCGGTCCGGGCAGGACCTTTACGTCATGCTTACTTCTTGCCCTGGTTCTTGACCGCCTCGATGGCGGCCGCCGCGGCGTCGGCGTCCAGGTAGCGGCCGCCCTTGGCGACCGGCTTGAAGTCGGCGTCGAGCTCGTAGACGAGCGGGATGCCGGTCGGGATGTTGAGGCCCGCGATGTCCTCGTCGGAGATGCCGTCGAGGTGCTTCACCAGGGCGCGCAGGCTGTTGCCGTGCGCGGTGACCAGGACGGTCTTGCCGGCCGCGAGGTCGGGGACGATGGCGTCGTACCAGTACGGGAGCATCCGCTCGACGACGTCCTTGAGGCACTCGGTGGCCGGGCGCAGCTCGCTCGGGATGTCGGCGTAGCGGGCGTCACCGGCCTGCGAGTACTCGGCGTCGTCGGCCAGCACCGGCGGCGGGGTGTCGTACGAGCGGCGCCACAGCTGGAACTGCTCCTCGCCGAACTCGGCCAGGGTCTGGGCCTTGTCCTTGCCCTGGAGGGCGCCGTAGTGGCGCTCGTTCAGCCGCCAGCTGCGGCTGACCGGGATCCAGTGGCGGTCGGCCTTGTCGAGGGCGATCTGCGAGGTGCGGATCGCGCGGCGCAGCAGGGAGGTGTGCACCACGTCGGGGAAGTAGCCCTCGGCGGCGAGCAGTTCGCCACCGCGCGCGGCCTCCTTCTCGCCCTTCTCGTTGAGGTCGACGTCGACCCACCCGGTGAAGAGGTTCTTCTGGTTCCACTGGCTCTCGCCGTGACGGAGCAGGATCAGTCGGTAGGTCGTGTCAGCCATGGGGCTCAGCTTAATCGAGCCGGATAACGGGTAGCCGGGACCAAGGTCCACCGGTAATGTGCGCGATGCAGAAGAGCCACTTACACCACCGCCCAGCGGTCATCCCCGCCCGCCGGGGCACCGCTGAGCGGTGCCCCACCGCGCCCGGGAGCCCCCACATGCCCGCCCTGCACCGCCTCTACGTCTCGCTCTCCGAGACGGGTCGTGGACTACCCCGTCAGTTCTGGTGGCTCTGGACCGCCACCCTGGTGAACAAGCTCGGCGGGTTCGTGGTCCCGTTCCTGTCGCTCTACCTGACCGTCGAGCGAGGCTGGTCGGCCGCCTACGCGGGTCTGGTCGCCTCGCTGTTCGGCCTGGGCTCGGCCATCGCCTCCCTCGGCGGCGGCGTGCTCACCGACCGGGTCGGACGGCGCCCCACCCTGCTCGCCGCCCAGCTCGGCACCGCCGTCTCGGTGGCCGTGCTCGGCTTCACCGACGGGCCGGTGGCCATCGCGGCGGTGGTCTTCGTGGTCGGCCTCACCAGCAACGCCTCCCGCCCCGCCATCTCCGCGATCATCGCCGACGTGGTGCCCGCCGCGGACCGGGGCCGCGCGTACGCGCTGAACTACTGGGCGATCAACATCGGCTTCGGCGCCTCCGCGGCGGTGGCCGGGCTGATCGCCGCCCACGGCTACCTGGCGCTCTTCCTGCTGGACGCGCTGAGCACGCTGCTCTGCGCGGTGGTGGTCTTCGTGAAGGTGCCGGAAAGCAGGCCGTCGACGCCGGCCGCCGGGCCGGCCGCGCCGGAGGTGGGTCTCGGCCGGGTCTTCCGGGACGGCCGCTTCATGGCGGTCTTCGCGGTCAACCTGCTGCTCGCGCTGGTCGCCCAGCAGGGCTCCACCACGCTGGCCGTGGACATGGGGCAGGCCGGTGTCCCGGCTTCCCAGTACGGCCTGGTGATCAGCCTCAACGGCGTCCTGATCGTGCTGCTCCAGCTCCCGATCACCCGGCTGATGGAGGGCCGCAGCCGCACCGGCCTGCTGGTCGCCAGCGCGCTGCTGATCGGCTGGGGCTTCGGGCTCACCATGTTCGCCGGCTCCTCGGCCTGGTTCTTCGCCCTCACCGTGGTGATCTGGACCATCGGCGAGATCGTCAACGCGCCGACCATGATGGCGCTGGTCGCCGAGCTGGCCCCGGCCGAGGCGCGCGGCCGCTACCAGGGCGTGTACTCGCTCTCCTGGTCGCTGGCGATGTTCCTCGGCCCGGCGGGCGGGGCGCTGCTGCTCCAGTACGGCGGCGGGGTCGCGGCCTGGGGCGTCTGCGCGCTGCTGGGCAGCGCGGCGGCCGCGGGCTTCCTGGTGCTCGGCCGCCGCACGGCCGCGCCGGTGCCGGTGGAGGAGCCGGCCCGGGCGCTGGTCTAGCCGTTCTCGGGGGCCTCGGAGTCCGGGGCGGCCGGGGCGGGGGCCGGGGCGGCGAGGTGGGTGAAGGCCTCCAGGTTCCGGGTGGACTCGCCGCGCTTGGTGCGCCACTCCCACTCGCGCCGGATCGCGGTGGCGAAGCCGAGTTCGAGCAGCGTGTTGAAGGGCTCGTCGGCGGCGCCGAGAACGGTGCCGAGCAGGCGGTCCACCACGTCCGCGGTGAGCGCCTCCAGCGGCAGGCGGCCGGCCAGGTAGACGTCGCCGAGCCCGTCGACCGCGTAGGCGACGCCGAACAGCTTGGTGTTGCGCTCCAACAGCCAGCGGAAGACCGCCTCGTGGTTCTCGTCCGGGCGGCGGATCACGAAGGCGTTCACCGACAGGGTGTGGTCGCCGACCCGCAGGGCGCAGGGGGTGGCCAGCTTGCGCGTCCCGGGCAGCGTCGCGACCAGCGTGTACGGGTCGGTCGCGGCGGGCTCCCAGGCCACGCCCGCCTCGTCCAGGGCGGTGCGGAGCAGGGCCAGGGCGTCGTCCTTGGTGGGGGTTGCCATGCAGCAGACGTTACTCGGGGGTACGGCGCCGGCGGCGCCTGACTCCCCGTCACGCCGAAATGCCGGAGCCGTCATCAGGCCAGGCGCAGGCCCGCCAGCAGGGAGGTGGAGTGCTGCATGGCCGCCGCGTAGACCTCGGCGGTGCGGGCAGCGGCGCGGTCCCAGCCGAAGGCGGCGGCGTGGGCGGCGGCGGCCAGGCCCTGACGGTGCACCAGCTCGCGGTCCGTCACGTACGGGCGCAGCGCGCGGGCCCAGTCCTGCGGGTCGTGGCCGGGCACCAGGGTGCCGGTGCGGCCGCCCTCGACCGCGACCGGGAGGCCGCCGACCGCGGCGGCGACCACCGGGGTGCCGCAGGCCTGGGCCTCCAGGGCGACCAGGCCGAAGGACTCGCTGTACGAGGGCATCACCAGGGCGGTGGCGGCCCGGTACCACTCGGCGAGCTGCTGCTGGCCGACCGGCGGGTGGAAGCGGACCACGTCCGAGATGCCCAGCTGGGCGGCGAGCTTCTGCAGGCTCTCCGGCTTGGCGAGCCCGGTGCCGGACGGCCCGCCGACCACCGGCACGATCAGCCGGCCGCGCAGCTCGGGCTCGCGCTCCAGCAGCACCGCGACGGCCCGCAGCAGCACGTCCGGCGCCTTGAGCGGCTGTATCCGGCCGGCGAACAGCAGCACCGCCGCGTCCTGCGGCAGGCCGAGGCGGGCCCGGGTGGCGGCGCGGGCGTCCGGGCCCGCGTGGCCGGGGCGGAAGACGTCGAGGTTGACGCCCGGGTGGACCACGGCGAGCTGGTCCTGGCGGGCGGCGTAGTGGAAGGCCAGCTCCTCGGCCTCCTCCGCCGTGTTGGCGATCAACCGGTCGGCGGCCTCGACCACCTGGCTCTCGCCGATCTCCCGGGCGGCCGGCTCCGGGGTGTCCCCCTCGGCCAGCGCCGCGTTCTTGACCTTGGCCATGGTGTGCATGGTGTGCACCAGCGGAACGCCCCAGCGCTGGGCGGCCAGCCAGCCGACCTGGCCGGAGAGCCAGTAGTGCGAGTGGACCAGGTCGTAGTGGCCGGGGCGGTGGCCGGCCTCGGTGCGCAGCACCGCGTGGGTGAAGGCGCAGAGCTGGGCCGGCAGGTCCTCCTTCACCAGCCCCTCGTACGGGCCCGCCGTGACGTGCCGGACCAGCACGCCGGGGGCCAGCTCCACGGTGGGGGCGTCGTCCGAGCTGATCGCCCGGGTGAAGACCTCGACCTCGATGTCGAGGGCGGCGAGGCGCTTGGCCAGCTCGACGATGTAGACGTTCATCCCGCCCGCGTCGCCGGTGCCCGGCTGGTGCAGGGGGGAGGTGTGGACGCTCAGCATGGCGATCCGGTGCGGGCGGCGACGGCCGACCAGGCTCTGCAGGCGCCCGCGGCCGGGCGTGAGCAGGGGGGAACGTCGCGCCGCCGTGCGGGCGGGGTGCTTGGTCACCTGGCTGAGCCTCCTCGTCGCTCCCCTGGGCACCGCGCTCCGGCCCGTGGGCATTCGTCCAAGGAGACAACCACGTCTATGTCACGTCGCATTCCCGCTCGGCGAAATCCGCTGGGGGCGCGGGGAACTGCGCGCGGGGGAACGGCAGCGCGTGCAACTGGCTGACGTGCCCCGATCCGGCTCTGGGCCGTCTTCCGGACTCGCGCAGTTCCTCGCGCCCCTGTGGGGCGCTCCTCTGTCCCTCGATAGGCTGCCCGCATGGTCGCGCCGTCCGTTCCGCACAGTTCTCCCGCCCGTGGCCGGGGGGAGCGGCCCGAGGGGACGGTGACGCGGGGGACGACGGGGACCAACCGGCTGCGGCGGATGGACCGGTGGATCGCCCACGCGCTGGGCCCAGCGCTGCGCTCCGCCGAGCGGCCGCCGACCGCCGTGGACCTCGGGTACGGGGCGGCACCGTGGACGGCGGTGGAGCTGTCGACGCGGCTGCGCGCGGTGCGGCCGGACGTCCGGACGGTGGGCATCGAGATCGAGCCGGAGCGGGTGGCGGCCGCGCTGCCGTACGCCGAGCCACCGCTGCTGAGCTTCCGGCGGGGCGGCTTCGAGGTGCCGCTGGACGGCCGGGAGGGCGCGCTGCTGATCCGGGCGGCGAACGTGCTGCGGCAGTACGAGGAGGCCGCCGTCGGCCCGGTCTGGGAGCGGCTGTGCGGGCGGTTGGCGCCCGGCGGGCTGCTGGTGGAGGGCACCTGCGACGAGATCGGGCGGCGGCACGTGTGGGTGGCGCTGGGCCCGGAGGGGCCCCGGACGGTCACCTTCGCGGCCCGGCTGGCCGGGCTGGCCCAGCCCTCCGAGCTGGCCGAGCGGCTGCCGAAGGCGCTGATCCACCACAACGTGCCGGGCCGCCCGGTGCACGCCTTCCTCACCGACCTCGACCGGGCCTGGTCAGCCGCCGCCCCGTACGGCGCGTTCGGGGCCCGGCAGCGCTGGATCGCCACCTGCCGCTCGGTGTCCGGGAGTTGGCCGGTGCTGGACGCCCGGGGCCGGTGGCGGCAGGGCGAGCTCACCGTGGAGTGGTCCGCGCTGGCCCCCTGACCGGGCCGCGGCGCCGCCCGAGCTGACGGAGTCTCAGCCGGTCTCGTCCAGGGCGTCGCGGAAGACTCCGTAGGCCTCCGGGCCGAACAGCACGAAGCGCACCTCCACGAGCTCCGGGTGCTCCGCCACGGCCTCCCGCACCGCCCGGATGGCGATCCGCGCGGCGTCCGCCAGGGGCCAGCGGTAGACGCCGGTGGAGATGGCCGGGAAGGCCACCGTCCGGGCGCCGAGCGCGGCCGCCACGCGGAGCGACTCGCGGTGGCAGGAGGCCAGCAGCGCGGCCCGCGCCTCGTACTCCTCGGGCAGGTGGACGGGCCCGACGGTGTGCACCACCCAGCGGGCGGGGAGGCGGCCGGCGGTGGTGGCCACGGCCTGTCCGACGGGCAGCCCGCGGCCGTACTTCGAGGCGCGCAGGGCCCGGCACTCGGCCAGGATCTCCGGCCCGCCGCGGCGGTGGATCGCCCCGTCCACGCCTCCCCCGCCGAGCAGCGAGCTGTTCGCGGCGTTGACCACCGCGTCCACCTCCTGCGCCGTGATGTCACCCTCCACCGACGTGATGCGCGTCACCGTTCCCGACCTCCCGTGCGTTCCTCACCGGTCCATACCAGAATCGTTCCGCCCGAGGCCAGCGCATTCTCCCGGTCGCGTGGCGATAGCCACAGAGCCGCCCGTCAGCCGGAGGAAAGGGCTCCGGCCGCGTTATGGTCGCGGGAGCTCTCCGACTCCCGGTGCCATCCGGGCACCGCACGGCTGGCCCAGCCGTTGCGCTGTCGGGGAAAGGGAGGACCGACCAATGCCCGCAACGGGAGACGGGCGGGGGCCGGCGGCCCCGCACCGGCCGGGCGCCGTCGCCGAGGTGAAACCGCCGGCGCGGTCGCAGGGTGGACGCGCGTCGGAGCGCCCGGCCGGCCGGGCCCCGGCCACGCCCTCCGCCGCGGTGCTGCCGATACCGCACCCCCGGGCCAACGGCGGCGACGGCCCGTTCCGGCTGCTGGTGATCGAGAACGACTACACCGACGCGGCCTTCCTGGAGCAGCTGGTCGCCGACTCCGGCGCCGCGATCGAACTGCACTGGGCCCAGGGCGTGCCCTCCGCCGCCGAGCGGCTGGCCGGGGCGGCCGGCCAGGGGCGCCGGCCGGCGGGGCGTCCCCGCGAGGTGGAGTTCAGCTGCGTGCTGCTCGACCTGGCCGACCCGGCCGACCAGACCGGCCCGCTCCAGGGCCTGGACGGCCTGCACGAACTGCTCCGGCGGGCCCCGCAGACGGCCGTGGTGGTGCTCACCGACGCCGCCGGGGCCGAGCTGGGCGCGGCGGCCGTGGCCGCCGGGGCGCAGGACTTCCTGATCCGCCACCAGACCGACGGGCCGCTGCTGGCCCGGGCCCTGCGGTACGCGGTCGAGCGCCGCCGGGCCGACGAGTCGCAGCGCCGCCTGGTCGAGGCCGAGCTGCGCGGCCAGGAGAACGCCCGCCTCCAGCGCCACCTGCTGCCCACCCCGCTGCTGGACGGCGCCGGGCTCTCCTTCACCCGCCGCTACCGCCCCGGCCGCAGCCGGGCGCTGCTCGGCGGCGACTTCTACGACGCCGTCCGCACCGACGACGGCACCGTGCACGTGGTGATCGGCGACGTCTGCGGGCACGGCCCGGACGAGGCCGCGCTCGGCGTCGCGCTGCGGATCGCCTGGCGGTCGCTGGTCTTCGCCGGGCTGACCGGGCAGACCCTGCTCACCACCCTCCAGCACGTGCTGGAGCACGAGCGCCGCAGCGACGAGATCTTCGCGACGCTCTGCCTGCTGGTGCTCTCCCCGCCCTCCGCCGAGGGCCCGACGGCCGCCGAGGAGCAGGCCCGGATGTACCTCGCCGGGCACCCCGCCCCGCTGCTGCTGAGCCGGGACGGCGAACCCGGCCTGCTCCCCGCCGAGCAGGCCGGGCCGGCCCTCGGGCTGCTGCACTGCGACGACCCGGGCGCCACCTGGCCGGCCCAGGAGCTGACGCTCCGTCCGGGCTGGAGCCTGCTGCTGTACACCGACGGGCTGATCGAGGGCCGGGTCGGCGCCGGGTCGCGGCGGCTCGGCCAGGACGGGCTGATCGGCCTGATAGCGGACCACCAGGCGGGCGGGCTGACCCGGGGGCGGCTGGTGGACAGCGCCATCGCCGAGGTGGAGGAGCTGAACGGCGGGGCGCTCGCGGACGACGTGGCGGTGCTGCTGCTGGAGCGTCAGCCGGTGCCGCTCATCATGGGCTGAGCCCGCTCCCGGTGGGCGGACGCACGGAAGGGCGGGCCTCGCGGCCCGCCCTTCCGTACTGGTGACCCGGTGTCCGACCCGTCGTCACCAGGGCCCGTACGGCCCGTTGTTGCTCCGGCTGCTGTTGCCGCGCCCGTCGGTCAGCTGCTTGATCGCCGGGCGGACGTCCACCACGTAGACGATCGAGGCCACCAGGCCGATCAGCGTCAGCGGACTGACCACCGAGGCACCCAGCAGCAGGTCGAGCGCGAGCGCCGCGCCGGTCAGGGCCAGCCAGAACGGCTTGGTCTTCTTGTCCGCCGCGCGGTAGGCGTCCTCGCGTCTGGTCACCGCGTCCACGAAGGCGAACAGCTTGAACCCGATGATCGCGACCGACAGCCACCACTCCGGGCTCAGGAACTGCAAGCTCAGGATGTACGCCACCGCTGCCGCCTCCTCCGTGTGTTCCGGTCACTGCCGCCGCCCATGGTGGCACGGCCGGGCGGCCGTACCGGGAACAACGAGCCGTACAGCCCGGATGTGCCCGCTTCCGGCCCGCTTCGCACCTTTCGGTGCGCGAGCTCACTCGGCGTCGGTCGGTGCGGCCTTCGGCTTGCGGGCGCGGGGAGCGCGCTTCGGGGCCGCGGCGGACTCCGGGGCCTGCTCCGGCTCCGGCTCCGGCTCCAGGTCGAGCACCACGGCCTCGGCCTCCACCAGCTCGGCCTCGACGGCCTCATCCGGCTCCGCGGCCCGCTCGGCGGCGGTGCCCGGCTGGTTCTTCTCCACCACGGTGCGGCCCCGGACGGCCAGCTCGTCGTAGGCCTCCTTGGCCTTGACCGCCAACTCCAGCGCCAGGCCCACCTGCTGGAGCGCCAGCCCCTGCACCTTCTCCTGAATGCCCTTCAGGTCGGAGGGCAGCCCGCTGACCGTCCCGGCCACCTTCGCCTGCGCCTCGACCAGCTTGGCGCCGGCCTCCTGGAGCGCGGTGGCGGCCTTCTCCTGCGCGCCCTTGCGGTCGGCGGCCAGTGCCTCGACCTTGCCCGGCACCTCGCGCAGCTTCTCGTACGCCAGGTCGCCCGCGCCCGCGAGGGCGTACAGCGGGGTCGGGTCGCTGAGGGTCTTCTTGATCTCGTCGCCGATCGGCATGGCCCGTCGTCCTCTCATCCGTCGACAGTCCGGCGGCCGGCCTGTCCCTCTGCTGCTTCCGCTGCCGCGGCGGGCTGCTCCTGGTTCTCCTTCAGGAACGCCTCGTACACCGCCAGCAGGGCCTGCTTCTGCCGCTCGTTAAGCTGCCGGTCCGCCAGGACCGCCGCCCGCAGTCCGGGCGTCTCCCCCGGTTCGGCCTGCGGCCGCTCCTCGAGGATCCCGGCCTGCACGTACAGGGTCTCCGCCGAGATCCGCAGTGCTTTGGCGATCTGCTGCAGGATCTCCGCGCTCGGCTTCCGCAGCCCGCGCTCGATCTGACTCAGGTACGGGTTGGACACCCCGGCGGCGTCGGCGAGTTGGCGCAGCGAGTACTGCGCGTTCCGCCGCTGCTCGCGGATGTACTCCCCGAGCGAGCCCACGTTCAGCGAAGCCATGGAAGCAGTCTGCCCATCCGTGCTTGCAATTGCAAGCAGAGTGCTAGCGCCAGCACGCGGGGGTGCGAGGGCCGAGGGCGAGCGCGAGGATCGCGTCCACCACCCGGGGCGGCAGCTCGGGGTTGCGGGCCGCCGCCCGCAGGACGGGAAGGACACCTCCCCGCACCAGCCGGTCGAGCTGCTCGGGCGAGGCCGCCTGGTTCTCGACCACCGCCTCGTCCATCTCCGGCCCCGGATGGTGGTCCAGGCAGGCGTCGAGCACCTCGGGCGTCGCGTTCCGGTGGTCCGCGACGACCAGGGCCTCCTCGAACGGGGTGTCACGGTCCTGCGCGACGGTGAGCAGCAGGTCGGCGGGGCACCAGAGCTCGCGGGCGATCGGGGTGTGACTGCCGGGCCCGAACCGTTCCGCCGCCGCACGGAGCCGCTCGGGGTCGCGGGAGCGGAGCGCGGCGCGGAGGGCCACGGCCGGATCGGGGTCGTCGACCAGCCGGGCGAGCACCTCGGGACGCAGGTGGACGTTGTCGAGCGGGAGCATGCGGACCCGGGGGTCGGAGTGCTCCGCCAGGGCCGCCAGGCCGTCGACGTCCCGGTGGTGCGCGACTCCGCCGCCCCGGCCCGCCAAGGCCTCACGGACCAGGAGGTCGAGCGGGACGGCTCCGACGCCGCCGAGGACGTCGCCGCGCCAGCGTCCCCCGTCGGCGTCGAAGAGGTGGCGGATCAGACGCGCGGGCGTGCCCCTTCCGCCCGCCACCGCCGCGGTGACCCGGGGGTCGTCCAGCCCGAGCAGGCGCTCGTAGGTCTCCGGCCGCAGGCCCGCCCAGCAGGCCGCGGCCTGGGCTGCCAGGGCGGGCCAGGTGGCGTCGAGGAGCTCCTCGACCGCGTCGGCCGGTGCGTGGCGGTTCCGGACGGCGGCGCTGCGCAGTTCCGCCAGGGCGGCGTCCGGGTCGGGGCGGTGCGGGCAGGGGACCAGGGGCGGCGGCCCGTCGACCGCGAGCAGGCCGCGAAGGGTCTCCCCGTCGGCGGTGGTCCCGGCGATCGCGATCCGGACGCAGGCCTCGGGCCGCCGGCGGGTGTCCGGTACGCCGACCTCCTCCAGCAGCCGGACGGCCGCGGCGGCCACCGCGCAGTCGGGGTCGCCGGCCAGGATCCGGAGCGTTGCGCTCCGCTCCTCGGTGACCGGACGGTCCGCCAGCCGGGCGGCCCCGGCTCCGGCGGGGTCCGGACGGCCGACGGCGGCCAGCTGCGCCTCCGGGTCGTCCGCGGGGATCCGCTCCTCCGGCATCGCCCCGGAGCGGACCAGGGCCAGGAAGGCCGCCCGGCCGCCGTCGGCCACCAGGGCGTCCAGCTGTCGGGGCGTCAGGTCCGACCGCCGGCACAGCTCCGACAGGACGTCGGGGTCGCCGTGGTCGATCAGGGCATCGATGTGTTCCGGACCCAGGGCACGACTGCTCGCCAGGGTCCGCAGGACGGTGCGCACGCCCGGGAGCGTCGCACGGCACGCACCGGTCCGCCAGGGAATTTGCCGGCCCGGCCGGTCGGCGAGGGCGGCAGGTGACGGTGGCTCAGGCGGTCGCTCAGGTAGTGACCTTGGCGATGAAGGCGGCGAGGTTGGTGGTGGTGCGGGTGATGCGCTCCTCGAGGGTGAGGGTCTCCTGGAGGCGGGTGCCGGACTGCTGGGGGTTGCGGAGGTGGTGGGAGCAGGCGAGGTCGGTGCAGAGGTAGACGCCGACGGAGTTGCCCTCGCGGCCGGCCTTGCCAGCCTTGGGGGCGACCATCAGGGAGACGCCGCCGACGTGGGTGGTGACGCAGACCGAGCACATGCTGCGGCGGGCCTGCCAGGAGGCGGCGGACGGGCTGCGCAGGACCAGGCCGGTGGGGACGCCGTCGAGTTCGGCGACCAGGTAGGCGCGGTCGGGGGCCTGGGGGTCGCGCCAGCCGAGGTAGTCGAGCTCGGGCCAGGCGCGGTCCGCGAGGTCGCGCGGGACGGCCAGGCGGGAGGCCTCGCCCTTGGTGCAGTTCACGAAGGAGGCGCGGATCTGGGGTTCGGTCAGCGGCTTCATAAGGGTGAGGTTATTTTGCCTAAAGGTTTTAGGCAAATGCTTAATAGGCTCAGGCGAGAGGACGTCGATGGCACGCGCAGGAGGCCTGGGAACGGGCACTGGAGGCGCTACTGCGGAACTGGCCGGAGGTCGGAGCCGAGGGGTGACCCCGAGGGAGAATCAGGGACGGCTGGCGCTCAGGAGAGCGAGGACGTAGCGCTGGTCGGCGGTGAGGCGGGTGGGGTCGAGACCGTTCAGCCAGGTGAACAGTTCCGGGCCGACGTGGAGTTCACCGCCGTGACCGAGCCGGAGGGTGTCCGGCCGGTCGTACAGCAGCCAGTCATCGAGCAGCTCGGAGAGTTGGCGGTCGGCGGCCGGGAGCCCCTGGGCGGGCCAGCGGTCGAGCCACGGGGCGAGGGTGCCGGCGGCGGCGGCGAGCAGGTCGAGGACGCGGCTCACCGGCACGCGCGTGGGGTGGTGACGGAGGGTCAGGTCGAGCCAGGTCCGCCAGATGCCGAGGAGGGCGGAGCGTTCGGGCTCCGGCCAGAGCTGCCACCGCGCCTGCCGGAAGCGGGTGCCGACGGTGCCCTCACCCACGCCCAGCGAGTCGGTCGCGACCGCACGCATCAGACGGGGCGCCAGGCGGCGGATCAGGGCCGGGTGGTCGTTCCAGTGGCCGGGCGTCCTGATGACCGCGGTGGCGAGCAGACGGTCGGGCACCGCCTCGGGCGGCCCGGCGAGGGCGGCCAGGTCCGCCGGGGTGCAGCAGTGGCCGCAAGCCTCCGCGCGGAAGGGGGCGACGGCGGCGGGGAACGCGTCGAGGGCTGCGTGCAGCTCCTGCCAGGAGTCGGTCATGGGCGGCCCGTTCGGGACTCCGACCGGCGGGGCCGGTGAAGGTCCGCACGTTACCAGGGTGGGTCAGGGGCGGGCGGTGGGGCGGAGGTGGTGGGCCAGGAGGTCCAGGGCGGCGGTGAGTTCGCGGAGTTCGGCCGGGGTGGCGTCCGGGAGGGCGGCGGCCAGGGCGGGGCCGATCGGGGTGGCACGGACCTCGGCCACCCGGGGGCTCGGCGCGGCGGCCGGGTGGAGGAGGGTGCGGCGGCGGTCGGCCGGATCGGGAGACGCGTCGACGGAGCCGGCCTCGCGGAGGCGGGCGACGGCGGTGGAGACCTGACTCTGCGGCAGGCCGGTGCGGCCGGCGATCTCGCCGACGGTGGTGCCGGGGTGGGCGGCCACGTCCCCCGCGACGATCAGGGTCAGCCGGGCGCTGCCCGACTGGCGCTCGGCGCCGCCGGGGGGTTCGGTGAGGGCCTCCTCCCCGATCTTCATCAGGGCACGGCCCAGCAGGAAGAGCTCGACTCCGTTCATGGGGAAGACGGTACATCTCCATGGATGCATCTATCTAGATACATCTAATTGGATGCGATACGGTGGGAACATCGCCGGGCGGAGTGACCGCCTGGCCGGCCCGAGGGGGAACCACCATGCCCGAGCTCGTCGTCGACGGAGCCGTCCTGCACTACCAACTCCGTGGCACCGGACCGCTGTTGCTGATCTCGCAGAGCGGCGAGGGCGACGCCGACCGCAGCACCGACCTGGTGGACACCCTGGCCGACAGCTTCACCGTCCTCACCTACGACCGGCGCGGCCTCTCGCGGAGCCTGACCGCCGAGGGGCGCGACGCCGCAGCCGTGGCGGACCACGTGGACGACGTGCACCGGCTGCTGGCCGCCCTGACGGACCGACCCGTGCCGATGCTCGGCTGCAGCCTCGGCGCCGTCATCGGCCTGCACCTCGCGGCCCGGCACCCCGAGCAGCTCTCCACCCTGATCGCGCACGAGCCGGTGGCACCGTGGCTGCTCGGGGCGGAGGAACGGGCCCACCACGTGGCGGAGTTGGCGGAGCTCCAGGAGCTGTACCTGCGGGACGGGTTGGCGGCGGTGCTGCCGGAGATCGCGCGGGTGCTCGGCATCGACACCACGGGGCGGGACGTGGAGGAGGGTCTGACCCCGCAGCCGATGGACGCGCAGCGCCGGGCCAACTTCGACCGCTTCCTGCGGCACGACTTCACGGCGCTGCTCCGGGACGACCTGGCGCCGGACACCGTGGCCGCCTCGCCGGTCCGGATCGTCCCCGCAGCCGGGGTCACGACTCCGGGGGAGGTCTTCGACCGGCGCTGCGCCGACGCGCTGGCCGAGCTGGTGGGGACGGAGGTGGCCGAGTTCCCCGGTGGTCACAACGGGAACACCAGCCACCCCCGGGCGTACGCCGCGCGGCTGGTCGAGGTTCTGCTCGAGGAGGCCGGGACCGCGGCACGTGCGACGGCCTGACGTGCCCCGATCCCACGAACCGCGCGGTTCCTGGCGTCCCAGGATCACCCCGTGCGGCCTCATCGCCCGGAGCGGTCAGGTGGGCAGGGTGCCGACGACCACGGTGGCGTCGTGGGGAGCGGAGGTGGTGGTGCGGGGCCGGAGGCCGGCGGCGGTCATGGTGGCGGCGGTGGCGGGGGCCTGGCGGGCGCTGGTCTCGATCAGGAGGTGGCCGCCGGGGGCCAGCCAGCGGGGGGCGTCGGCGATGACGCGGCGTTGGACGGCGAGGCCGTCGGGGCCGCCGTCGAGGGTGGCGAGGGGTTCGTGGTCGCGGGCCTCGGGCGGGAGGAAGCGGATCTCGTCGGTGGGGACGTAGGGGGCGTTGGCGACCAGGACGGTGATCCGGCCGCGCAGACCGTCGGACAGCGGGGCGTACAGGTCGCCCTGGTGGAGGCGCGCGGAGGCGGGCAGGTTGCGGCGGGCGCAGGCGACGGCGGCCGGGTCGAGGTCGGCGGCGTGGAGTTCGGCGTGCGGACCGCGGGCCAGGACGGCCGCCACGGCACCCGCGCCGCAGCAGAGGTCGAGCACGACGGAGTCGGGCGCGAGGAGCGCGGCGGCCTGTTCGGCCAGGTACTCGGTACGGCGGCGCGGCACGAACACGCCGGGGCCGACCGCGATCCGCAAGCCGCAGAACGCGGCCCAGCCGAGCACGTGCTCCAGCGGGTAACCGGCGGCCCGACGGGCCGTCATCTCGGCCAGCTGGGCGGGCCCTTCGGCGGTGGCGAGCAGCAGCTCGGCCTCGTCCTCGGCGAAGACGCAGCCGGCGGCGCGGAGGGTGGTGACGGTGGTGGCGTACGACACGGTGAGATGCCTTTCGAAGCTTCGAAGGGCGCTCTCGGGTCCGGTCGGTCAGACCGGACGGGAGACGGAGGAGAGCACCCGGACCTTCACAGCGGTAATGGGTCTCACCTCCTCAGCAGGCCCGTGGACCATGACCACGGGGGAGTTGCACTCTATCGGACGCCGGGCTCCGCGCCGGTCATCCGGCGGTAGTCGGCGGCCAGCACGGCCGCGAGGTCGCGGCCGCCGAGGCGGATGCCGGACGGGCCGAGGGCGTCGAGCGCCGTCCCGCCGTCCTCGGGGTCGGCGGCCGCGGGCGCGGGCGCGGGCGCGGCGACGGGATCGGCGACGGGGCCCGCGGCGAGGGTGAAGGAGCCGTCCCAGAAGTGCTCGGGCACCTGCTGAGCGTCCGTCATGTCTCCTCCTCCAAGGCCTCTGTGGCGAGGGTGACCAGTTCGCGCAGGGCGGCCGGGTCGAGCTCGGTGAGCCAGCGCTCCTCGGCGGCGACCGCCTGGTCGGCCAACGAGCGCTTCGCCTCGATGAGTTCGCCGATCCGCTCCTCGACGGTGCCGACGCAGACCAGTCGGCGGACCTGGACGGCCCGGTGCTGACCGATCCGGTGGACTCGGTCGGTGGCCTGGTCCTCGACCGCCGGGTTCCACCAACGGTCCAGATGGATCACCTGGTTGGCGGCGGTGAGGTTGAGCCCGGTGCCACCCGCGCGGAGCGAGAGCAGGAAGACCCGGGGTCCGTCCGACTCCTGGGCCTGGAAGCGGGCCACCATCTCCTCGCGGCGGTGGCGGGGCACACCACCGTGCAGGTAGAGCACCTCGGTGCCGAGCCGCTGGGCCAGGTGCGGCTGGAGCCGCCGCCCGAACTCGGCGTACTGGGTGAAGACCAGCGCCCGGTCACCCTCCGCCAGCGCCTCGGTGAGCAGTTCCTCCAGCCGGGCCACCTTGCCCGAGCGGTCCCCCAACGGCGAACGGTCGTGCAGGAGTTGGGAGGGGTGGTTGCAGACCTGCTTGAGCCGCCCGATCGCCGCCAGCACGGCACCCTTGCGCTCCACGCCCCGGATGCCCTGGAGGCGGTGGAGCAGCTCGGCCACCACGGCCTGGTACAGCCCGGCCTGTTCGGCCGTCAGGTGACAGCGGACGGTGATCTCCTGCTTGGCCGGCAGCTCCGCAGCCACCGCCGGGTCCGTCTTGCGGCGGCGCAGCACGAACGGCCCGGTCAGCCGCCGCAGCCGCTCTCCCGCCGCGACGCTGCCGTGCTGCTCGACCGGCAGGCCGAAGCGCTCACGGAAGACCTCGGCGCTGCCGAAGAGGCCGGGGTTGGCGAAGTCCAGCACGGTGTGCAGCTCGGACAGCCGGTTCTCCACCGGCGTGCCGGTGAGGGCGATCCGGTGCACGGTGGCGGGGATCGAACGGAGCGCCCTGGACTGGGCGGTGGCGGCGTTCTTGACGTGCTGCGCCTCGTCGGCGACCACCCGGCGCCAACGGACCCTCCGCAGCAGGCCGGCGTCGCGCTGGAGCACGCCGTAGGTGGTGATCACCAGGTCGGCCGCGGGCAGCGCGGAGGCGCGCTCGGCGCCGTGGTGGACGTGCACCCGCAGCATCGGCGCGAACCGGGCCGCCTCGCGCTGCCAGTTGCCGACCAAGGACATCGGACAGACCAGCAGGGTCGGGCCGGGCGGGCCGGGCGGGCCGGTGGCCCCGGCGTGGTGCTCGGCCGCCAGCAGGGCGAGGGTCTGCACGGTCTTGCCGAGGCCCATGTCGTCGGCCAGCACCCCGCCCAGGCCGAGCCGGGACAGGGCGTGCAGCCAGGCCAACCCCCGTTCCTGGTACGGCCGGAGGGTCGCGCCGAACTCGGGCGGCAGCGGCGGGGCGGTGGTGTCCACGGCGCGGCCGGCGAGCAGCTCACCGAGCGGGCCGGTGGCCGTGACGGCGGTGACCGGCAGCCCGCCGGCGGTGGCGGACGGGTCGAGGGCCAGGCGGAGCAGGTCGGCGGTGTCGATGGTGCCGCTGCCGTGCCGCTCCAGGAAGCGCAGCGCGGAGGCGATCTGCCCGGCGTCCACCTCCACCCAGCGGCCGCGCAGCCGCACCAGGCCCTGCTGGGCCACCCCGAGGTCGGCCAACTCCTGTTCGGTGAGGGTGATTCCACCGAGGGCCAGCTGCCAGCGGAAGTCCACCAGGGAGTCCCGGTCCACCTGCGCCTCGCGCTTCACCGAGCCGGGCGGGGTGACCCGGGCGGCGGTGAGGGCGAGCCCGAGGCGTGGACGGCGCTGCCACCAGGTGGGGAGCAGGACGCCGAACCCGGACTCCGCCAGGGCGGGAGCTGCGTCCCGGAGGAACCCGAGGGCCTCCTCGCGGCCGAGCCGCAGCGCGGTCGGACGCGAGCCGGCCAGGGCGGGGCGCAGCTCGGGGCGGCGCAGCGCGGCACGGTGCAGCTCGATGGCGAACTGCTCCTGTACGTCCGGGACTTGGCGGACGAGCGCAGCGGCTGCCGGGCCGTCCGCCCAGAGCTCGGCGGCGGGGAGGAGGAGAGAGGGCCGGTCGATCGCCTGGAGCAGGAAGTCGAGCCGCCAGTCGTCCTCGTCGGGGCGGCCCTCGGGGTCACCGTCGCCGGGGCCGAGCGGCTCGGAGAGCCGGAAGCAGAGGCGGAGCGTACGGCCGGGGGCGGGGTCGCCCGCGTACCAGCGCGTCAACTTGTCCTGCAGGTCGGCCAGTTCGCTGCCGAGGGGGGCGTGGTCGGGTGCGGCCGGCAGACCGGGGGTGGGTGACGGCGTGGGCTCGACCGAGGTCGGCGATCCGGTCCCGGCGGGTGCGGACGGGGACGCGGGAGTGGGTGTGGGTGCGGGTGCGGGTGCGGCGAAGGTGCCGTCGGGGGCGTGGAGGGCGGCCAGCCAGTCGGCGACCGCGCCCTCGCCGGCCGGGGCGGGCGCACCCTCCAGGGCCACCCGCACCTCGCGGTCCGTCAGCGCGTCGAGCAGTACGGCGACCAGCGCGTCCGCCGCCGCCGGGGTGAAGGACTGGGCTTCGGGGGCCACGGCCGGGACCTCGGCGAGGGCGATCGGCGGGCAGCCACGGGCCAGTCCCTCCGCCTCGGCCCGGGCGGTCCGGTCGGGTGCGGGCTGCCAGTGGGCGTACGGGCGGCCGTCCCGTTCCCGCAGGACGGGAAGGACGCGACCCCGTCCGGCCAGCCGCCAGGCGAGGTCGTGGACAGCGGTCAGCCAGCGGAGCGAAGCACCGTAGGCGAGCTCCACCGGGCCTTCGGAGTCCGGGAGTTGGAGGGTGGCTGCGCCCCCGTGGGGGTCGTAGAGCTCGCCGAGGAGTTGGGCGGCGGCGGTCGACGGGAAGAGCAGGACAGGCACCCGCCAGTCAGCGAGCGTGACCCCTTGGCCGATGGCGCCGACGGGCAGCTGCGGAGAGGGCGTGGGCGCCCCGCCGAGGCCGGGCAGCCGCAGCGTGCCCCACCGCTCGGGCGCCTGCCCGGCCAGCCAGCCCGCCCCGGGCCCGAGCGCCGCCAGCAGTCGGGCCACCTCGGCGGCGGGGCAGGCGTAGGGGTGCGCGGCGGAGGGGCCCCGGCGGGTGGGCGGCGTACGGGGGGCGGCGAAGGCCCGGGCATCCTCCGCCCAGAGCGCGAGCTGCCCGTCGGCCCGCCAGAACGCGTGCAGCGCGTACATCGGCGCACACCCCTCCTGGCCACGGACGTTCTCCTCGACCTCCCACCCTAGAGGGACCGCCGGACACTCCCGCCGGGGCAGGCCGGAGCGGAGCACAAGGGAGACGGTGGCGGGGGCAACTGCGCGCAGCGGGAGGGATGGCCCGCGTGCCGGGTACGGGGCTTCACGTGCAAGTGGCCGTCCGCACCCGACACAAGGGCGATGCCTTCCGATTCGCGCAGTTCCTCGCGCCCCCGGCCGCCTTCGGCGACCCGAAGGCGACCCGGAAGCGGGCGGCGCGAATGGTGGTGGCCAACCCGGGGGCGCGGGGAACTGCGCGCGGCGGCAGGGACGGCCCGTGTGCCGGGTACGGGCCTTCACGTGCAAGTGCCTGTCCGCACCCGGCGCACGGGGCGGTGCCTTCCGATTCGCGCAGTTCCTCGCGCCCCTGACCGCCTTCGGCGGCCGGCCCGAGGACGGGCGGAAGCGGGGCCGGATGGGGTGTTCCAAGCCGACCCACCGGCTTGTGGTTGAACTTTGAACGAAATGGGTCTACGGTGGAGCCATCAACAAAGTTGAAGCCTCAACAACTGGCTTCGCACCCCGAGGAGCAGCAGCCATGGGCATCTTCAACCGCAACAAGACCGCCGCGACCACCACCACCGCCGTCGCCGAGCGCCCGGCCGGTCCGGACCTCGCCCACCTCACCGGCGACTACGCGATCGACGCCTCGCACAGCCAGATCGGCTTCGCCGTCCGCCACGCCATGGTCACCAACGTCCGCGGCCAGTTCACCGAGCACGAGGGCCTGCTCAAGCTCGACGGCACCACCCCGGAGAACTCCACCGCCGCCCTGACCATCAAGGTCGCCAGCATCGACACCGGCAACGGCCAGCGCGACGAGCACCTGCGCACCGGCGACTTCTTCGCCGCCGAGAGCTTCCCGGAGATCACCTTCCGCTCCACCTCCGCCGAGCGCCTCGACGGCGACTCGTACCGGATGACCGGCGAGCTGACCATCAAGGACACCACCCGCCCGGTCGTGCTCGACCTGGAGTACACCGGCAGCGCCACCGACGTGTACGGCGCCCAGCGGGTCGGCTTCGAGGGCTCGACCACGGTGGACCGCACCGCCTGGGGCCTGAGCTACAACGCCGCGCTGGAGACCGGCGGTGTGCTGATCGGCGAGAAGGTCAAGCTCAGCTTCGACATCTCCGCCGTCAAGCAGGCCTGACCGCGGCCGGCTCCCCGAGCAGTGCGGCGTCCTCGGCGGGCAGCCAACTGCCCGCCGGACGGCGCAGCCAGCCCTCACGGGAGGCGAGCCGTCCGGCCGCCTCGCGCAGGGCCCGCAGGCCCGGATGGCGCTCCCCCGGCCGGTGCACCAGGCTGACCAGGGCGAGCGGTACCGGCTCGACCAACGGCAGGGTCACGGCCCCGGGTATCCCGGGGCCGCCCGTCGTGGTGAGCATGGCCTCCCCGTGCCGCGTCAGGTAGTGCCCCACCTCGTCCACCCCGACCGGCGGTGCGTGCGGAGCGGCGGCCACCAGGCCGAAGGCGTCGAGCAGCCGGCGCCCCAGGTCGGTCCACTCGGTGGTGGTGGGATTGCCCGCGCAGACGTCCACCGGATGCCCGGCCAGCGCCGCCAGCGGCACCCGCTCCAGCTCCGCCAAGGGATGCGAGAGCGGCAGCATCACCGCCATCTCCTCGAAGCGCACCGGCAGTTGGGCCAGACCGGCCCGGACTCCGGGCGGCAGCCCGGCGAAGCGCCCGAACGAGGCGTCCAGCCGGTACGCCAGCAACTCCCCCGCCGCGGCGGCCAGTCCACCGTGGAAGCGGGCCAGCAGCTCCTGCCCGGGGCAGGCCTCCCGGGCCTCCGTCAGCACCCGGACGGTGGTCAGGTCGTCCCCGCCGACATCGTTGTTGAGGTCCACCAGCAGCGGCCGCCGGATGTCCGGACCTGCCAGCAACTCGTCGTGCAGGAGCAGGAGTTCACGCACCTTCGGCAGCAGCCGCTCCCCCTCCGGGGTGAGCCGCACGCTCCGGGTGGTCCGGTCGAAGAGCCGCCGCCCGAGCGTCTCCTCCAGCGCGCGGACGTCCCGGCTGAGCGCCTGCTGTGCCACGTGCAGCCGCTCGGCCGCCCGGCCGAAGTGCAGGGTGTCGGCGGTGGCCACGAAGCCGCGCAGCAGCCGGGGATGGAGATCACGGGGCATCCGGGCACCCTAGCTCCACCCGGCCATCGCCCCCCAGCGACCCCGCAAGCCGTTTCCCAGCCACATCTCACTGCCTATACTGACCTCGTGGATCCGAGGCTTGAGCAGGCAGCACTCGTCGCCCTGCTGCGGCGTGGTGACCGCCCATGGCCTCAGCTCACAGATCAGCTGGAAGCTACCGGAAGCGCCCTGGAGCTACTGACCTCCGGAGCGGATCTTCACGGCCAAGGCGAGCTGTTCAGCTTGTCCCCCGCGGCGGATCTCGACTCCGTTCTAGAAGAGATCACGGCTTGGGAAGCACGGGGCATCCGTCTCGTGACCATCCTGGACAATGACTACCCGCTGTATCTGCGACTCGTTCATCAGCGCCCCCCGTTCGTGTTCATGCGAGGCACGTCACTCGATGACGATCTGCGAGTGGCGGTGGTCGGGACCCGCAATCCGACCCCCCAGGGTGCCGACCATGCGTATCAAATCGCACATGGCTTGGCAGAACGAGGAGTGACGGTGGTCAGCGGATTGGCCGCCGGTATCGACACCGCCGCCCATCAAGGCGCTCTCGCTGCTGGTGGGCATACGGTCGCCGTTCTGGGGACTGGGCTGCTCCGGTCCTATCCCGCCTCAAATGCCGGTCTACAGGAGGAGATTGGCGGGACGGGGCTTCTGCTCTCCCAGTTCTGGCCGGACGCCGCACCATCCAAGACCACCTTCCCCATGCGTAACGCGGTGATGAGCGGTTACAGCCTCGCAACAGTCGTAGTTGAAGCGGCCTTCCGCAGTGGCGCCCGGATGCAGGCGCGTTTGGCACTCGAGCACGGGCGCCGCGTCTTTCTGATGAAGTACCTGCTCGCCCACGACTGGGCTCTCGAGTATTCACTACGTCCAAACACTACGGTGGTCGAAGGGCCGGACGAGATCTTCAAGGAGCTCGACTCCCTGGTGCCCAGCACCGGCACCCTTACCTGGGCATAGTCGGTATCACGTGGCCTCCGTAGCCGATCTGTCGGCCAGGTACGCCAACCTTCTGATCCACCCACTTCCTCCAGGCCCTGGAGTGTGCCGAGTTTGCCACGGTCCGGCAAAGGCCACCTACCCCACCTGTTGGGCATGCCACCAAGCACGCCTGGTGCTCGGTGGTAGGACTGCGGATCTCGTGGCCCCCATCAGCTTGGCGCTCAAGGGTGAACAGTTCGCCAATGAGCTCTGGCGCTACAAGAACACCCAGGGCTTCCAGCAACAGCAGTTCGAAACAGGCCTGGCAGCTGTCCTCTGGCGCTATCTCGTCTTTCATGAAGCCTGCCTGTCCAGAAGATGCGGTACTCCGTTCGATCTGGTCTCGGTAGTCCCAAGCACCAGCGGCCGGGCTCAGCACCCACTCAGCCGTATCGTTGGCCAGCTGGTCGGTGCGACAAACACCCGGTTCCAAGAGGTTCTTGCCCCAACATCGGTCGCTGCGAGCCTCGGCAGGGCCGCGTCGCCGGACCGCTTCACGGCTTCTGATGTCCGAGGACGCGCGGTTCTTCTGATCGATGACACTTGGACAACCGGTAACCATGTGCAGTCGGCTGCGGCTGCCCTGAAGGCTTCAGGGGCTGTAGTGGTGGCAGCGATCGTCATCGGCCGCCATCTCAACGGTCAGTACCAGGAGACCGCCCAGCACGTGGCCGGCGCCAAACTACGCCGATTCTCGTGGGACACCTGCATCGTTCACTCAGCTCCGGGAAGCTGGCATCGATCCCAGCCGCAACAGCACTGACAACACGGCTGTGTCAATGGCGCCGAACAGGTGTTGGACCGGGTGGCGGGACGGTCGTCAGGGTGGGTGTCACCACCCCCTCCGCTGACGTCCGCTCAGGAGCTCCGTGTTCGCCTCGTACCGCCGTCTGTTCGCCGCGCCCGGCGCGCTCGCCTTCACGCTGAGCGGGCTGCTGGCGCGGCTCTCCTTCTCGATGACCGGGGTCTCCGCCGTGCTGATGGTGGCCGCCCGGCGGGACTCGTACGCGCTGGCCGGGGCGGTCTCCGCCGCCGGGGTGGTCGCGGTGGCGGTCGGAATGCCGCTGCTCGGGCGGCTGGTCGACCGGTACGGGCAGGCGCGGGTCTCGGTGCCGTGCGTACTGGCCGGCGTCGGGCCGATGGCCGGGCTGCTGCTCTGCGCCCGGTACGGCGCGCCGGCCTGGACGCTGTTCGTCTGCTACCCCCTGGCCTCGGTGCTGCCCAACCTCGGCGGCATGGCCCGGGCGCGCTGGGCGCACCTGTACGCCGACGACCCCGAGGCGCGGCACACCGCGAACGCGCTGGAGCAGGCGCTCGACGAGGTCTGCTTCATGGCCGGACCGGTGCTCGGCACCGCGCTGTGCACCGGCCTCTTCCCGGAGGCTGGGCTGCTGGTGGGGTCGGTGCTGGGCGGGGGCGGGGTGCTGCTGTTCGCGGCGCAGCGGCGGACGGAGCCTCCGGTACGGCCCTCGTCGACGGTGACGGAGGGTCAGGCGGGCGGGGTGCTGCGGGTGGGGCGGCTGTGGCTGCTGGTCGCGGTGTTCGCGGCGACCGGACTGCTCTTCGGCTCGATGGAGGTCGCCACCGTCGCGTACGCAGACGCGCTCGGCCAGCGGGCCTCGGCGGGGTGGCTGCTGGGGCTGGTGGCGGCGGGGTCCGGGCTGTCGGGGTTGGCCTTCGGGGTGCTGCGGACCCGGATCGGGGCGGCCGGACGGCTACTGGCGGGGTTGGGGGTGCTGGCCGGGCTGACGCTCCTCCCACTGGCGGTCGGTCAGGCCGGGGGCGGGGTGGCGCTGCTCGGGCCGGCGCTCTTCGTGGTCGGGGTGGCGGTGGCGCCGACGATGGTGACGGGGATGACGCTGGTCCAGGAGGTCCTGCCGGCGGGCCAGTTGAACGAGGGCATGGGCGTCGCGGTGGCCGGGATCCTGGTCGGGATCTCCGCCGGGGCGGCGGGCGGCGGGGCCCTCGCGCAGCACGCGGCCCCCGGGACGGGCTACCTGATCACGGCCGGGGCGGCGCTGCTGGCTCTCGCCGTGACGACTGCGGGGTACCGGGGACTGGTCATGCCTTCGGGGGCGCGGGGACCTGCGCGCGGGGGAACGGCAGCACGTGCAACTGGCTGACGTGCCCCGATCTCACACCAGACCGCCTTCCGAATTCGCGCAGTTCCTCGCGCCCCCAGAGGCGTAGCCACTCCCGCCAGCGCTGGGCCACCTCTCGACTCGCGCCCACGCGGCGGAGCCGCAGGTCAGCGGAGCCTCGCGCCCCCGGCGCGCCCCGACAAGCCGCCGCCAGCCCCCGGACCTAGCCGTCGAGGAAGGTGTACTCGTACTCCGGGAGCGGGTGGCCGCCGGGGAACCAGCCGGTGCGGGTGTCGGTGCGGGTGGCCCCCTCGCGTTCGTAGAAGGCGACGGCGCGGGCGTTGCCCTGGAGGACCTCCAGGTAGAGGGTGACGTCGCGGCAGTGGTCGCGGCAGGCGTCGAGGAGGCGGGCGCCGATGCCGCCCCCCGTGAGTCCGGGGCGGACGTGGAGGTTGTCGAGCAGGACGCGGCCGTCCGGCTGGGGCACCAGGTAGGCGAAGCCGACGAGCTCTCCCCCGCGCTCGGCGACCAGCAGGTGCGGGGTGTTGGCCGGTTCGCCGTAGTCGGCGGTCAGGCGCAGGTCCCAGAGTTCGCGCCGTTCCTCCGTCAGGCCGTCGCCGAGGGCCTCGGCCGGGACGATGCCGGCGTAGGCGGTGCGCCAGCTCGCGCTGTGCAGGGCGGCGACCGCGGGGGCGTCGGCGGGGGTGCCGGGGCGGATGAGCGACTGGTCCATGCCGAGAGCCTGCCACAGCCCACCGCCACCCCATCTTGAACATGTTCAAGAATCGCTCTACAGTCATGCCCAGAGCTTTTGAACACGTTCGAAAAGGAGTGGTCCCATGGACCTCACGGTCATCAGCTACGCCGTCTACCTGCCCGTCGCCGCCGGTGTGACCTTCTGGGTCGCCCGCACCCTCAGCCGCAACGGCCGCCTCTTCCTCTCCGACGTCTTCGCCGGCGACGAACGGCTCGCGGACGCCGTCAACCACCTCCTGGTGGTCGGCTTCTACCTGATCAACCTCGGCTTCGTCGCCCTCTGGATGCGCAACGACCGCCGGGTCGAGAGCGCCGCCGGGGTCTTCGAGGCGCTCTCCTACAAGCTCGGCACCGTGCTCCTGCTGCTGGGCGTGATGCACCTGGGCAACGTGTACGTGCTCAACCGGATCCGCCGCCGGGGTTCGCTGGAGCAGCAGCAGCGCCCGCCGGTCGCCCCGCAGGGCTTCGTCGCCCCGTACCCGGCCTGACCGGCGACGGGGGGGCATGACCACCATGACGACGACCAAGGCCACGGCCGCCGCGGCACCGGTCCGCTGGCTCACCGTGCTGCACGATCCCGACTGCTCGCTCTGCCGCCACCTCGCGGCCTGGCTGCGCGGCCAGCCCAAGCTGGTGCCGCTGGAGCTGGTGCCGGTCGGCTCGTACGTCGCCCGGCAGAAGTTCCCGACGCTGGACCACGACGCCTCGCTCGGGGAGCTGACCGTGGTCTCCGACAGCGGGGAGGTCTGGCGCGGGGCCCCGGCCTTCGTCACCGCGCTCTGGGCGCTCACCGAGCACCGGCCGCTGGCCGTCTCGCTCTCCACGCCGGCGGGGCTGCCGCTGGCACGGGCCGCGGTGTTCGCCGTCAGCGCGTACCGCCGGGCGACCGGGGCCGGCGTCCCGGCCGGGGCCCCACCCGTGCCCGCACGCGCGCCAGGGCCCGTACCCAGGGCGGAGGGCTGGCCGCCGAGCGGTCCGGTCTGTGACGACGGCTCATGTCCGGTGTCGGCCACCCCGTCCGGGTAGGCTCAACCAGCGTGGAGCAGCCGAACCAGCACGAGAGCGACAACAGCCCCGCCGAGCAGGCCCCCGAGCTTCCGGGCGGTCGCGCCCTCCCCAAGACCGGGAAGAGCGAACAGACCCGGGCGCTGATCCTGGACACCGCGATGCGGCTGTTCAAGGAGCGCGGCTACGACAAGACCACCATGCGGGCGATCGCCTCGGAGGCCGGGGTCTCGGTCGGGAACGCCTACTACTACTTCGAGTCGAAGGAGTTCCTGATCCAGGGCTTCTACGACCTGATGACCTACGACCACGCCGCCGACGCCAAGGCCCGGATGGAGGGGCACAAGGAGTTCGCGGACCGGCTCCAGATCGCCCTGGAGTCCTGGCTGGACACGGCGGCGCCGTACCACGAGTTCGCCTCGCAGTTCTTCCGGACCGCCGCCGATCCGAACAGCTCGCTGAGCCCGTTCTCCAACGAGTCGCACCCGGCCCGGGCCACCGCGGTGCAGCTGTTCCGGGACGTGCTCGACGGCTCGGAGCTGAACAGCAAGCTGGACGCCGAACTGGCCGAGCTGCTGCCGGACCTGCTCTGGCTGCACCTGATGGTCGTGGTGCTGTACTGGGTCTTCGACCGCACCGAGGACACCGAGCGGACCCGGGAGTTCGTCCGCCGCTCGACCCCGTTCGCGGCCAAGCTGCTGACGCTCTCCCGGTACCGGGTGTTCCGCCCGATCGTCCGGGACGCCAAGGGCCTGATCCAGGACTTCATCCTGCCGACCATCGGCCGGACCCAGAAGTCCTGAACCACGCCCGCCTGGTGACGACCCGTCAGAACGGCTCCGGGTTCCACGCCCGGAGCGGGGTGCGCAGCAGCAGGTCGGCGGTGGCCGCCGCGCCGGGGCGCAGTTCGGTGACCAGGCCGGCCAGGGCTCGCCGGGAGGCGGACTCGGAGCCCAGGTAGAGGGCGCCCAACTCGGCCGCGTCGAGCGCGAGTTCGGCCGGCTCGTCGGTCGGCTCGACCCGGCCGGTGCCGTCCGCGGCCACGGTCAGCGCCCAGCGGCCCTCGGCGTACCCGTGCCGGTCGGTGACCTCCAGCACCAGGCGGCCGGGGGCGGCGTAGGTGCGGGCGGCGAAGGCGGCCGGGACGTCCAGCAGCCGGAGCCAGGTGGCGTCGCCGAACTCCTCACCCGGCCGGGCGTGCCGCGGGTCCTTGAGCCAGAGCGGCAGCGGGTCGTCGGCGCCGAGGTTCTCGACCACGACGGTGCGGACCCAGTCCACCGCGAAGACCAGGCGCCAGAGGGCCAGGGCCGCGGTGGTGTCGATCGCGAGGAAGTCGTCGACGGTGAGGGTGCAGTTGGGCAGGCCGTTCTCCCAGACGTCGTCCACCCGGTAGGTGGCGATGCCCGCGACGGCGCCGTCCGCATCCCGGTAGACGGCGGCGAACGGCTCCTTCCAGTCGAAGCCGGGCGCGGTCAGCTCACCGGTGTACATCTTCCACCGGTACGACTTGCGCTCGATCGCCCCGGGCTGGGTGAGCCGCCACCGGTCGTAGAACTCCGGCCCGATCTTGCGGAGTTCCTCCATCGAGGCGAAGTCCACCCGGCCGGGTGCCGGCGGCAGGTCCCCCCGCAGGCCGCCGCTGCCGACGGCGTCGATCTTCAGCGCCTCGACCCGGGAGGAGGGGCCGAAGCCGAAGCGGCCGTAGATGGTGTACTCGGCCGCCAGCAGGATGGCGACCGCGCTGCCCCGGGCCTTGGCGTCGGCCAGGTCGACGGCCATCATCCGGCTGAGCAGACCGCGCCTGATGTGCGTGGAACTGACCGTCACGGCGGAGACCGCGTCGGCCACGACGGTGCCGCCGCCCGGGACGGTCAGCTCGGTGTCGAAGCTGCGGAAGGTGGCCACGCAGCGGGCCGGGTCGAAGGGGTCGAACGCGCCCTGGAAGCGGTTCGGCTCGAACTGGAGACGGCGGAACTCCCCGCCCTCCCCGATGTGCGGCCGCAGGAAGCCCCGGGCCAGCGCGCGCTCCCAGGCAGGGAGCTCGTCCTCGGTGATGTAGCGGATCTCGACCTGGTCGCCAGGTCCGTCGTTGCCCATCCCGTCACCGTACGACGCACCGTCAGGCCTCGGCATCCGTATTTCACCCGGCCGGCTCCCAGGGAGCTCCGAGGGACTCCACAGCTTTCCTCATCTCACATATGAGATATCGTCTGGCGAATGAGCGACGACTATCTCAAGCGCATCGGCGGTCTCATCCGCACCGCCCGCGAGCACAAGGGCAAGACCCAGGGCCAGCTCGCGGAGGCGCTCGGCACCAGCCAGAGTGCGGTCAACCGGATGGAGAAGGGCCAGCAGAACCTGACGCTGGAGATGGTCGCGCGGATCGGCGAGGCGCTGGACAGCGAGATCGTCTCGCTCGGCTACGCCGGCCCGATGCACCTGCGGGTCGACGGCGGACGGCAGTTGAGCGGCGCCATCGACGTCCGCAGCAGCAAGAACGCCAGCGTCGCCCTGCTCTGCGCCTCGCTGCTCACCACCGGCCGCACCACGCTGCGCCAGGTCGCCCGGATCGAGGAGGTCTACCGCATCCTCGAGGTGCTCTCCTCCATCGGCGTCAAGGCCCGCTGGGTCAACGACGGCCGCGACCTGGAGCTCACCCCGCCCGCCGAGCTCGCCCTGGACTCCATGGACGAGGCCGCCGCGGTGCGCACCCGCAGCGTGCTCATGCTGCTCGGCCCGCTGATGCACCGCGCCGAGCAGTTCCGCATCCCCTACGCCGGCGGCTGCGACCTCGGCACCCGCACCGTGCAGCCGCACCTCGGCGCCCTGCGGCAGTTCGGCCTGGAGGTCGCCGCGACCGACGGCAGCTACCACGCCCAGGTCGAGCCGGGCGTCTCCCCCGGGCGGGCGATCGTGCTGACCGAGCGCGGGGACACCGTCACCGAGAACGCGCTGATGGCCGCCGCCCGGCACGACGGCGTGACGGTGATCCGCAACGCCAGCCCCAACTACATGGTCCAGGACCTCTGCTTCTTCCTGGAGCAGCTCGGCGTGGAGATCGAGGGCATCGGGACCACCACCCTGGTGGTGCACGGTCAGCCCGACATCACCTGTGACGTCGACTACGCGCCGGCCGAGGACCCGGTCGAGGCGATGAGCCTGCTGGCCGCGGCCGTGGTCACCTCCTCCGAGCTGACCATCCGTCGGGTGCCGATCGAGTTCCTGGAGATCGAGCTCGCCGTCCTGGAGCAGATGGGCCTCGACTACGACCGCACCCCCGAGTACCCCGCCGCCAACGGCCGCACCCGGCTGGTCGACCTGACGGTCCGTCCGTCCAAGCTCACCGCCCCCGTCGACAAGATCCACCCGATGCCCTTCCCCGGCATCAACATCGACAACGTCCCCTTCTTCGCGGTGATCGCGGCCGCCGCCCACGGCACCACCCACATCAACGACTGGGTCTACGACAACCGGGCCATCTACCTCACCGACCTGACCCGCCTCAACGCCGACGTCACCCTCCTCGACCCGCACCGCGTCCTCGTCCAGGGCCCGACCCGCTGGCGCGCCGCCGAGACCGTCTGCCCCCCGGCCCTGCGCCCCGCCGTCGTCCTCCTGCTCGCGATGCTCGCGGCCGAGGGCACCTCGGTCCTGCGCAACGTCTACGTCATCAACCGCGGCTACGAGGACCTGGCCGCCCGCCTCAACTCCATCGGCGCCAACATCGAGACCTTCCGCGACATCTGACGGTCGGACGACTGTCCTAGGCGGTGGCTAGCCTCGGGATCATGACGATCTTCGAGGGCCGGGGGTTTCCGGCCGGGCTGGCCGCCGCCCTGTCCGTTCCGTTCGCGGAGGAGGACGGGGTCGACTTCGAGGCGCTGGCGTCGTTCCTGCCGGAGGCGGAGGCCGCGGCGTGGTTCCGGCGGTGGAGCGGGAACGAGGGGTGCGGCGACGCGGAGTTCCTGGTCTTCGGGGCCGACGGGGCGGGTGGGTACGGGGCGGTGTGGGTGACCAGGCCGGGGCGGCCGGTGGAGGACCAGCCGGTGGTGTTCCTCGGGTCGGACGGGGACGCGGCCGTGGTGGCCCGGGACCTGGGGGACTTCCTCTGGCTGCTGGCCGACGGGTTCGGGCCGCGGGAGGCGGCCGGGCACGCGGCGGGCCGGCGGCGGACGGGGCGGCCGCACGCCGGGCTGACGGCCGTGGCGGAGCGGTTCGCGCCGGGGCCGCGACGGCCCGGGGCGATCGTGGTCGAGCAGGCCGGGCGGGAGTTCCCGGACTTCGAGGACCTGGTGTACGGGATGGGCTGGATCGCGGAGGGCCCGGCAGCGGGCTGACGGCCGGTCAGGAGCCCGCGTCCGGGGCCGGCTGTCAGGGGCGGCCGTAGAAGTCGGGGCGGCCCATGATCCAGAGGCTGGCCTGCTTGATGGCGGTGCCGGGGCGGGGGGCCTCGATCATCTGGTCGTCGCCGATGTAGATCGCGACGTGGTGGATGTCGCGGGCGCGGCCGGTGTCGGTCCAGAAGACCAGGTCGCCGGGGCGGAGTTGGGCGTACGAGACCGGGGTGGACTCGGCGTACTGGTCGGCGGCGAAGTGGGTGAGGGACTTGCCGCCGCGGCGCCAGGCCATCATGGTCAGGCCCGAGCAGTCGTAGCCGGCCGGGCCCTCGCCACCCCAGATGTAGGGCAGGCCGATCTTGGAGCGGGCGAAGGCGATGGCGGCGGCCGCGCCACCGGCGGACCACGGGGTTTCGGCCGCCGCGTAGCCGTCGGAGGAGTGGGTGGTCGCGGCCGCGGCGGCAGCGGCGGCGGCCGCTTCGCGGGCGGCGGCCTCCTCGGCTGCGCGGGCGGCCTCCGCGGCCTGTTGGGCGGCGATGGCTTCCAGGGCCTCGCGGCGCTGGCGCTCGAGTTCGAGGGTGGTGCTGCGGGCGGCGGCCAGGGCGGTGAGGAGCTGTTCGCGGCGGGCGGTGATCTCGGTTACCTGGGTCTGCTGGGCGGCCAGCCGGGTCTGGGCCACCTCCTTGGCGAGGCGGACGGCCTCGGCGGCGCGGGCCGCGTCCTCCTCGGCGGCCCGGGCGGCCTCGGCGGTGCGGGAGGCCTCGGCGGCGGTGGAGGTGGCGGCGTCCAGGATGGCCTTGGTGGTGGAGCCGATCACGCCGACGGCGGCGGCCTGGCGGCCTGCGGCGGCCGGGCCGTGGGCGCCCAGCAGGGCGTCGATGGCCGAGAGTTGGGGGCCGGCGCCGCCCTGGCGGTAGGTCTCGGCGGCCAGGGCGGCGGCGGTGTCGGCGGCCTCGGCGCGGGCCGCTTCGGCGGCGGCGGCCTGGTCGGCGCGGGTGGCGGCCTCGGCGCGGGCGCGCTTGAGGTGGGCCTGGGCTCCGTTGTAGGCCTCGACGGCCTGTTCGGCCTCGCGGCCGGCCCGGTCCAGGTCCTTCTGGGCGGCGGTGAGGCTGGCCTCGATGGCGGTGGTGTCCGCCTGGGCGGAGGCCTCGTCGGCCTGGGCGGCGGCGATGTCCTCGGTGGACGGGTAGGGGTCGGGGGCGGCCACGGCGGCGGGGAGGAGGCCGAGCAGGCCGGCGAGGGTGAGGAGGAGGGTGGGGAGGATTCTTCGGGTCACGGGGGTGCCCTCCTACGCCGTCTGACGATCAGCCAACTATCCCATCAGGTGACAAATCAGTCACTGTCGGTCATAGTCTCAGACCTGACGACAACTCAGGGCCATCCCCACACTGCCATCCGGGTGAGATGTCGGATTGTCGCCCGGGCGACCAGAGCGGGGCCGCCCGCGGCGGGCCTGGTGGAGGGGCGGGTGGCGGAGGGGCGGTCACCAGCCGCCGGGCGGGCGCCGGGCGGCGTCAGCGGCGATTGACGGACGCTCAGGTCTTTGCCCCGGAGGGGTGACGCGGCCGGTCAGCGGCGGGCGTAGGGGCGGGGGCGGCCGGCGTGGACGGTGCGGCGGCGGCGGGCGGCGGGGGTGCGGCGGTCGGGGGCGGTGGCGCGGGGGGTGGGGCTGCGGTCGGCGAGGCGGGCGTGGCGGCGGGCCAGGGAGCGGGCGGCGTGCGCGTCGAGGTGGGCGGTGGCGGAGGCCGCCATCCGTTCGGCGACGCGGTGGGCGGCCGGGTGGTTGGCGGGGACCTTGTCGGGGGCGCCCGCGATCAGGTCGAACAGCCAGGTGCGGGCGCGGTCCGCCCGGGCGTGCAGCCGCCGTTCACGCCGGAGGGCGCGCGCCCTGCGGCGCGGACGGCGCTCGTAGCGCCAGCGTGCCCAGGGGCTGCTGGGGCGGGCCAGCCGGACGGCGCCCACCCAGGAGATGCCGGGCACCATGATGCCGAGCAGGCCGGTCCACATCTTCCCCTTGAAGAGGGTGACGATCGAGGCCAGGGAGTTGAGGGAGATCACCGCGACCAGCCCCCACCGGGTGTCCTCACCGGGAACGACCCCGAGCGGGACGTAGCCGATCAGCAGCAGCCCGGTGACCAGGATGCCGATGATCACCGCGTCCACCGACTTGCGGCCCTGCTCGCTCCAGTAGACGTCGTCCAGGTGCAGGATCAGCGCGAACTCGTCCAGCACCAGCCCGCAGCCGATCCCGAAGCAGAGGCCGAACCAGTCGATCCACGGGTGCCCGCCGCTGGTGGCGAAGACCCCGATGCCGCCCAGCAGCAGGAAGCCCAGGCCGAAGACCATGTGGTGGATGTGCAGGCCGCCGGGCGTGATGTTGCCCGGCCACCAGCGCACCTTGGCCCGGATCATCCGGACGCTGAAGCGGATGAAGACGAAGGACGAGATGAAGCCCACCAGCAGCAGGAACAGCGGCTGTTTGTGGGCGGCCACGATGTGCGTCCGGTAGCCGTCCAACAGGTCTTCGATCACGGGCCGTACCTCTTCGTCCTCTGCTTCGCCGTACCCCGGTCCCCCTGACGGTAGGTCAGAAGCCCCGGGTGCGTTTGGCGGCCCGACGGGGCACCAGCAGGTACGGGGCCAGGCGCTCGCCCGCCGTGCCGGGGCCGCGCAGCACACCGCCCGGTCCGCCCAGGGTGCTGGGCGTCTTCATGGTCAGACGCGCGACCTCGCCACCGAGGTTCACCCCGACCGCGAGCGCCAGGGCCAGGGTGGCGGCCCGGCCGACCTGGACCACACCGCCGACCGGGTTGTTCTGGGTGAAGGCGAGCATGCCGAGGTAGATCGCCGAACCGGGCATCAGCGGGCCGATCGCGGCGGTGACGAACGGCAGCGAGGAGGTCGCGTTGTAACGGGCCATCAGCTGGCCGAACAGGCCGACCACCCCGGCCGCCACGCCGGTGGCGACGATCGGGGAGGCGCCGGCGTTGTAGGCCAGCACGCCGTAGGTGGACCAGCCGATGCCGCTGTTGAACACCACCGGAAGAAGGTTTCCGCGGCTGGTCTGGAGCAGCATCGCGAAGGCCAGGGTGAGCACCATCGCGGCGCCCAGCTGGATCGGCGGGTCGCTGATCCCGATCAGGCTCTCGCTGGGGTTGAGGTTGGGGTCGAACTTGGAGCCGGTGTAGAGCACCAGCATCACGCCGATCACGATGCCCGCGACCAGGTAGAGCACTTCCAGCAGCCGGGCCGCGGCGGTGATGTAGAAGCCGGTCAGGCCGTCCTGCACCGCGGCCACCAGGGCCCGGCCGGGCAGCAGCGCGAACAGGCCGCCGGTGATCACCACCGAACCCCGCAGGCCCAGGTGGTTGAGCGAGAGGATGATGCCGGAGACCGCGGCCGGCATCGCCGCGATGACGAACTGGTAGAACTCCGGCAGCCCGCGCCGGGCGATCGCCGAGGCCAGCTTGTCGCCCAGGATCGCGGCCACGAAGCCGTTGGCGAAGACCAGCCAGCCCTTGGCGTCCAGCTTGCCGCCGACCAGGAAGGTGGCCGCGCCGGCCAGCAGGCCGGTGGCCAGCGAGAGCAGCCAGGCCGGGTACGGGTGCCGGTTGCGGCGGATCTCGGCGAGGCGGCGGTAGGCGTCGTTGACGGTGAGGCGCTCGGCGGTGATGTCCGAGACCAGGCGGTAGACGGCAGCCAGCCGGGTGTAGTCGGAGGTGCGGCGGCGCACCACCCGGTCGGCGGTGACCGGCGGTTCGACCAGCGAGGGCTGGTGGGAGATGCCGATCAGGGTGAAGGTGACCTGCGGCTCGCAGTGGTCCAGGCCGAAGGCGTGCGCGATGCCGAGCATGGCCGCCTCGACGTCCTCGGCGGCCTCGCCGCTGGCGAGCAGCAGCTCGCCGATCCGGAGGGTGAGGTCGAGGACGCGGGGGACGTTCTTGCGGACGGCGGCGGCCTCGGGCTTCTGC
Source organism: Kitasatospora sp. NPDC001664 (assembly GCF_053596675.1). Classification (NCBI taxonomy): domain Bacteria; kingdom Bacillati; phylum Actinomycetota; class Actinomycetes; order Kitasatosporales; family Streptomycetaceae; genus Kitasatospora; species Kitasatospora sp. NPDC001664. The sequence goes on from NZ_JBSFGS010000026.1 coordinate 53,838, forward strand.
TCGGGCTGGGTCCGCTCGTACTTGGGGCGCTCGGCCATCGGGGTCTTGAGCAGGGTGCGCATCCGGTCCGGCCAGGGGGCCTGACCGGGGGCGCCCTGACGGAGCGTCTGGACGTTGATCTCGACGGTCTGTTCCATCGCCGCGGTGCGCCAGACCTCGGGCGTGAGGGTGTCGTCGGAGCCGTGCCCCGGCAGCGGGACCTCCCCGGTGGACTCGGCCGGGGAGAGCAGGCCCTCGGTCTGCTGCGGCCTGGGCGCCAGCGGGATGACGTGCGGCTGCTCGACCGGCGGGGCGGCCGGGCCGAGCAGGCCCTCGGTGGGCGGGGCGTCCCTCGGAGTGGGCTGCTGCTTGGGCACGGGGCGCGGCGGGCGGCCGCCCCTGACCTTCTTGGCCCCGCCCGGTCGTCCCCGGCCCCGCTTCGGCACTGCCTCTCCTCGCCCCGTCCCGCATGGTGATCGTCGCTCCCACCATGCCTGATGAGCTGCGCGGATGCACAACGCCTCCGGCGGGGAACGGAGGCGGAGGGGGTGGCGCCCGGTCGCGGGACCGGGGCACGGCGCCTCCGGCGGGTGGGAGGGCCATCGTGCCTGATCGGAGGGGCGGAGGGGAGGGGTCCGGATGAACGCGGGGGCGACGCGGGACGCACAACGGCCCCCGGCAGGAGAAGGCCGGGGGCCGTGCGGGTACGACGGGTGAGCACCGTGCGTCGTACCCGGGCTGTGGGGGTGACGGGCGGTCAGGCCACGGGCTGCCGGGGCTTGCGGCGGGCGCGGAGGAGTTCGACCGCGATGGGGAGGACGGAGAGCAGGACGATGCCGACCAGCATGGCCTCGATGTTCTCGCGGACGAACGGGACCTGGCCGAGGAAGTAGCCGAGGACGGTGACGCCCGCGCCCCACAGGACGCCGCCGAGCACGTTGTAGACCACGAAGGTGCGGTAGTCCATCCGCCCGACGCCGGCCACGATCGGGGTGAAGGTCCGCACGATGGGGACGAAGCGGGCCAGCACGATCGCCTTGGGGCCGTGCCGCTCGAAGAAGGCGGCGGCCTTCTCCACGTTCTCCTGCTTGAACAGCTTGGAGTCCGGTCGCCGGAACAGGCTCGGTCCGACCTTGCGGCCGAAGAGGTAGCCGACCTGGTCGCCGACCACCGCCGCGACCACGATCAGGGTGCAGACCAGCCAGAGCGGCTGCTGGAGGTAGGTGCCGTCGGCCACCAGGAGGCCGGCGGTGAAGAGCAGCGAGTCCCCCGGGAGGAAGAAGCCGATCAGCAGGCCCGACTCGGCGAAGACGATCACCAGGATGCCGATCAGACCGAAGGTCGAGATCAGGTGGTCGGGGTCGAGCCAGGAGGGGCCCAGGGCAAGGCTGGTCACGGTCAGGGACTCCTCGGGCAGGTTCGGGAGAGTAGGACCTTGGCAATGAAATGGTAAAGCATTCGCCAAGTACAGCCCTTGAGCTGCCGCCTACACCGGGCATAGCGGGCAAAATGACCGCCCATGAGCACCGAACCGGAGGAGCCCGAGGAGCAGGAGAGCCTGGGCACGGTGATCGTGGCGGGGCTGTGCAACCTCGGGATCGCCGTCGCCAAGGCGGTGGCCGGGGTGCTGAGCGGATCGAGCGCGATGCTCTCCGAGGCCGCGCACTCCTTCGCCGACACCGTCACCGAGCTGCTGCTGTTCGCCTCGATCAAGCGCGGCTCCCGCCCCGCCGACGACACCCACCCCTTCGGGTACGGGCGCGAGCGCTACCTCTGGGCGCTGCTCGCCTCCTTCGCCACCTTCGTCGGCGGCGCGGTCTTCTCCGTCCACGACGGGATCCACACCCTGCGGTACGGCGAGGAGCTGGGCAGCCCGACGCTCTCGTACGCGGTGCTCGCGGTCGCCTTCGTGCTGGAGGGGATCTCGCTGCGCCGGGCGTACCGTCAGGTGCGCGGCGAGGGGCGGAGGTTCGGGACCGGGCTCGTCACCTACCTGCGGCACACGCCGGACACGGCGGTGAAGGCGGTCTTCCTGGAGGACTCGGCCGCGCTGGCCGGACTGCTGCTCGCCTTCGGCGGGCTGCTCGGCGCCCAGCTGACCGGCTCGCCGGTCTGGGACGGGACGGCCTCGCTGCTGATCGGGCTGCTGCTGGCCTGGGTCGCGTACGTGCTGGCCCGGGACAACTCCTCGCTGCTGATCGGCCGGGCGCTGCCGCAGCCGCTGGAGGACCGGATCGAGGAGACGCTGCGCCGCCAGCCGCACGTGGAGGCGGTGCTGGAGCTGGTCACCATCGTGCACGGACCGCAGGAGGTGCTGGTGGCGGCCAAGGTGGACTTCCACGACCTGGCCACCGCCGCCCAGGTCGAGCAGGCCTGCGACGCCGCCGAGCGGGCCGTCCGGGCCGAACTCCCGGCCGTGGCCCGGGTGTTCCTCGACCCCACCCCGGGGCCCGCCGCGACGGCGGGACGGGCCCCGGGGTGACGGCGAGTCAGAGGCCGTAGCGGCGGGCGGTGTCCAGGTGGGGGCCCGGGTCGGCGCCCGCGGCGAGGGCCAGTTCGGGCCAGCTGAGCGGGTGTCGCCAGCCGGCCGTCAGGGTGGTGAGCACCGCGTCCGCCTCGGCGGCGGTGGCCAGGGGTGGTACGCCGACCGCCGCGTAGACGCCGCGCAGGCTGCCGCCCGGGGTGTCCGGATCGGTGATCAGGTAGCCGTCCCCGCTGTGGGCCCAGAGCCCGTAGCCGGCCGCCGCCAGTGCCTCCCGCAGCCCGGCCCAGGCGGTGGCGCCGGGCCAGGCGCCGTCCACCCACCAGGTGGTGTAGCCCGCCGGGTCGAGGAGGGCGAGCAGGTCGAAGGCGGGCCGCCAGGCGGTGCCGCCCGCGTCCGGCCCGGGGTTGCGCACGGCCGGCCCGAAGACCACCACGTCGTTGTGGTTGAGCGTCAGGTCCTCGCCGAGCACCGGCAGGATGCGCGCGGTGGCCGGGCCGGTCCGCACGGCGGGCAGGTCGGCCAGGGTCCCGTCGCTGCGCGGGGCCCGGACGGTGACCAGCTGCCAGTCCTCGTCCACCGGGCCCTCGTCCCGTTCGAACTCCAGGCCCAGCTGGGCCCCGGCTGCCCGGACCACCGCCCAGTCCCGGTTGACGGTGGCGACCGTGACCAGGTGCCAGAGGTCGGCGGGCCAGACTTCGGGGTGCGGGTCCTGGGTGTCCTCCGGCAGGGCCAGCAGCTCCTGGTAGAGCCGCTGAGCGGCGGGGTAGTCGCCCAGCCGGGTGGCGGCGGCCGCGCCGAGGCGGCGCGGGGCCGGGCGGGACGGGTCCTCGGCCAGCACGGCGGCGCAGCGTTCGGCCGCCTCGGCCCAGCGGCCCTCGGCCGCGGCCCAGCGGGCCCGGACCCACTGCGCCTCGGCCGGGCTGTCGGCGGCCAGCCGGTCGGCCAGCCTCCGCACCCCCTCGCCGTCCTCCGCCTCGATCAGGGCGGCCGCCAGCTGACGGGCCGACAGGGTGTCCTGCGGGGCCAGCTCGAGCTGCTCCCAGAGCAGCGCGGCGGCCGCCCGGGCGTGGCCGAGCGCGCCGAGCGCCCCGGCCAGGGCGGGCAGGTGGCCGCCCCGCGGGTCGGCGGCGTGGGCGGCCGCCAGCAGGTCGGCGGCCCGCTCGGGGGGCACCTCGCCCGGGTGCTCGGCCATCCAGCGCTTCACCTCGCGCACCGGCACCGGGAGTTCGGCGGGCGGCAGGGCGTCGGCGGCGGTCCGCAGGGCGGCCAGCTGCCGGGACACCCCGGCCGGGCTGCGCAGGTGGGCGAGCTTGCGCCCGCCGGTGGCCGCCAGGGTCCGGGCCACCTCCCGGGCGCCGCGGGCCACGGCCAGCCGCCCGGCGACCAGCAGCAGGTCCAGGCAGGGGCGGTGCGAACCGGCCGCGTCCAGGTAGCCGACCCAGTGGGCCAGCCGGACGCCCAGCTCGGTGTCGTTCGGGTAGGCCCCGGCACCGGCCAGCAGCTCGACCGCCGTCGCCCAGCGCAGCCGGATGTCGGCGTAGGCCTCCGCCTCCTCCACGTCCGGGAGCTGGCCCAGCGCCTCCTCGCGGCGGCCGAGCGCCGCGAACTCCAGCGCCCGGCCCACCGCCAGCTTGCGGCGGTCGTCCTCGTCCAGTCGGCGGCGGGCCGCCACCTGCGCCAACTCGGCCAGCCGGTAGGCCTCCAGGGCCTCCTGGTGGCGGCCGAGGCGGTGCAGTGCGGAGGCGCGGCCGTGCCCGAAGGCCAGCGAGACCTGCTCGCCCGCCGCCAGGATGCGGGCCTGGGCCCGGTCCAGGTGGGCCAGCGCCTCCTCCGGGCGGCCGCCGTCCTCCAGGGTGTCGGCGTACTCCCGGGAGAGGCAGTCGAAGCAGGCCCGGGCCGGCTCCACCCGCGCGAGCGCCTCCTCCAGCACCGCCAGCCGCTCGGGCACGTAGCCGGGGCCGTCGATGTTGGCGTGGCAGATGGTGAAGTCCTGGACGGCGCAGACCGCCTGCGGGCACCCCTCGGTCTCCGGGCGGTGGGCGAACTCCAGCAGGGAGACCGCCTCGGCCAGGGCGGCCTCGCCCTGGTGACGCTTGTTCAGCAGGTTCTGCAGCCGCCAGTGCCGCAGGAAGACCTCCACCCAGGGCAGACCGAGCGCCCGGGCCGAGGCCAGCGCCTCCGGGAAGACCGCGTCCAGCTGCTCGTTGCGGCCCTCGACGGCGTGGCCGGCGATCTCCGCCAGCGCGGTGGCCAGCCGGTGGTGACCGGCCTCCACCAGCCGGGCGTGGCTGTCGTGCACCCAGGCCCAGATGTCGGTGGTCATGCGTCCTCCCCCTCGACCGGGGCATCGGTGGCCGGGACATCGGCGACCGCGGCGGGCGGCACCGCGGCGGGCAGCACCTCGGCGGGCAGCACCTCGGCGGTGAGTGCCGCCACTGCCGTGCCGATGCCGCCGAGCGCGGCGGTGAGGTCGCCGGCGGACGAGCCGGAGGCCGCCGCCATGATGACCTTGAGCGAGCGGAGCAGCCCGGCCGCCGTGGCGCTGCCGGTGTGCCCGGCGCGGTAGGCGGTCAGCAGCTGACGGACGGACGGGGCGGAGAGGTTGAGGTAGAGCCGGGCCCGGACACCGCCGTCGGTGCGGCCGGTGAAGGCCCGGGCCAGCCGGAGCGCGGCGGAGGGGATGCGGCTCTCGGCCTGCTCGCCCTCCAGCCGCGCCTTCAGCTCCGCCTCGCGGTCCGGCACCAGCACCAGGGGCAGCCCCGGCGGGTCGAACCGGGCCGGGACCAACTGCTCGCCGGGATCCGTCAGGGCTGCCGCCAGCCAGCCGAACTCCTCGGCCGCCAAAGGCCGTTCGGGATCGCGGAAGAGCTCGCGATTGCCGCTCTCACCGCCCAGCTCGACCAGCCGGCACTCGCGCTGGCGGGCGTAGCGACGCAGGAAGGGCAGCACCGCGTACCGGTCGCCCCGGGCGATCGGCACCTGCATGGCCCGGTAGAGCATCTCCTCGAAGCCGCCCTCGGAGCCGAGCGCCACGTGCACCGCACCGTCCCCGGCGGCCCGCATCGCACCGGCGGTCAGTTCGCCCTGGGAGGTGGGCACGGGCACGTCGTCGGCGAGCAGGGTGAAGAGGCGCTCGTCGCAGAGCGCGGCGCCGAGCAGCTCCTGGCCGTGCCGGGTCAGGATCCGCCGCCAGACGGCGGGGTGGAGCCGGGCGGTCTCGTACAGGCCGTCCACGATGGCGTCGGCGAGCACCTGCTGGAGCGCGCGGTAGTGCCCGTCGCGCTGCAGGTCCTCCCGGCTGGCGGTCGGGGTGAGCAGGTCGGACTCGATCACGCCGCCGATGAAGCCCGCCCAGCTGGGCAGCAGGTCCCGGGCGTCCTCGGTCAGCAGCATGCCGCGCAGGTAGACCGCGAGTTCGCGGTTGTCGGTGGAGCCGTAGCTGCCGCCGTCCTGCACCCAGAGCAGGCCGACGGCGTCACCGGCGCCGTCCACCGGGGTGACCGGCAGGGTGGCGAGCGGCGGGAAGCGGCGGCCGAAGCCGGCCGCGAAGTGCAGCCGGGCCGTCTCCGACTCCCCGTCGGGCAGGGGCCGTTCCGGTCGCCAGGGGACCGGGAGGTCGTTCACCGGGTTCGGGTCGTCGCCGACCAGGACGGGGACCGGCAGCAGCACGCAGTACCGGGTGAGCACCTCGCGCAGGGTGTACTCGTCGGCCAGGGCGGCGTGTTCGGGCTTGAGCAGCAGCTCCACCAGGGTGCCCGGGGCGGCCCGCGGCCCCACCGGCTCGACGGCGTACTGCTCACCGCCCCTGCTGGAGTAGCGGTGGCCGACACCGGGCTCGCGGTGCGAGGTGGTGGTGACGGTGACCTCGTCGGCGATCGAGAAGGCCGAGAGGAAGCCGAGGCCGAATGCGCCGATCAGTTCCTGACTACCCGTCAATTCCCTTAGCAGTCTGGTGTATCCACTGCCCACGGTGGCGAGGTAGGCGTGGATCTCCGGTTCGGTCAGACCCGCCCCGGAGTCCTCGATCCGGATCGTCCGCCGGGCCGGATCGGCCCCCACCCGGATCACCGCGCCGACGGTGCTGCCCGGCGCCTCCAAACTCCTGCGGGTGTGCGAATCATGGGCGTTCTGGACGAGTTCGCGAAGGGCCACCAATGGGGTGGAGTAGAGATGGGTGGCCAGGACCCCGACCAGTCCCCCCAGGTCCACCTCGGTCGTGCGCAGATTCCGTTCCGGCTGCCGACCGGGCTCAAGGTCTTCCGACATGAGGCCCAAGTCTGCCAGTCGGACAATCCACCTACCAGGTTTTTCGCTTTACCGTTACCTGCCCCCGAGTTCGCCGCCGAGTCGGCGGCGGAACCGCAGGTCAGGAGGGGGGAAATCAACCGGAGTGACCCCCTTCGACATTTGCCGCCCCCCGCGTCCGTGACGCGCCCGTTACTCGTTCGGGCGAACCGGCACGGCGGCCATTGAAGTCAATCGGCCGACTGGGGAATGCTGGTCACGCGACGTCAGGCACCGGCACGTTACGGGGCGGCCACCCCGAACGCGCCACATTCGCACCAGTTAGCAGGGAGACCACCGTGTCCCGAATTCGCGCAGCCGCCACCGTCACCGCCCTCGGCGCCATTCTGCTCCTCGGAGCCGGCACCGCCCACGCGGACAACGGCGCCGGCGCCGCGTACGGCTCCAACAGCAGCGTGGTGAGCAACACCGGCTCGGGCAACATCGTCGGCAGCGTCAACGGCAACGGGAACGCGACCCAGCAGGCCGCGACCGGCTCCGGCGCGGCGAACCAGAACAACAGCGCCGGGGTGGCCGGCAACTCCGGCGGCATCGGCGTGATCCAGGGCAACGGCGCGTTCACGCACTCGGTGTACTACCCGTTCGTGCTGTACTGACCCACCTCGTCGTGGTGACCCCGCAGGGGCGGGCCCGGCCGGGCCCGCCCCTGCTCCATGTCCAGGGCGGTCAGGCCCGACACGGCCGCGGCGAGATCGGTCAGACACTGCGTCAGGTCGGGCCTGGCCCAGCCGCCCCGCACCCCGTCGTTGACCAGTGCGAACATCGCGTGCACCCTGATCCGGGCCTCGGCCGGGCCGTACTGCGGCCGGACCCGCCGGAGCAACTCCACCCACGTGCGCAGGAACTCGCGGCGGAAGGCGACTGCCGCCCGCCGGTCCGCCGCGGCCAGCCGCTCCGTCTCGCTGACCATCGCGCCCAGGTGGTCGCCGTGCCGGCGTGCGAAGTCCACGTACGCCCCGAGCCCGGCCGCGAGCGCCGCCGCCGGGCCGCCCGCCGCCACCATCGGCGCCGACACCTCCTGCCGCAGCCGCTCCCGGCAGCGCTCCAGGGCCGCGGCCAGCAGTTCGGCCTTGGTGCCGAAGTGCTTGTAGACGCTCGGCCCGGCGATGCCGACGGCCGCGCCGAGCCGGTCCGTGGTCACGTTGTCGAAGCCGTACCGGTGGAACAGCACGACGGCGGCGGTCAGCAACTCCTCCCGGCGGGAGCCCGGGGGCGGCGGGCCGTCCGCCGCGACGGAGCACGGCCCGGACGGCGACGACGGCAGCGGCGTCGACAGCACCGCGGTGGTCAGCTCGCCGAGCAGGCGCTCGAAGCGCCGCCGGGGCAGCACGAAGCTGTGGTTCGACAGCCCGCCGAGCGCGGAGAGCGCCGACCAGCAGAGCAACTCGGCGTCCGGGAGCGTCAGTTCGGGCCGCGAGAGGCGGAGTGCGGTGGCCATGGCCGCCACCTCGGCGCGCAACTCGCGACGCAGCAGAGCCCGTTGGGCCGGGGCCAGCAGCCGGGCGTCCCGCTGCCAGAGCGTGCCCAGTGCCCGGTGGTCGATCGCGGCCGGGGCCAGGGCGGCGGCCAGGGCGGACGGCCCGGCCGGCTCGCTCGCCTCGCTGGGCCCGTCGGGTCCGTCGGCCTCGTTCGGCGTGGAGGAGCCCGCTCGGACGGCCTCGCGGAGGGCGCGGAGGTGGGAGTCCAGGACCTGGCGGAGCAGCTCGGGCTTGCCCGGCACGTGCCGGTAGAGCGCGGGGGCGGTGATGCCCAGCTCCCCCGCCAGCTCCGCCATCGAGACCCGGTGGTACCCGTCCCGGTGGAACCGCTCCCCCGCGACGCCCAGGATCTGCGCCTTCCGCCCCGGCGGCCGCCTCGTCGCCACCATCGCCCCCTGCCGACCGCACCCGAGCACTCCGCGAAACCGCCCGGCCAGGGTAGCAACGATTCACTTGACGGTCCGTCCGGAGCCCGAACACGGGACGGACGGGATCAGGAAGTGCTGGACACCGGAAGCTACCGCCGATTAACTTGAGCCGCGATCAGAGCCGCCTCCGGGCCGCCACGAAGGGAGCGCCGCCGTGCGCCGCACCGTGTTCGACGAGGACCACGAGGCCTTCCGGGAGACCATCCGGGACTTCATCGCCAAGGAGGTCGTGCCGGTCTACGAGAGCTGGGAGAACGAGGGCCACCCGCCCCGCGACTTCTACCGCAAGCTCGGCGCGCTCGGCGTCTACGGCATCGAGGTCCCGGAGGAGTACGGCGGCGCGGGCCAGACCGGCTTCAAGTACCAGGCCGTGGTCAGCGAGGAGTGCGCCCGGGCCGGCGTCACCTTCGGCTCCTCGGGCGTGCACACCGGCCTGGTGCTGCCCTACCTGCTGGAGTACGCCACCGAGGAGCAGAAGCAGCGCTGGCTGCCGGGCTTCGTCTCCGGCGACATCATGACCGCCATCGCGATGACCGAGCCGGGCGCCGGCTCCGACCTCGCGGGCATCGCCACCACCGCCAGGCTCTCCGAGGACGGCACCCACTACGTCCTGAACGGCGCCAAGACCTTCATCACCGGCGGCGTGCTCGCCGACCTGGTGCTGGTCATCTGCCGCACCAGCCCGTACGACCCGGCCGACCGCCGGGCCGGGCTCTCCATCCTCTGCGTGGACACCACCTCGGAGGGCTACGCCGTCGGCCGCAAGCTGAAGAAGATCGGCCTGCGCACCTCCGACACCGCCGAACTCTCCTTCACCGACGTGAAGGTGCCGGTGGGCGACCTGCTCGGCGAGGAGGGCAAGGCCTTCGCCTACCTGACCCACAACCTGGTCCAGGAGCGGCTGGCCATCGCGGTCGGCGCGTACGCCTCCTCGGCGGCGGCGGTCCGCTTCGCGGTGAGTTACGTCAAGGACCGCAAGGTGTTCGGCCAGGCGGTGGCCGAGTTCCAGAACACCAAGTTCAGCCTGGCGGACTGTCAGGCGCAGGTGCTGGCCCAGGAGTCCATGGTGGACCGGGCGCTGGAGCTCTACCAGAACGGGCAGCTGACGGTGGCGGACGCCGCCGCGACCAAGCTGTTCTGCACCGAGTCGGCCTCCCAGGTGATCGACAAGTGCCTGCAGCTGCACGGCGGTTACGGCTACATCCTGGAGTACCCGATCGCCCGGCTCTACACCGACAACCGGGTCTTCCGGATCTACGGCGGCACCAGCGAGGTCATGCGGACCATCGTCGCCAAGTCGCTCGGCCTGTAGGCCCCCCGACCACGCCCGGCGGCATCCCCCACGATCCGCCGCCGGACGTGCGGCAGCGGGCCGCTCCCCCATCGGCCCGCTGCCCAATCCTCGTGTTCTGTCCGTCAGTTGTGCTGCCCCGGGTGCTGCGGGTGCTCCGCACGCCAGGCGTCCCAGCCGGCCATCGAGGCCGCCCGGGCGTGCTGGAAGGTGCGCTGGGCCATCTCGCCCGGCGGGGTCTCCAGCTGTCGGACCCAGCCGCGGCCGGCCGAGAGCAGCGCCGCCCCGACCATCGCGGTACCCGCGAGGCCGACCAGCGCACCCACCCCGGTCAGCACCACCCCGGTGGCCAGCAGGCCCCGGTTGACCTCGAACCCGCCGATGAACTTCTGATACGTCGCCATGCCACCCACCTTCGGCGAGGGTCCGCCAGGGTGCACGCCGGGCTGCTCCAGCGGGGGCACGAGGGACGTAGGTGGTGATGCCGGGGGCGCGGGGAACTGCGCGTAGGGGAACGGCAGCACGTGCAACTGGCCGACGTGCCCCGATCTGGCGCTGGGCCGCCTTCCGCACTCGCGCAGTTCCTCGCGCCCCCGGGTCGCTGCAACCGGGCGCCAGCGGGATCAGTCCAGGACGCGGGCCGATGCGAGTTCGAGGGCCTGCAGCATCTGTTCGCCCGTCAGGGACTGGGCCGGGTCGACGAGCCACTGGGTGACGGTGCCGGCGAGGAGGGCCTGGTAGAAGGCGCCGAGGAGCACCTCGTCCTCGTCCTCGGGGGCCCGTTCGCCGCTGACCATGTGGGCGATCTCCAGCCGGGCCAGCCGCTGGACCTTGGCGAACTGCTCCCGGATGTCGGGCAGGTCGTCCATCCGCGCGATCACCTCGAACTGCGCCGCCCAGAGCCCGTGGTACTCGACCATCGTCGACCGGATCCCGTCCCAGACGGCGACGAACCGCTCCCGCGGCGTGCCCCCGGCGCCGGCCGTGGCCGCGTCGACGGCTTCGCCCCAGCCGCCGATGGCCTCCATCATCGCCTGGTTGAGCAGCGCCTCCTTCGAACCGAAGTGGTAGCCGATCGCGGCCAGGCTGACGCCCGCCGCCGTGGCGATGTCCCGCGCGGTGGTGCGGCTGTAGCCCTTCTCTGACAGGCAGCGCTTGGCGCCGTCGAGCAGGTCCTCACGATTTCCCATGCCCGGAAGCGTACGCCGCGGGCGAGACGGATGTCTTGCACATCCGTACTAGACATTCGTCTGACACGCCCGTACGGTTCTTCTCGTGACCACAACCCACGGCCTCGCCGGCCGCCGCGAATGGACGGGCCTCGCCGTCCTGCTCCTGCCGACCCTCGTGATCGCCACGGACATGGGGATCCTGTTCTTCGCCGTCCCCTTCATCAGCACCGAGCTGCGGCCCAGCGCCACCGAGCAGCTCTGGATCATGGACATCTACTCGTTCCTGCTGGCCGGGCTGCTCATCCCGATGGGCGCGCTGGGCGACCGGATCGGCCGCCGCCGCCTGCTGATGGCCGGGGCGCTCGGCTTCGCCGCCGCCTCCCTGCTGGCCGCCACCGCGGACGGCGCCGGGCAGCTGATCGCGGCCCGCGCCCTGCTCGGGGTGACCGGGGCGACGCTGATGCCCTCGACCCTGGCGCTGATCCGCAACATGTTCCACGACCCCAAGCAGCGCACGGCCGCGATGGGCGCGTGGGGCGCCGCGACCATGGCCGGGGCCACCCTGGGGCCGGTCGTCGGCGGGCTGCTGCTGGAGCACTTCACCTGGAGCGCCGTCTTCCTGCCCGCCCTCCCGGTGATGGCACTGGTGCTGCTCACCGCCCCGTTCCTGCTGCCCGAGTACCGCAGCCCGCAGCCCGGCCGCTTCGACCTGGCCGGCGCACTGCTCGCGGTCGCCTCCGTGCTGCCCACCGTCTACGGGATCAAGCACTTCGCGGTGGACGGCTGGAGCACCGGGGCCGCCGCGGCCCTGGCCGCCGGGGTGCTGCTCGGCGGGGCGCTGGTGCGGCGGCTGCGGACGGCGGCCACGCCGCTGGTCGACCCGGCGCTGTTCCGCAACCGCACCTTCTCCGGCGCGGTGGTGGTCAACACCCTCACCATGCTGGCCATGATGGGCTTCACCCTCTACACCTCGCAGTACCTCCAACTGGTGCGCGGCATGGCCCCGTTGACCGCATCGCTGTGGGCACTGCTGCCCAGCGTCGGGGTCTTCGTCACCGCCGGGGCCTCCGGGGCGCTGGCCGGGAAGGTCCGGCCGGGAGTGCGACTGACGGGTGGTCTGGTGATCGCCGCCGCCGGGTTCGCCCTGATGACGCAGGTCCGTCCCGACTCCCCGCTGGCGCTGATCCTGGTGGCGGCCGGGGTGCTGGCCGCCGGGACGGTGGCCGCGATGATGCTCACCGCCGAGCTGGTGGTCTCGGCCGCACCGCCCGAGCAGGCCGGCGCCGCCTCGGCGGTCTCGGAGACCGCCACCGAGCTGGGCGCCTCGCTGGGGATCGCGCTGCTCGGCGCGGCCGGCGCGGCGGTCTACTCCGCCCGACTGGACGGCGGCCTGCCGAACGGCCTGCCGGCCGAGCTCGCGGCGGTGGCCCAGGACACCCTGGGCGGGGCGGTCACGGTGGCGGCGCAGCTGCCGGGCGAGCTCGGCGGGCAGCTGCTCACGGCCGCCCGGGACGCCTTCGCCGACGGCATGCACCTGGCCGCCGCGGTGGGCCTGGTCACCATGCTGCTCGGGGCCTTCCTGGCCCACCGCATGCTGGGTGACCTGCCCGTTCCCGCCCCGGCGGAGGAGGCCGCCGAGTCCTCGGCCGGGCAGCCGGAGCTGGTCTAGACCACTGGATGGGCAACGCTCACGTGAACACCTGGTTTTCGCCCGATGTTTCAGGACCGCTGTATACGTCGGCCGGGCGGGCCATGCATACTGGCCGAGGTGGGGCAAGTTCGCCCGACCCATGAAACAGCGAGTAATCCGAAGGGACCGGTGGTCAGGGATGCTGCGCAACGGTCTGGAGCCCTGGCACCTTCTCGTGGTGCTGGCTGTGGTCATCCTGCTTTTCGGTTCGAAGAAGCTGCCCGAGATGGCGCGCGGCCTCGGCAAGTCGATGCGCATCCTGAAGGCCGAGACCAAGGCCCTGCGCGAGGACGACGCCCAGGCCGCCGGCACCCCGGCCGCCCCGGCGGACGGCACGGCGCAGAGCACCGCCACCGAGCAGCCCCGCCAGGCGGTCGAGCCGACCGTCATCACCAAGGCCGCCGAGCCGAGCGGCCAGCAGAACAAGGCCTGACCCGCCACCACGGCCGGTCCGCACCGGGCCGCCGGTCCTCCCCTCGGGGACGGACCGGCGGCCCGGTGCTTTGCCGTGTCCGGCCGCGGTCTGACTGGCTGTCGGAAAAGTTCTGTTATCTCCTGGTGTGCACCGATCCACACCGCAGGAGGTACGGATGGCCGACCCGACCGGCTCCACCGAGGTCGAGGAGCTGCGACGTCGGCTCGCCCTGCTGGAGGAGCGGCAGGCACGGCCCCGCCGGCACCGCGTCAGGTCCGCCTTCGCCGTCCTGCTGGTCCTGCTGGCCGCCGTGCTCACCCCGCTGAGCGTGGTGGCCGCCTGGACCAGGGCCGAGGTCGGCGACACCGACCGGTACGTGGCCACCATGGCGCCGCTGGCCGAGGACCCGGCGATCCGGGCCGCCGTGACCGACCGGGTGACCGCCGAAGTGATGAAGTACCTGCCGGTCGACACCCTGCTGGAGCAGGTCGCCCCCGCCGACCGGCCGCTGCTCGACAAGGCGCTCGGCGCCCTGGGCTCCACCCTCACCAACGGCCTGACCGGATTCGTCCACGGCCAGGTCGAGAAGGTGGTGGACAGCGACGCCTTCGCCACCGTCTGGGTGACCGTCAACCGGAACGCGCACGCCGCCGTGGACCGGCTGCTCACCGGGGAGGGCGGCGGCGCCGTCGAGGTCCAGGGCGACACCGTGACGCTGGACCTCGCCCCGCTGGTCGACCAGGTGAAGAGCCGGCTGGTCGCCCAGGGCCTCGGGGTGGCCTCGAAGATCCCCGAGGTGCACACCGACTACGTCCTGGTGCAGTCGGACGCCATCCCCAAGGCGCGGACCGCCTTCCGGCTGCTCGACCTGGCCGGTTTCTGGCTGCCGGTGCTCACCGTGCTGATCGCGGCGGGCGGCGTGCTGCTGGCCGGGCGGCGGCGCCGGGCCCTGGTCACCGCCGCGCTGCTGGTGGCCGGCGGGGCGGCGCTGCTCGGGCTGGGCCTCGCCGTCGGCCGGGCGTTCTACCTGGACCGGCTCCCGGCCGGGGTGAGCCAGGGCGCCGCCGCGGCCGTCTTCGACGCCCTGGTGCACTACCTGCGGACCACCGTGCGGGCGGTGGTCGCGCTCGGCGTGCTGGTCGCGCTCGGCGCCTGGCTGACCGGGGCGGGGCGGTGGGCCGGGACCGTACGGCGGCTCTGGACGGCCGGCTTCGGCGCCGTCCGGACCACCGCCGCGCGGGCCGGGCTGCGGCTCGGTCCGGTGGGGCGCTTCGTCCACCGGTACAAGGCCTGGCTGGGGTGGACGGGGGTGGCGGCCGCCGCACTGGTGCTGGTGTTCTGGAGCTACCCGACCGGGATGGTGGTCTTCTGGACCGGCTTCGCCCTGCTGGGCGGGCTGGCGGTGCTGGAACTGCTGGACGAGCGGCCGGGTGAACGGCCTGGCGAAGCGGCCGCGCCGTGACGGGGTCGGAGGAGGACGACGGCTCCGGGCACCGGGTCGACCGGGTGGGCTGGCTGTTCGGGGCGGGCGGGGCCGCGGCGCTGCTGGTGGCCTACTTCACCGTGCCGCTCGGCGTCTTCGGCCCGCACCACCCGGTGCCCAGCTGGCTGACCTTCGCCGGGGCGCTGACCGTGCTGGCCGGGTACCTGCTCCGGGAGATCCGCCGCGAGTACCTCGGCCTGCCCGGCCGCCCGGCGATGGCGATCCTGCTGCTCAGCGCGCTGACCCTGGTGGTCTTCGCCTCCACGTACTACGCGCTGGCGCACGAGTTCACCGGACTGACGACCCGGATCGACGCGCTCTACTTCACCGTGGTCACCCTCGCCACGGTCGGCTTCGGCGACGTCACCCCGTCCGGGCAGTCGGCCCGGGTGGTGGTGATGCTGCAGATCCTCTACACCCTGGTCTTCCTGACCGCCGGGGCCACCACCGTCAGCCGCCGCCTGCACGAGCGGCTGGCCGAGCGGGCCGAGGTGCGGGCCGCGGAGCCGGGCCGGGGGCGCCGCCACCGGAACCAGCGGCACGAGGGGGCCTGAGCGATCAGCCGACCAGGGCCAGGACGGCGCCGATCTTGGCCTGCCAGAGCACACTGGTCTCGGTGTCGATGGCGTGCCGCTTGCCCAGGTCGCGGACCAGCTTCTGAGCGTCCCTCAGCGAGCGCGCGGCGTCGTCCGTCTGGCGGTCGTTCAGGGCGTCCGCGGCCTCGTCCAGGCGTTCCAGCAGGTCCTGCTGCCTGTCCCGGTCCCGGTCGAACTCGCTCTGGGCCACGGCGGCGCGCAGCGCGGACAGCGCGGTGCCCGGGCCGGGCTTGGCGCTCGGCGAGGGCTTGGTGCTCGGGCTGGGCTTGGCCGAAGGGGTCGGGCTCGGGGTGGGCGAGGGGCTGGCGGAGGCCGAGGCGGGCGTGGTCGGGCTCGGGGCCGCCTTGGGGGCGCCCTTGCCCGGGCCGCCCGCCGTGAGCACCACGACCACCGCCGCCGCGGCGATCGCGGCGACCCCGGCACCCGCGTAGAGCAGCGGGTTGCGCCGCCGGGCGGGCGGCTCCTCGTACGGCTCGTAGGGCTGGGCGTCGTACTGCTGCTGGGCACCGTAGGGCTGGGCGCCGTACGGCTGGGCCGGGAAGCCGGCCTGGTGCGGCACCGGGGGCATGACCGAGGTCGCCTGCTGGGCGCCGCCGTACGGGACCTGGCCGGGCACCGCCGCGACCGGGGGGATCACCTGGGTGGCCGCGAGCAGTTCGCTGGTGCGGTCGGCCGGACCGTGCAGCGGGACGGCGGAGAGCAGCTCGGCCCGGGCGGTGGCGGCGTCGGCCGGGCGGTCCGCCGGGTTCTTGGCGAGCAGCCGGAGCACCACCGCGTCCAGGGCCGGGCTGAGCCCGGGGCGGCGGTAGGAGGGCGGGGCGGGGTGGGCGCCGACGTGCTGGTAGGCGATGGCCACCGAGTTGTCACCGCCGAACGGGGGCGCCCCGGTGAGCATCTCGGTGAGCACGCAGCCGAGCGAGTAGAGGTCGGAGCGGCCGTCCAGCGGGCTCGCGGTGGCCTGCTCCGGGGAGAGGTAGGAGGCGGTGCCGAGCACCTGGGCGGCCTGGGTGAGCTGGGCGCCGGAGGAGCCGGCCCGGGCGATCCCGAAGTCCACCACCTTCACCCCGCCGTCGTGGGTGATCATGATGTTGCCCGGCTTGATGTCCCGGTGCACCAGCCCGGCCGCGTGCGCGACCTCCAGGGCCTCGCAGACCGCGGCCGCGATGCCGACCGCGCGCTCCACCGGGAGCCAGGTGGTGTCGGCGATCAGCCGGCCCAGCGTCTGGCCGTGGACCAGCTCCATGACGATGTACGGCGAGCCCTGGTCCACCCCGGAGTCGAAGACCGTGACGATCCTCGGGTGCACCAGGCGGGCGGCGTTCTGGGCCTCCTGGGCGAAGCGCTCGGCGAACCGGGGGTCGTCGGCCAGGCCGCCGTTGAGCAGCTTCACCGCGACCGGACGGCCGAGCTGGTGGTCGTGCCCGCGGTGCACGGTGGCCATGCCGCCGACGCCGAGGACCTCGCCCAGCTCGTAACGCCCGTTCAGTATCCGGCCGATCACCCCGACCACTCCCCTTCCGCGCCGCCCGGTCGCCTCGGCCCGGTGGCCGCGCACCCGTGCACCATAGCGGTTGTCCGGCAGGGGTCAGGCGCCCGCCGGGGGCACCTGGAGGCTGCCGTACCGCTGCATCCGCTGCCAGCGCAGCCGGGATCCGGCCAGGGCGGTGCAGACGGACTGGATCACCACCAGGTACATCAGCTGCCGGTAGACGAACTGCTGGAGCGGGAGCGTCCAGAGCGGGCCGAGCCGCTCGCCGTCCAGGCGGAAGGCGTAGGCGCCCATCGCGAACTGGAGCGCCAGGAAGGCGGCCCAGAGCCCGAGGATGCGGCCCGGGTCGAGGAAGACCAGGCCGTACAGCGCGAACACGTCCACCACCGGGGCCAGCAGCGGCAGCAGCACCTGGAAGAGCAGCAGGTAGCCGAGGCCGCGGCGGCCGAGCTTCCCGGCCTGGCCGCGCTGGGCCAGCGCGCCGCGGTGCTTCCACATCGCCTGGAGGGTGCCGTAGCACCAGCGGTAGCGCTGGCGCCAGAGCGCGCCGAGCGAGGCCGGAGCCTCCGTCCAGGCGCGGGCCCGCTCCTCGTAGACGACGCGCCAACCGGCCCGGCACAGGCCCATGGTGAGGTCGGTGTCCTCGGCCAGGGTGGACTCGCCGACGCCGCCGAGGCGCAGCAGGGCCGAGCGGCGGAAGGCGCCCACCGCCCCCGGCACGGTCGGCATGCACTCGGCCAGGTCGAACAGGCGGCGGTCCAGGTTGAAGCCCACCACGTACTCGATGTGCTGCCAACGCCCCAGCAGGCCACCGCGGTTGACCACCTTGGCGTTGCCGGAGACGGCGCCGACCCGGCGGTCCGCGAAGGGCTGCACCAGCATCCGGACGGCGTCGGGCTCGAACACGGTGTCGCCGTCCACCATCACCAGCAGCTCGCAACTCGCGGCGGCGATACCGGCGTTGAGGGCGGCGGGCTTCCCCGCGTTCTGCTGCCGGATCACCCGGACGTACGGCAGCCGCAGCGACTCGACCAGGTCGGCGGTGCCGTCGGTGGAGCCGTCGTCCACCACGATCACCTCCACCGGGTGATCGGAGGCCAGCAGCGAGCGGACGGCCGCCTCGATGCCCGCCACCTCGTTGTAGGCGGGGACGATCACGGTGACCGGCTCGGTCACCGGCGGGCCCCACGGGCGGCGGCCGCGCAGCCGCTTGTGCCGCCGGGCCGCCACCACCACCGCCACCGCGCGCAGCACGCTGACCGCGCCCGCAGCGAACAGCAGCCAGCCCAGCACCCGGAGCACCCACTCACTGGCCGTCAGGGCGCCGAGCAGGGCCAGGCCGCGCCAGTGGTCCCCGGCCGGGGCCGGGGCCATCGGGCGGGGCAGGCCGAGCGCGTCGCCGACCGGGGCGAACCGGTAGCCGCGGGCCTGGAGTTCGGTGATCAGCCGGTCGAGCGCGGCCACCGTCTGGCTGCGGTCGCCACCGGCGTCGTGCATCAGCACGATCTCGCCGGCGGTGCCGCGCGGGGTGGCGTCGGCCACGATCCGGTCCACGCCCGGACGGCGCCAGTCGCCGCTGTCCAGGGTGGTGAGCACGGTGAGGTAGCCGTCCTGCCCCGCCTTCCGGACGGCCTCCCAGTCGGCGTCGGTGAGCGCGGCGGCCGAGGAGGAGTACGGGGGCCGCAGCAGCGAGCTGGTCCGGCTGACCGCGCCGGCCAGCGCCAGCTGACTCTGGCTCAGCTCCAGCGAGCGCCGCCACTCGGGGACGGCGGACAGATCGGCGTGGGTGAAGGTGTGCACGCCGAGCTCGTGGCCCTCGGCGACGATCCGCCGGGCCAGCTCGGGGTGGGCGGCCACCTGGGAGCCGACCACGAAGAAGGTAGCGTCCACCTGGTGGCGGCGGAGCACGTCCAGGATCTGCGGGGTCCAGACCGGATCGGGGCCGTCGTCGAAGGTGAGCGCCACCGTCCGGTCGGCCGGCCGGGCCGAGCGGGGCGGCGCCGCGCCACCGTCGATCACCGGGCCGCCGTCCCGGACCGCGGCGGGCACGGAGCCGCCGTCGCCCTTCGCGGTGGTCGCGCCGTCGGGCGTGCCGCCGTACAGCTGGTGGGTCCAGCCCTGGAGCAGCAGCGCGGCGGTGAGGGTGAGCACCAGGGTGGTCAGCAGCAGCCAGTGGGTGCGCAGCGGGACCTGACGGACCGCCGCCCGGCGGCCGCGGCCCCTGCCGTTGCGGCGCCGGGAGCGGTGGCCGGGGGTGGGAGCGGTGCGGGTGGTGGTCACGGGGTCTTGCTCGGCTTCCGGCTCGGGGCGGTGCTGGGGCGGCCGTGGCCGGGGGTGTTGCCGGAGTTGCCCGGGCCCGCGGTCGGGGTGGTGACCGGGGCGGAGGACTGGTCCGTCGCGGAGTGGGTCGCGGACGGGGCCTCGGTGGTGCGGGCGGAGCGGGCGGGGAGGACCGCCTGGCCGGTACGGGTGGCCGGCTGGGCGGAGACCGGGGCCGACGGACCGTCAGACGTGGCGCCGCCCGCCGGGGCGGCGGGCACGGCCGGGGCGGGCGGGCGCTCGGCGTGCTGCTGGGGCAGGAACGGCGCGTCCACGGACGGACCGCCGAGCAGACTGCTGAGCAGCAGGGCGAGGTAGCCGGCCGCGGGTATGACGAGCAGTCGGCCGGCGCGGCGGACCAGTCGCTGGCGGCGGCCGGAGGCGTCCACGAAGACCGGTTCGTCGGGCGGCGGGACGGCCCGGCGGGCGGCCCGGGTCCGGGGGCTGGTGGTCACCTGCGGGTCCTGTCCTGGTGCGGGGGCTGGGGTCGGGTGCCGGAGGGACCGACCCGCGCACCGGCGGCGCGGCGTCTTCGGGTCACCGGCGGGTCTGTTCCGGCTGCCCTGCGGTCCTCTGCTCCTCGGGGGTGCCGTCCTGCTTGGCAGTGGGCTTCTCGGAGGTCTTGTCCGTCGGCTTGCCGCCGGGCTTCTCGGTCGGCTTCTCGGTCGCCTTGCGGCCGCCGGAGGAGGCGGTGGCCGAGGGGAGTGCGGGGAGCTCGGGCCCGTGGGAGGAGGCCTTGCCGTCCTGGTCGGCGGCGGGCGCCGCGCAGTAAGCCGCCACCCCGTCGGCACCACCGGCGGCCGCCAGCAGCGGGGCGAACCGCGGCTCGGCCAGCAGGAGGACGCGCTTGCCGCCCGCGTCCAGCGCCACGGCCAACTGGTGGCAGAGCTCGGCCCGCTGGTCGGTGCCCGGGGAGGCGGGGGCGGGGGCGGTCGCCGACGGTGCGGCCGAGCCGGACGGCGGCGGGGTGGCGGCGTGCGAGACGCCGAAGCCCTGCGGTTCGTGGTGGGAGGGGGAGGTGCCGGTGCGCGCGCCGGCGCCCGCGGAGCCGGAGGCCGAGGGCGTGGCGGGGGCGTGCGCCGCCTGACCGCCGCCGGGCAGGCCCGGGATGTGCGGCAGACCGCCGGTGCCGGCCGCCACCGCGACGCCGCCCAGCGCGGTGGCCGCGCAGGCGGTCAGCAGGGCCTTCGCGCTGAAGGCCCGCACGCGGACGGTGGTGCTCACGGTCGTTCTCCGGGCGGTGGTCGCGGTGGACGGGTCGGAGCGCACCGCCCGGAAGGCCGCCAGCGCCGCCTGCTCGCCGGGCTGTTCACCACCGCCGGCTTCGGGGGCAGCCGCGGAGGCGAGCAGCCCGGCCAGCTCCGCGTGGCCCGGCGGGGCCGTGCGGTCGGCGAGGCGCTCCGGACCGGTCGCGCGGGCGCCCGAGGCACCGGCGAGCAGCTGCTCGGCGGTGGCGCGGTCGATCCGTCGGGATCGGTTGGTGCTCATCTCATGTCCTTCAGCGTCACGGCCTGCTCGGGTGTCACACCCGGCGGAAAGGTTTTCCCGGATCCCGTTCCGGGCTCCGGCGCGGAGCGGCCCGCGCGGCCGAGCCGGCGCGGCGGACGGCCCTTCCGGGGCGGCGGCTGCTCGGCGGCGGGGCGGGTGCGGGGCGGTTCCACGGGCGTGCGGCGCTGGGCCGGGAAGCCCTCGGCGGGGCCGCCGGCCGGGCCGTCGCCCTCCAGGCGCTTGGCCAGCCGGCGCAGGCCGCGGTGGGCGGCCATCCGGACGGTGCCGGCCCGCTTGCCGAGCACCGCGGCGGCGCCGGGCGCGTCCAGGCCGAGCACCACCCGGAGCAGCACCGCCTCGGCCTGGTCCGGCGGCAGCTCGGCGATCATGGCCAGCGCGTCGGCGGTGGAGACCGCCGAGACGGCGCTGCCCGCGGTGTCCTCGGCGGCGGCCAGCTCGGCGAGGTACTCCTCCGGGAGGTCGGCGATCGGCCGTCTGCGAACCCGGCGCAGGTGGTCCATGGCCCGGTGCCGGGCGATGGTCGCCGCCCAGCCCCGGAAGCCGTCGGAGTCGCCGCGGAAGCCGCGCAGGTCGCGGGCGATCTGGAGCCAGGTCTCGGAGGCGATGTCCTCCGCGTCCTCCGGGCCGCCGCCGACCAGCACCCGCAGGTAGCGCAGCAGGCCGGGCTGGACCGTCCGGAAGAGCAGCCGGAACGCCTCCTCGTCACCGTCCTGCGCCGCCAGTACGGCCTCGGCGAGGTCGGGCGGAGGACCGCCGGGTCGGGGGTGGGAGCTGTGCACCCGCCACATCATGCGCCATCCGGGGCCCGCGCCGGACCGGTTCGGCCGCTCCGGTCCGGCCGCCGGGAGGAGCGGGCCGCCGCTCCGGTCCCGCCGTGACGGGGGCGTCAGCGGCACCGGGAGGAACGGCCCGCGCCGGCGGGACCTAAGGCCCGTCGGCCGACGCCGTTCGCCCGCAGCCCCGGGGCGGCCCCGGCACCTAGCTTTGACAGTGCACGAACCACACCCCCCACCTCCGAGGACCTGCGATGACGGCTGCCCGTGAACTCTTCGCCGAAGGGATGCGCCACCACCTGGCGCCCGCCCTGCGGGCGATGGGCCTGACGGACCAGCGGCAGGTCTTCGTCCTTCCCGCCCCGCTGCACTGGGCCGTACTGGGGGTCCGGGTGCTCGACGCGGACGGCCACGCGCTGCGCTACACCGTCGACCTCGCGCTGAGCGCCAAGCCGGACGCCGAACGGGACCGCCCGCTGCCGGTCGGGCCGCCGGACCCGTCGGCGCCGGACGGCTCCGAGCTCTGGCACGCCCGGATCGGCGAGCTGATGCCGGTGGACGACGAGGTCTGCTGGGAGATCAGCCCCGGGCCGCGCTGGCTGGTCGCGGTGGAGGACTCGATCGCCGCCGTCCGCCACTACGGGCTGCCCGAGCTGCGCCGCCGGCTGGCGGCCGCCGAGGGCGGGCCCGGGACGGGTGAGACGTACCTGTCCGCCGCCGAGCTGGACGAGGTGAACGCGGCGCTGCTGTCCGCCGCCGTGGCCCGCATCCAGCGCGCCGAGCTGGACGGCAAGACCCTGGTCCTGACCGGGGCCTGGAGCCGCTCCGACCCGGTGGCCCGCGAGGTGCTGGCCGGGGTGGCCGGAGGCTTCCTCGCGGCCGACGACGACCGCTTCGTCCAGGTCCGCTGCACCGACTCGCTCGGCCGGGAGCTGTGGCTGTTCTGACGGGACGTCACCACGTGCCGCCTCACCAGAGGCGGTCCACCGTGCCCGGATGGAGCCCGATCCGGCGGTGCTCCCAGGACGCCGCGCGGGCCCGCCCGGTGCACAGGTCGGCCATCACCACCTTGTCGAAGCCGGGCCGGTCGGTCGGGAACGGGTCCTGCGGGGTCCCGCCGACCAGCACCGCACCGGCCAACTCCCGCCACCCGGCCGCCCGGTAGAAGCCGAGCAGCGGCCGGTCGCAGCTGAACACCCCGAGGTCCGCCCCGCTCCCCCGGACCACCTCCAGCGCGGCCCGCACCAGCCGCCCGCCGTGACCCCGGCCGCGCTCCGCCGGGTCGGTCACCACGCAGCTCAGCCCGCGGGCCAGGTACCGGGCGCCGTCGTGGTCGATCTCCTTGCCGAGCAGGTCCAGCGCGGCCAGCACCCGGCCGTCCGCCACCAGCAGCAGGCTCTCCGGAGCGAGCGCCGGATCGTGGCTCGTACCCGGGTCGGCCCCGCCGCTGGGCCAGGCGACCTCCTGCAACCGCCATACCTGCGACCGCAGTTCGGCCGGCACCTGGGCCTCGGGGAAGGTCAGCAGCTGCACCGTCGAGCCCTTCGGGAAAATCGCTGGCAGCTCCGCCGCCGGGTCGTGAACACTGCGAAGTATGGTGGAATTCGCGAACTTTGACACCCGGCACTACCCGACCGTGGACGTCCGGACCGGATACGGCCAGTGGGTGACGAGCTACGAGGACACGGTCGAGGACCTGATGGACCTCGCGGTACTGGAGAGCCTCTCCGCCCCCCGGTGGGCCCAGGTGGAGCAGGCCGCCGACCTCGGGTGCGGGACGGGGCGGACCGGAGCCTGGCTGCGGGCCCGCGGGGTGGGCGCCGTGGACGGGGTGGACCTGACGCCCGAGATGCTGGACAGGGCACGGACCCGGGGCGCCCACCGGGTGCTGCTGGAGGGGGACTTGGCGAAGACCGGACTGCCCGAGGGGCAGTACGGGCTGGTGATCTCCTCGCTGGTGGACGAGCACCTGCCGGAGCTGGCCCCGCTCTACCGGGAGGCGTACCGGCTGGCCTCCCCGGGCGGGCTCTGCGTCCTGGTCGGCCTGCACCCGCAGTTCATCATGAGCGCCGGGATGCCCACCCACTTCACCACCGCCGAGGGCACCGACCTGGCCATCGACACCCACCTGCACCTGGTCAGCGACCACCTGACCGCCGCGCTGGGCGAGGGCTGGCAGCTGGCCGAGATGCGGGAGGCCGTGGTGGACGAGCGGTGGACCGCCCTCAAGCCCAAGTGGGCCAAGCACCTCGGCGTCCCGGTCTCGGCGGCGTACGTGTTCCGCAAGTGACCGCAGGAGCCCCCGGGGCCCCCCGGGGGCCCTGTGGACTCCCGGGGTCCTGGTGGACTCCTGCGTCAGAAGCCGGATTCGGGGCTGGTCACGATGCGCGTGCGGCCGTCCGCGCGGGCCGCCAGGGCGCCGGCCAGCCGCGCCGAGCGGCTGGGGCCGAGCAGTTCGAGGGCCTCCTCGACCGGCGCCCACCGCCAGTCGTCCAGTTCGCCCTCGGGCAGCACGACCGGGGTGTCGGCGGCGATGGTGCCCAGGTCGAAGAGGAAGTGCACGGCCGGGTGGTCGAGCTCCTCCGAGGGGTGGGTCCAGGCCACCGCGAGCAGCGGTCCCGCCTCCCGGACGATCCCGGTCTCCTCCTCCAGCTCGCGCGCGGCGCAGCGGGCTCCGTCCTCACCGCGGTCGACGGTGCCGCCGGGGAACTGCCAGTGCTCCCGGTACCCGGCCTTGACGATCAGCACCCGCCCGTCCGGGTCGGTGAGCAGACAGCCCGACCCCGTGTAGGACCTGGGCAGCGAGGCCAGCCACTCCTCGCGGGGCTTGAGCTCCTCCGGCATGACGCTCCTTCAGTCGTGGGGTCCGCTCGGACCCTACCGCCACCGGGCCGCCGCGCGGGGAGCGGAACGGCGCGGGGGCGGTACCCGGTCCTGCCGGGTACCGCCCCCGCGCCGTCGCGTGGGCCGGGATCAGTGGGCCGAGTGCTTCTCCGCTCCCCGGTGCCGGTGGCCGGGCAGCTCGGCGTGGTGGGCCGGGCCGGAGGCCATCGCCGGGGCGGCGAAGGAGCGGCGCCCGCCGTGGCTGAAGGCGGTGTCCCCGAAGTGCGGGGCGGACGTGCCGCCGGCCATCGGGCCACCGCCCGTGACCGGCGGTCGCATGCCGGGATCGGCGGTCATGGACCGGCGCTGGAGCATCTCCTGCATGCCGGTGCGGAGCTTGGTCATCGAGCCCGTGGATCGCTTGGTCATCGTCGACCTCCGTTCGGCGAACGGTCGCCCCGCCGGTGTGCGCGGCGATCCGTGCGCCAGGCTGTTATGCCCGGATTCTAACCTTCCGACCCGTTATGGCCACTCGTTGTCGGCCGCACCCCAGGCCGCACCCCAGGCCGCACCGCCGTCCGTACCGCAGGCCGTCAGCGGTACTCCTCCTCGTCCAGGTCGACCACCCGGCTCTGCTCCGCCGCGTCCGCGTCGTCCGCGTCCTCGTGGCCGAGCGCCCGGCGCTCCCGCAGCTGCTCGTAGTCGTCCCCCAGGTGGTCGGCGGCGTCGCGCTCGGCGTCCACCGCCTCCTGGACGGCCGGCGCCGCCTCCGCCTCGAAGTCGTCGTAGTCCTCGGGGAACTCGGGATTCTCGGGGTTCTCGCGCATGGCTCCGTCCCTGCTGGTTCGAAGGGCCGTTGAGGCCCAGGGGCCTCTAGAAGTATCCGCCCGGCGCGGCGCCGGTGCGTACCCTCGCCCGCCCGGCGGCGTGTCCCCCGGAGGCCGGGTGGGTGGTGGGGGGTCAGCCGATCGGATGACCCCCGGGTCGGCCGGGGCGTCGACGGGGAGGGGGCGGTTCCGGGGCGAGGATCGATGGTGAGAGCGGGAGCCGGTGGTTCCCCCCAGATCCTGAGTGGAGCAAGTGGCATGCAGAAGAAGACTGTTCGGGTCCGCGTCCTGACCGGTGCCGCCGTCCTCGCGCTGGCCGGGGCCGGCACCGTCGGCGCGCTCTCCGCGACCGCCGCGCCGAAGAGCGACAGCGCCCAGACCACCCAGGCCGTGCAGGCCGCCGACGTGAAGAAGAACGACACCTTCACCAGCACCCACCTGACCGTCGAGGCCGCCACCAAGGCCGCCCAGGCCGCGCTGGACGCCGCGAAGAAGGAGAACCAGCGGGTCTCCGTCGCGGTCGTCGACCGCAACGGCAACACCGTGGTCACCCTGCGCGGCGACGGCGCCGGCCCGCAGTCCTACGAGTCGGCCGAGCGCAAGGCGTTCACCGCCGTCTCCTGGAACGCCCCGACCTCGGAGCTGGCCAAGCGTCTCGCCCAGGCCCCGAACCTGAAGGACATCCCGGGCACCCTCTTCCTCGGCGGTGGCGCCCCCGTCGCCGACAAGGGCGCCCCGATCGCGGGCATCGGCGTGGCCGGCGCGCCCTCCGGCGACCTGGACGAGAAGTTCGCCCAGGCCGGTGTCGCCGCGCTGGGCAAGTGATCTGACCCGCCCTCAGCCGGCATCGGACACCTCGGCCGCCCGCAGCGCGCGGGCGGCCAGTTCGCGTAGGTGGTCGACGAGTTCGGCCGGCTCGCGGACCTCGAACTCGCAGCCCAGGGTGGCCAGCCGGATCCCGATCCACTCCAGCGAGTCGGACCGGGTGCGCAGCAGGGTGCGCCCGCCGTCCAGCGCGGTCAGCTCGTCCTCCGCCATGCCGAGGCGTTCGCGGACCCGCTCCGGCGGGGCGTGCAGCACGACCACCGCCTCGTAGGTCCGGGGGCGGGCGTGCAGCCGGGCCCGGACGTACTCGCCCGCGTCCTCGGCGGGCAGCTCCCTGGGAGCCGAGCGCGCACCGGTGAGCTGGGGCCCGCTCACCCGGTCGACCCGGAAGATCCGCCAGTCGTCCCGCTCGTTGTCGAAGGCGACCAGGTACCAGCGCCGCCCGGCGGCCACCAGGCGGTGCGGCTCGACCAGCCGCCTGGTCTCGGCGCCGTCCCCCGCCCGGTAGCCGAAGCGCAGCCGCTCCCGGCCGGAGGCGGCCGCGGCCAGCACGGTGAGCACCTCGGGGTCGACCCGCGGACCGGACCCGACCATCGGCACGGTGGCCGCGTTGAGCGAGCCGACCCGGTGCCTGAGCCGGGCGGGCAGCACCTGGACCAGCTTGGCCAGCGCCCGCACCGAGGCCTCCTCGATGCCCTCCACCGCCTGCCCGGCGGCGGCCCGCAGGCCGACCGCGATGGCCACCGCCTCCTCGTCGTCCAGCAGCAGCGGCGGCATCGCGGCCCCGGCCACCAGCCGGTAGCCGCCGATCGCGCCCTTGGTGGCCTCCACCGGGTAGCCGAGCTCGCGCAGCCGCTCGATGTCGCGGCGGATGGTGCGCGGGCTGACCCGCAGGCGGTCGGCCAGCTCGCTGCCGGGCCATTCGCGCGGGGTCTGGAGGAGGGAGAGCAGGCTCAGCAGCCTCGCCGGGGTGTCCGTCATGGGATCCAGCATGGCGGACCAAGCGGCCAGGATCTGACCTAGATGGCCACTACCTTCGGAGCGTTCCCAGCCGACGCGCGGCGTCCCTGCCGAAGGAGTCCCCACCATGCCATCCGCCACCGACACCGGTGCCGTCCTCGCGGCGCCGCCCGCCGATGCCGCCGGGACGCCTCCCGTCGCACCCGACCGCAGGCGCTGGCTGGCGCTGGCGGTGGTGATGACGGCCAGCCTGATGGACCTGGTCGACGTCACCATCGTGAACATCGCCATGCCGAGCATCCAGCAGGACCTGGGCGCGGGCTTCGGCGCGCTCCAGTGGATCACCGCCGGGTACGCACTGGCCTTCGCGGTCGGCCTGATCACCGGCGGGCGCCTCGGCGACATCCACGGCCGCAAGCGGCTCTTCCTGCTGGGCATCACCGGCTTCACCCTGGCCTCGGCCCTGTGCGGCCTGGCCTGGAGCCCCGACGTCCTGGTCGCCGCCCGGGTGCTGCAGGGCGCCACGGCCGCACTGATGGTGCCCCAGGTGCTCTCGATCATCCACGTCTCCTTCCCCGCCGAGGAGCGCGGCAAGGTCTTCGGGATGTTCGGCGCGATGGTCGGGATGGGCGCGGTGCTCGGCCCGCTGCTGGGCGCCCTGCTGACGGAGTGGGACCTGTTCGGCCTCGGCTGGCGGCCGATCTTCCTGGTCAACCTGCCGATCGGGGTGGCCGGCCTGCTGATGGGCCTGAAGTACGTCGACGAGTCCCGCGCTCCGAAGGCGCTCAAGCTGGACCTGGTCGGCATGGTGGTCGGCGCCGTCGGCCTGCTGATGCTGCTCTACCCGCTCACCCACGGCCGGGAGGCCGGCTGGCCGCTCTGGGGCTTCGTCTCGATGGGCCTGAGCGTCCCGGTGCTGGCGCTGTTCGTGGCGTACGAGAAGGCCAAGACCCGCCGGGACGGCTCGCCGTTGGTGGAGCTGGCGCTGTTCCGGGTGCGCAGCTTCGCGGGCGGGATCGGCGTCCAGCTCTCCTTCGGGCTGGCCACCGGCATCTTCTTCCTGGTCTGGACCCTCTACCTGCAGCTCGGCCTGGGCTGGAGCGCGTTGAAGGCCGGCCTGAGCGGCGTGCCGTTCTCGGTGGCGGTGTCGGTGGCGGCCGGGATCTCGGTCCAGGTCCTGGTGCCGCGGTTCGGCCGCAAGGTCCTGCAGGCGGGCGCGCTGGTGATGGCGGCCGGCACCCTGCTCTACCTCGCCGAGGCCGCCCGGTACGGACTGGCCATCGCCCCTTGGCAGATGGCGCTCCCGCTGGTGGTGATGGGCCTCGGCATGGGGCTGATCGTGGCCCCGCTGACCGACCTGGTGCTCTCCGAGGTGCCGCGCGAGCACTCCGGCTCGGCCTCCGGAATCGTCAACACCACCCAGCAGCTGGGCTTCGCGCTCGGCCTCGGGCTCTCCTCGGTGGCGTTCTTCCGGGTGGTGGACGCGGCGGATCCGGCCGTCCAGGCGATGGGGCCGGTCTTCGTGGACGCCTTCCAGCAGGCCCTCTGGTGGGTGGCGGGCGGCCTGCTGCTGGTGTTCGCGCTGGTCTTCGCCCTCCCCCGGCGGGGTCAGGCACGAGGCTGATGCCGGGGCGCACGGACTGGTGAGGCCGGGGGCGCGGGGAACTGCGCGCGGCGGTAGGAGCTGACCCGTGTGCCGGGTACGGACATTCACTTGCAAGTGGCTGTCCGTACCCGGCACATGGGTCCGTGTCTTCCGACTCGCGCAGTTCCTCGCGCCCCTGGCCGCCCTGCGGGCGGCCCGACGGCGGCTCGAGGGTGCGGCTCAGCGGGGGGTGGGTTCGCCGAGCCAGCCGAGGGCGGCGACGTGGATGCCGGCCTGGAAGCGGCTGCGGGCGTCGACGCGGACCATCAGGTCGGCCATCATGCGGCGGACGGTGCGCAGCGAGACGCCGAGCCGCTGGCCGGCCCGTTCGTCGGTGAGGCCCTCGGCGAGCAGGCGGAGGAGTTCGCGTTCCTGGGCGGTGAGCCCGTGCGGGTCGCGCTGAACCGTTTCGCCCAGCACGCGTGCCTGGTCCCAGAGTTGCTCGAAGAGCGCGCGCAGCGCGGCGATCACCCCGGGGCTGTGCAGCAGCACGGCCCCCTTGCGCGCGTCCTCCGGGTCGATCGGGACGATGGCGGTGGCGTTGTCGACCAGGATCATCCGCAGCGGCAGGGTGGGGGTGGTGCGCACGGCCCCGCCCAACCCGTGCAGCCAGCGGGCGTACTGCACGGTGGCCGGATCGTTGCGGACGCTGTCCTGGTAGATGGTGCGCATCCGGACGCCGCGCTCCAGGGTCTCCTGGTCGAGCGCCCGGCTGGCCTCCATCACCTGGGGCGGCTGCGGGCCGCCGGGGGCCAGGGCGAGCACCTCCACGGTGGCGTCGGAGGCGAGTTGGACGAGCCGGCCGCGGACCTCGCCGAGGTCGGAGATCAGCTCGACGCCGGTCTGGCTGGTGGGCGTGCGCACGCTCGCGTACTCGGCGATCAGGCCGGCCATGGTGGCCCGGCTGCGTTCGATCTCCTGTTGGCGGCGGGCTGCCTCGGCCTCCTGGAGCGCGAGCAGGGTGGCCAGGCCGAGCTCCGGGTTGACGGCCCGCCAGCGGTCCTCGGCACCGGTGGGTCTGGTGAGTGCCAGGTCCGCCAAGTGGTCGAGTGCCGCCTTGACTTCGGCCTCGGGGGCCTCCAGTCGGATGGCGATGCCCTGGGTGTCCAACTCCGGGTGGAGCAGCATCGTCCGGTACACCGCTTCGCCGAACGGGTCGAGCCCGATCGGCCGGGACTCGGTCAACGTTCCCTCACCAGAAGGTCGGAGCACATCACACCCTCCCCCGCGGGACCGGACATCGGACCGGCGTGCCCGTTCACCGATACTGACAGGCGGTCAGCGTAGCGTCACTTGACGGAACTTAGAACAGTCTTCCGGACAATCGCGGCGATCCGATGGATGAACCGTGAAGACGACGGCGTCCGCGCGGACCGCGACATGTTGGTGCCAGGCGGGGAAATGCCACCGCCAACTGCCGGTCGGCGGGCCGACGGTGCCCCAGGCTATGAGTGTGTACGCGATTCGCGCCCACCTGGAGACGAGCGGGCCCGTGGTCTGCCCTCCGGCGGCACCGGTCGTACGGGACGGCCTGGAGCACGGCTTCCGGGGCCCGGCCCGGCTCAGCCACGCGCGGATCCGGGTGACGCCGCAGGCGGTGGACGCGGTGGCCTTCGTGGTGGCCGGCAGCCTGCTGGACGCCGAGGACGGGCTGCGCGAGGCCTGGCAGCAACTGACCACCCCGGACAGCGTGCTGAGCGGGTGGCACCTTCTGCACTGCGAGGCCGACTCCCGGCTCGCCCTCGGCCTGTACGAGCTGCCCAGCCTCCCCTGACCCCGATCGGGCGTTCCCGCAGGTCAGCCCGGATTCAACGGCCCTGGCACCAACCGGCCCGAGCTGGCCTCAGGGTGTCACGGCACTCTGGTGCCAGCTCCGGGTGCTGACAGGGACCACCCCGGGCGGCCAATCTCATGGTGTCGGCAAGAACGACGGACCGGAAACCGGGACAGCAGCCCCCCAGGGGGCCCGGTGGGAACGTCAGCCGCACCCTTCGATCTCCGGAAGCAGCCCGGGGTTCAAGTCGAACGCGAGAGGTTTGGGCACACCCATGACGCAGAAGGTCCGTTTCATCACGATTGTCGCCCTGGGTTTCAGCATCCTGACCGGCACGGCCGCCCTCCAGCTGGCCGACACCGCCCCGGCCGCCGTCGTCCTGACGGCCGACGGCGCGCCGGCCGACACGGCCAACAACGTCACCACCGGCCAGCCCGCCCCCGCCTCGACCACCACCCCGGCTCCGATCCCCACCGGCACCCAGGGCACCTGGGGCTGGGGGTGAGCAGCACCACTGACCAGCGCTCCACCCGCTCGACCAGCTCCACCCGCCAGACCGTCTGACCGTGCGTCAGTCCGCCTGTCCACCCGAGACTCCCCTGTCACCGAGGTAGCCGGATGATCACCCCTCTGCTGGACCAACCGCCGTACCGCTCGGCCCCGGACCGCACCCCCGGGACCACCAACGTGAACGTCCTGCTCGCCGACGGGCACCACCTGTTCCGCTCGGGACTGGGAGCCCTGCTCGACCGGGAGGCCGACCTCGCCGTGGTCGCCGAGGCGAACACCGCCGAGGAGGCCGCCGCCGAGGCCGCCAGGACCAGGCCCACCGTCGCGGTCCTCGACCTGGACCTGCCGGGCCCGGGCGGCCCCGCCACGGCCGCCCTGATCCGCGACCGCTCCCCCGACACCGCCGTCCTGCTCCTGATCGCGGTGCCGCGCTCCTCCGACCTCCAGCGGGCGGTCGCCGACGGGGTGGCGGGGATCCTGCTCAAGGACGTGCCGCCGGGTGCGCTGATCTCCGCGGTCCGCGAACTCGCCACCGGCGGACGGGTCTACGATCCCCGGCTGCTCGCGGAGGTGGTCCGGCCGGCCGCCGTCCCGCTCACCCCGCGCGAGCTCACGGTGCTGGGCCACGTGGCCGAGGGGGCGACCATCTCGGAGGTCGCCGCCACCCTGTCGCTCTCCCCCGGCACGGTGCGCAACTACGTCTCGGCCGCGATCGCCAAGACCCACGGCCGCAACCGCTGCGACGCGATCCGGATCGCCCGCGAGAACGGCTGGCTCTAGGGCCGACCCCGGAAACACCCACGGACATGCCGCTGCCCCGCCACTCCACGGCGGGGCATCGGCATGTCCGGACGTCTCTGCTGCGAAAAAGGGACCTACAGGACCTGGCGGCGCGTCACTCTCCGCGCGAGGTCGACACGATGTCGTGGAAGCCGTGCGCGGTGCGCGGCACGTCCGCGGGCCGGCT
Source organism: Kitasatospora sp. NPDC001664 (assembly GCF_053596675.1). Lineage (NCBI taxonomy): Bacteria > Bacillati > Actinomycetota > Actinomycetes > Kitasatosporales > Streptomycetaceae > Kitasatospora > Kitasatospora sp. NPDC001664. The sequence goes on from NZ_JBSFGS010000026.1 coordinate 85,581, forward strand.
GCCGATCAGGAACTCGCCGACCGAGGACTCGGCCGTCCAGTCCAGGCCGAGCGCCCGGGCCGCCGCGTCGGTGTCGCCGGAGCCGAGGCCGCAGGGGGCCAGGCCCATCGCCGTCGCCACCAGGTACAGCGTCTGGTAGACCACGCCGACGTGCTTGAGGGTCAGCGCGTAGGCGATCTGGCTGTACTTCCAGGAGAGGCGGCCGAACCGCGAGGTGACGGTGAGCAGCACCTGCGGGTCCACCGTGCAGCCGGTGGCCCGCCAGGCCGCCGTCATCAGTTCGCGGAAGGCCGACTCGTCGGCCGGGCCGGAGAACGGCCGCGGCCGCAGCCGGTGGGCCGCCGCGTCGTAGCGGTAGACGCCCGGCACCAGTCCGTCGCAGCGCACCACCGAGAGGTAGACCTCGAGTTCACCGGTGGAGCCGCCGGCCGGGTAGGGCCGGTCCACGATGTCGTAGCCGTGCGGGTCGGACGGGTCGCCCGGGATGATCCGGCGGACCCGGGCCACCCGGTACAGCAGTTCGCCCAACTGGGCCAGGGTGACCGGGGTATCGGCGTAGCTGCGGACCGACCGGCGGCCCTCCAGCACCTCGCTGAGCGCCGGGTCGCGGGCCAGCACCTCGTCCCAGTCCGGCACCGGCAGGTCGATCCCGGTGCCGTCCTCCCGGGCGCCGACACCCGGCAGCGCCGGGAGCTGCTCCACCTCGGGGTGGGCGAAGACGCCGCCGCTCGGGTAGTCGTGCCGCCCCGGGCGGCTGCGGGCGTGGAACAGCAGGTCGTGGAAGTCCCAGAGCGGCGGCTCGCCGGTCGCCCCGTCGTCCAGGAAGCCGGCGCCCGCCAGCAGTCCGGCCAGTGCCTGTCCGGCCGGCTGGCTGATCCCGGCCAGCAGGGCCGCCTCGGCCACCGAGCGGTTGGCGGTGACGGCCGCCACGAAGGCGCCCGCCGCGGGCTGGTGCAGCGTCAGGCGGAACGGTGCCATCGGCGACTCCAGCACGCAGGCCCCGGCGTGCTCCTCCGGCAGCCGCCGCAGGTACGCGAAGCGGGACAGCACCACCGAGGCGGGGGCGCGGACCAGACCGGGGAGTCCGGCGGCCCGGGCGATCGGGACGGCGGTCGCCATCGGCTCGCCGAGCGGGTCGGCGAGGGTGGTGGAGACCAGGTAGGGGAACCGGCTCAGCAGGTGGTAGAGCCTTCCGCCGTCGGCGAGTTCACCGACGTCGAGGTGGTCCCGGGTGAGTGCGGCGAGCCGCTGGACGGTGTCGGCGCCGAGCGCGTGCACGCGCTGCCGGCCCCACGGGTGGCTGAGCTCCAGGTCGTCGCCCTGGGCGGTGACCTCCACCTCGGGGCGCAGCCGCAGCAGCGTCCGCGGCGCCCCGCCCTCGGCGGCGAGGTCGGGTGGAAGCTGTTCGGTCACGGTCATGGTTGAACCTCTTTCCGGGTCTGGGCTGGTCGTTCGGGCCCCGCCGTACGGCTCCGGCGGCCGCACGGAAGGGTCCGGACGACCAGCCCTGGCCGCCGCCGCGTGGATCGTGGCGGCGGCCGGGCGGGTGGATCAGATGAAGATCGGGATCGGGTTGAGGTCCTCCTCCGGGGTGGGCGCGTCGAGCCAGCCCAGCGCCACCGGCACGTCGTACAGCCGGCCGGGCGCGAACCTCGCCCAGAAGTGCCGCATCCCGGGGACGATCACCTTGGCCACCGGAAGGCCGATGTCCGGGCGGGTCTGGTCGAGCACCAGGAACTCCATGCCCCGTTCCTCGACCAGGCGTTGGACCAGGGCCAGGTCCTCGGCCAGGTCGGCGCCGGCCAGCGGCTCCCAGCGGTCCGGGCCCGCCGCCTCGGCGGCCGGGTCGGGCAGCAGGTAGGGCTGGTTGGCCACGGTGGCGGTGAGCCACCACTGCTTCTGCTCGCGGTCGGCGCCCGCGTAGCTGACGTGGCCGTTCTCGTCCCCGGCCACCGGGCCGAGGAACTGGTTCATCTCGGTGAGCGCGCGGGTGAGCGCGATGTGCGGGTCCAGGTGGGCGCCGAAGGCGATCAGGATGTCCTCGGCCGGCTTGTCGGTCCGCCGGGAGAACGCCCCGACCACCGGGATCCCGAAGTCGGAGGTCAGGTCGAGCGCCCAGATCTCCCGGTTCAACCCCCGGTAGATCTCCCGGAGTTGACCGATGTACGGGTCACCGAAGGCGTCCAGGTCGATGGCCGGGCGCTGCACCCGGTTGTACCACCAGAGCGCGACCGCGTCCCGCTCCACCAGCTCCAGGAAGCCCTGCAGGGTGGCGTCCTCGAAGGAGGTGCCGGCCGCGCAGCCGTTGGAGTCGCCGGCCGCGAAGAAGCCGTCGCGGTGCCGGTAGCCGTAGTACAGCGACATGGTGGGCAGCCAGCGGGTCCGCTGCTCGGTCAGCGACCAGGCCGGGGACCACTCCAACTGGTCGTCCTCGCGGAACCGTTCGGGGATGGTGTTGAACATCGAGGGCTGGTCGTTCCAGCTCTCCCGCTCGGCGTACTGCCGCTCGCTGTAGAGCAGCGAGCTCGCCGGGTGGACCGCCGCGTCGCCGAGCTCGGCGTAGCTGGCCCGGCGGCGGGCCTCGTCGCCCTGGAAGACGCCCGAGTAGCGCTCCATCGCCTCGCCGAGCGCGCTGGCCCGGGCCTGCACGTCGGTGCGGCCCTTGCCGCAGCTCACCGACCGCAGGCCGGTGCGCAGTTGCTTCAGGTCGCCGCTGCGGCGGGAGAGGTTCTGCCCGGAGATGTAGACCCGCAGCCCGGTGGGCGTCCGCCCGGCCGGCACCAGCGAGGTCACCACGCCGCTGACGGGCGAGAGTTGGGGCGTGTACTTCTCCAGCATGTCCTCCGGCGAGGCGGAGCGGTGGCCGCCGTCTGCGGTGAAGGCCTTCGGCCGGCTCTCGAACCGGACCGGCTCCGACTGCCGCTTGGCGACCAGCCCCTCGTCACCGCAGGCCGCGCACTGCGGGCGGCGGATCAGCCGGTGCCGCTCGGTCTCCAGCAGCACGGTGTCCAGGGTGAGCACCACCGGCTCGGCGGGGCGGACCCCGGCCAGCCACTTGGCGGCCTCCAGGGCGGCCAGCTGGACGCCGGTCCCGAGCGAGGGCGCGAGGCGGGCGCCGGCCGTGGAGATCGGGGTGTCCTGGCCCAGGCGGTGCTGCAGGTAGCTGAGCGACTGGCGGTTGGCGGAGAGGCGGTGCGAGAGGCACTCCCAGCAGCCGGTGGTGCCCTCCCGGTCCGCCGGACCGGGGACGAAGACCGGACCGACCCAGAGGATCGAGCCGACCGGACGGGCCAGCAGCCACGGGCGGCCGCTCTCCCGGGCCTCCCGGTCCCGCTCGGCCAGGCCGGGGTGCAGGTAGTCCTCGGTCAGCGCGATGGTGAACTCGGCGTCCTGGTCCACCGTCACCCCGGCCCCGGCCAGTGCGGCCAGGAAGGGCTCCGGGTCCAGCTCGCCGTAGACCTCGACCCGCGCCCGGGCCGAGCGCAGCGCGGCGCTCGCGGTGGCGCCGTCCAGGCCGGCCATCTCGAAGTAGGCGGCCTCGGCGGGCTCGCGGACCGGGCCGCTGTCGGCCAGGTAGCCGCGCTCGCGCAGCCGGTCGACGGCGAGCCTGACCTTCTCGGCGGGCACGGTGCCGCGCAGCGCCTCGCCGATCTGCTCCGCGGTGCGGGTGCCGTCCAGCAGTGGGGCGAGGGCCTGGGCCAGGCCGCCGTCCACCACCGAGACGCCTCGCTCGGAGACCAGGTAGACGGCCTCGCCGTCCACGACGTACGGGGTGTAGTGGTGCTTGAAGCCGATCGCGGGCTCGGCCGCCGTGGTGTCGGCCGCGGTGATCTCGGACATGACGGTCCCTCGGGTCTCGTACGCGGGTCGGCGGGTCAGCGGAGGGTGGCGAGCGGGGCGGTGGCCGGGTCCAGCAGGCGCAGCAGCAGCAGCGCCACGCCGGCCGAGCCGTCCAGGACGCCGACGTTGATCCGGTCGGCGGCGGCCCGGTCCGGGTACCAGCTGCCGGTCGCCTCGTGACGGGCGATCAGCTCGCCGACCAGCAGGGCGGCGGCCTCCCTGCCGTCGTAGAACGGGCCCGGAAGCAGCGAGTCCAGCGGGTCCGGGACGGTGTGCAGCAGGCCGGCCTCGGCGGCGCTGAGCGCCTCGCCGGCGGTGGCGACCAGGTCGCGGGTGGAGCGGCCGGCGATCTGCCGGGCGCTCACCGGCGGGGTGAGGGCGGAGAGTTCGGCCGGGTCGACGATGCCGGAGCCGAGCGCCACGGCGGCGTCCAGGCAGGCCAGCCGGCCGGCCCGGGTGGCGGTGGCGAAGCGGTGGCCGCGCAGCCGCTCGCGGACCGCCTCGGCGTTGGCGAGCAGGCCGGGCGCCTCGGCCACCGTGCGGGCCAGGGCGGCGGCGATCGAGTCGGGGCCGGAGGGCACCAGGTCGAGGAAGCCGTTGTCGTCGGTCGCCTCGCCCTCGGGCAGCTCGGCACCGAGCTGCTCCAGGGCGGTGGCCGCCAGCGTGCGGATGCCGTCGTCGGTGGGCGCGTGGCCCGGGCCGGTGACCCGGCGCAGCCGCAGCAGGTTGAGCAGCAGGCCGGCGCTGCCGAGCGGCGCGTCCTGGTTGGGCAGCCGGACGGGACGGCCGGGGCGGGCGGCGACCGGGGTGGCGACGCCGACCGCGCCGGGCACCAGGGCCTGGGCGGAGGCGATCAGTCCGGGCTCGCCGAGCAGGGTGCCGACCCGGGCCAGGGCGTGGATCAGCGCACCGGGGCCGGAGAAGCCGCCGGGGACGGGCGCGCCGCCGGCCAGCCGGTTGTCGGAGGCGAAGGCGAAGGCCCGGGGCGCCTCGGGGTCGATCAGGCGGGCGGCGGTGGCCATCGTCTGGTGGGCGGCGCGGTGGAACCGCGGCTCGCCGGTGGCGGCCCAGAGCTCGGCGAACAGGACGCCGATGCCCGCGGTGCCGCTGACCAGGTCCGGGCCGAGCACCTCGACCTGGCGCAGGCCGCTGCCCGGGTACCAGCTCTGCCCGAGCCAGCCGGCGCCCTGCCGGTCCGCGCGGACCTGGTCGGCCAGCAGCTGGTCACCGATCTCCACGGCGTGGTCCAGCAGTTCGGTGTTGCCGGGGATGCGGGCCCGCACCGAGCGCGGCACCACCGGGACGGGCAGCAGGGTGCCGGAGCGGGCCGAGTCGACGCAGCCGGTGAGCACCGCGAGGTGGGCCTCCAGGTCGAAGCCCTCCAGCTCGGCGACCCGGTCCTGGAGGCGCTGCCAGCCGGTGGAGCGGAAGTGGCCCGGGATCTCCCGGCCGTCGGCGGTGTAGGCGGACGAGGAGGAGGTCAGCGAGCGGAAGAACGGGATGTCCAGCTGGCGGAAGGAGTCCAGCTCGGCGAGCACCACCTCCAGCAGGTCGCCGCGGCCCGGGTCGCCGGCCAGCGCGGTGATGGCTCCCTGGAGGGCGCCGGCGATCACCGTCTCGCGGGTCGCGCCGCTGTCCAGGGCGAGCGGGCTGGTGGAGGCTCGGATGATCTTGTAGCCGTCCCAGGTGTGCCGCCAGATGTAGCGCACCCAGATGCCCCGGAACCCGGCCAACGGGCCCTCGGCGTCCGCGAGTTCACCGCGCAGCGCGTACAGCGCCCGGTGCATCTCGCGGTAGCCCTCGGTCACCTCCTCGGTGTACTGCCACGGGTCGGCGGTGACGGTGGCCCCGCTCTCGTCCACCCGCACCGGGCGGTACGGCGGCAGCGGCAGGGCGGCCACCCCGGGGGTGACCTCCAGGCTGCCGATCCGGGACAGGCAGCCGATGTCCAGGGTGGCGGAGTGCTTGGCCGGGGTCCACGGCTGGAAGGCCATGGCGGTGCGCACCACGGTCGACTCCAGCGCGTCCAGCAGGCCGTGCTGGTCCGCGCTGATGCTCGGCGGGGTCTGCACCCGCGGGTAGAGCAGGCACTCCAGGTCGATCATCGTCGGGTACTCGCCGTCGGCCTGCAGGTTGTCGGCCCACAGGTCGCGGCCCTCCAGCAGCTGGACCAGCCGGATCGTCATGCCGAGGCGCCGGTAGAACCGGCCGAAGCCGCCCTCGTCCGCCACCGGGCGGTGCGGGACGAGCTGCTCCCAGCCGTAGTCGCTCTCGCAGTCGGCGGTCAGCGAGGCGGCGTGGCCGTCGTCGCCGCGGTCGCTGCGGATCAGCACGGTGCGCAGCGGCAGGTCGAGCGAGAGCTCGCGGTTCAGCCGGGCCGAGAGCTCCAGGTACGCCGAGACGTGCCGCATGTCCTTGGGCTTGTAGACCACGGCCGCGCCGGACTCGAAGTACAGCAGCGCGACCGAGCGGCCGCCGGCGTGCCGGTCGCCGGCCTCGCCGCGCACCTTGGCCAGCGCGCCCGGGTCCTCGCCGTCCCACATCCGCTCGACCAGCAGCGCGCGGTCGGCCGCCAGCCGGGCGAACATCTCGGCCTGCACGTGCTGCCACTGGCGGCAGACGGTGCCGACCAGGAAGGCCAGTCCGGGCAGCCGCTCCAGCCGGGCCAGCCAGCCCTCCTGGGAGGTGTCCAGGCCGCCGACCTCGTCCCAGTCGGTGGCGCGCGGGCGGCCGGTGGCGGTCTGCTGCTCGTGGCAGAAGGCCAGCTTGCAGGCCTCGACCAGACGGGCCGTCAGGGTGCCCGCCAGGTCGGCCCGGGCCGCCTCGGTGACCGGGACGCCCAGGACGGCACCGCCCGAGTGCGGCAGCAGGGCGTCGGCGGCCGCGGCGAAGGCGGCGGTGAGCGCGCCGGGCGCGGAGGTCTCGGGGGCCGGGGAGACCGGGAGGGTGCGCAGGAAGACCGCCAGCGCCAGCGCCCAGTCCGGCAGCTTGGCCGGATCGGCGAGCACCACCGGGCGCAGGCCGTCGCCGAGCGGGCGGCCGGTCTCGGCCAGGTGGTCCAGCAGCGCCCCGGCGCCGCCGCGCTCGCCGGCCGCCCGGCGCAGCCAGGTGTCCACCGCGGAGGTGCGGCCCCGGCGGTCCTCGTCCGGGTCGGGGGCGAAGAGCGTGGAGCCGTCGGCACGGGCCTCGGCCCGCTCCGGGAAGGAGGCGGCGGCGGCCACCACGGCGCGCAGCCGTTCGTCGCCGCGGGCGGGGCCGGGGAGCAGCGCTCCCGGCTCGTCGTGGGTGTCGGTATCGGCGAGGGCGTCGGCGTCGGTGGTCGGGGCGGAGGCACCGTCGACGGGGAGCCAGGTCTGCAGGTCGAGCGGCATCTCACATCTCCTGGAGTCGGGCGAGTCGGGTGAACAGCGGGTCGTGGCCTAGTAGTTCGTCGTAGGTGCCGGAGGCCGTGACCCTGCCCCCGGAGAGGACGTGGATCCGGTCGGCGGTGCGGATGGTGCTGAGCCGGTGGGCGATCACCAGCCGGGTGCGGTCCAGGCCCGCGACGGCCTCGGCGACCCGCAGCTGGGTCGCGTTGTCCAGCGCGGAGGTGGCCTCGTCCAGCAGCAGGACGGCGGGCCGGCGGACCAGCGCGCGGGCCAGCAGCAGGCGCTGCACCTGGCCCCCGGAGAAGCCCGCGGCGTCCTCCCCGACCCGGGTGCCGAGACCGAGCGGAAGGGCCCGCAACTCCTTGGCGATCCCGGCCAGTTCGGCGGCCTCCCAGATCCGGTCCTCGGTCACGTCCGGATCGCTGCCGGCCAGGTTCTCCAGCAGCGAGCCGCGCAGCATCCGGCCGTGCTGGAGCACCGCGCCGAGTTGGCGCCGGACCAGCCGCGCGTCCAGCCCGGCCAGGTCCTGCCCGTCGTAGCGGACGGCGCCGGACTCGGGCGTCTCGAAGCCGAGCAGCAGTCGCACCAGGGTGGACTTTCCGGCCCCGGACGGGCCGACCACGGCGACCATCTCGCCGGGCCCGGCGTGCAGCGAGACCTCGTGCAGCACCGGGGCGGCCGTGCCCGGGTAGCGGAAGGTGACCCGGTCCAGCGAAACCGCCCCACGCAGCTCGCCGGGATCGTTCAACTCCCGTGCCCCGTCCGAGGCCCGGACCTCGGCCAGGATCGGCCGGATCCGGTCCAGCACCGGGGCGATCCCGTAGGCACTGGCCGCCGCGTGGGTGACCTGACCGAGCGCCGCGGCGACCTGGCCGGCCGCCACGCCGGCGGCCATCAGGTGGCCCGGCAGGGTGTTCCCGTCGAGCACCGCACCCGCCAACAGAACGGCCAGCAGCAGCGGTTGGAGCCCTGCGGTGAGCGCGGCGGCCGCGGCGTCGGCCCGCTGGGCGTCCGCGTCGGCCCGCTTCTGGGCGGCGAACGGCACCGCCCAGCGGGCGAAGGCCTGGATCTCCCGGCCGGCCGTCTGGATCTTGTCGATGCCGAGCAGCAGCCCGTACAGCACGCCGTTCAGCTTGCCGTGCAGTTCGAAGACGGCACTCTCGTGGCGTTGGCGACGGCGACCGAGCAACAGCAGCAGCCCGGTCACCGCCAGGACGGCGAGCAGCAGCAGCCCGCCGAGCCAGGCGTCCACCAGCATCAGGACCGTGAGCCCCGAGGTGGCGAACACCGCCCCCAGGACGGCGCTGACCAGGACTTCGGACAGCGCGGCCCGGGCCTGGGCCACCGCATTGGCGCGGTGGACCAGGTCTCCGGTGCTGAAGTCGCGGAAGAACCGGGCGTCGTGACCGAGCAGACGGTCCCAGACGGCCGGTTCCAACGCGCTCTGCACCCGCCCGGTCAACCGCACGGCGGCGGTGTTCCGGACGATCACCAGCAGCCAGGCCGCCAGGACGGCCGACCCCAGCAGCAGGGCCAGCCAGCGGACGGGGTGCCGGTCGGCCGCCATGAGCTCCGGCATCAGGACACCGGCGCTCAGCGGCACGATCAGCCCGAGCATCGCCGCCCCCAGGCCGGCTGCGGTCAGCCGTCCCAGGTCGCGGCGGGCGCCGGGCACCCGCAGGACGAAACGGGCCAGGTCCGCCGGCCCCAAGTCACCTGCGGGAAGCGGCAGGTAGAGCAGCAGCGCCCGTTCCTGCAGCGCGACCGGGGCGGACGCCCCGGCCGGGTCGTGGTGGCGGTGGCCGCCGGCCGGCCGCGGCACCAGGGCGACCGGGCGGCCGTCCTCGGCCGCGAAGCCGACCATCGGCCCGGCCGTACCGGCCGGGTCGCCGTGGCCGTCCTCGGCCGTGGGCAGGGTCACCGGCCGGTACCGCAGCCCGGCCGACCGCAGCAGCGCGGTCAGCGGGTCGCGGGAGCTCCGTACCGTGGAAGGGAGTTCGGCGTCTGCGGGGAGCGCCCCGAGCGCGACGAGCACGGCGTGCGCCTGCTCGGCCGGGTGGGTGAGGTTCTGCGGACGGGTCTGTCGTCCGCCACGGCCGGGGTGCAGCACGCCGACGGTGGCGGCGAGCGCGGCCCGGTTGGCTTCGGCGGTGGCCGTGGCGGTCATGACTTCTCCTCCTTCGGGATCTCGGATCCGGCGGGTCGCCCATGGGTCCCGGTCTGCCGGGCCTCCTCGGTGGGCGCGGGGCCTTCGGTCCGCCCATGGGTCCCGGTACGCCGGGCCTTCTCGGTGGGCGCGATGGCTTCGGAGTGCTCATGGGTCCCGGTGCGCCGGGCCTTTTCGGTGAGCGCGGTGCCTTCGGACGGCTCATGGGTCCCGGTGCGCCGGGCCTTTTCGGTGAGCAGGGTCTGGTAGGGGCCGGGGACGGCAGCGAGTTCGGCCGGGGTTCCCTGCTGGACGATCCGTCCGCCGGCCAGCACGACCACCCGGTCGGCGGCCTGGATGGTGCTCAGCCGGTGCGCCAGCACCAGGCAGGTGGTGCCGCGCCGCCGCAGGTGCTCGTTGACCGCCGCCTCGGTGTGCGCGTCCAGCGCGGAGGTGGCCTCGTCCAGCACCAGCAGGGCCGGGTCCAGGGCGAGCGCGCGGGCCAGTTCGAGCCGCTGGCGCTCGCCGCCGGAGAGGTTGCGGGCGTCCTCGTCGATCCGCCCGGCGTCCAGGCCGCCCCGGCGGGCGACCAGGTCGGCGACCTCGGCGTCCTCCAGCGCGCGGCGCAGGGCGTCCTCGTCGGCGGCCGGGTTCCAGAGCGTCAGGTTCTCCCGGACGGTGCCCTCGAAGAGCCTCAACTGCTGCTCCACGTACGCCACCTGACCGGTCACCACGGCCCGGTGCCAGTCGTCCCTGGGCCTGCCGTCCAGCAGCACCTGGCCGGACCACGGCCGCAGCACCCCGGCGGCCAGCCTGGCCATCGTGGACTTGCCGCTGCCGCTGCCGCCGACCACCGCGACCCACTCCCCCGGGCGGATGTGCAGCGAGATCCCCGCCAGGGTGGGCGGCCGGTTCGGGTCGTAGCCGAACTCGACGTCGCGCAGCTCCAGTTCACCGCTCAGGCGCGGGCCCGGCTCGGCCGGCGCGTCCAGCACCGGGGTCAGGTACGGATCGGGCTCGCTGCTCTCCACGTCCTCCAGCAGCGCGTTCTGCGCCCGGGCCATGGTGAGCTCCGAGGCCGCGTTGACCAACTGGCCGACCGGGCCGAGGAATCCGTTGAGCAGGAGCAGGAAGGCCAGCAGCGTGCCGATCGAGAGCGAGCCGCCCAGCAGCATCGAGGTGCCGGCCACCACCACGGTGGCGGTGGCCGCCGCGTTGAGCGCACCGGGCAGCGAGAGCGGCACGATCACCGCGGTGGTGACCTTCTGGCCGGTCTCCATGGCCCGGGCCTGCCAGCCCGCCCAGGAGCGGAAGAAGGAGTCCTCCGCGCCCTCGGCCTTGAGCGTCTCGATCGCCGACACCCCGGCGAAGGCCACCCCGTCGCGCTTGTGCTGCTCGGCGTGCAGCCGGTGCACCAGCCCGCCGCGCCGCCGGTCGGCGACCCGCAGGGCCAGCAGGTCCAGCCCGGCGACCACCACCGGCACCACGGCCAGCCGTGGCTCCAGCCAGGCCAGCGCCCCCAGGTGGACGGCGGCGGCGGCCAGTTGGGCCGAGGCCGAGGCCACCCGGTGCGAGAGCAGCATCGCCAGGCCGTCGTTCATCTGGACCCGGGTCACCAGGCCGCCCAGCTGGCGCCGGTGGAAGAAGGAGCCGGGCAGCCGGATCAGCCGCCACAGGAAGCCGGACGACGCCCGGGCCGCCATCGCCTCCAACACCCGGTTGACCAGGGTCTGCTGGAGCCAGGTGCCGAGCACCACGGTGCCGGCCACGGCGGCCGAGGCGAGCGCCAGCGGCACCGCCCAGGACTCCAGGCCCCCCAGCACCACCGAGCGCAGGTACGCCCGCAGCAGGAAGGCCGCGACCACCCCCGGCACCGCCAGCGCGACCGAGAGCAGCACCGCCAGCAGCAGCGGGGCCGCGAACGCCCGCATCCGGCCGCCCAGGGCCCGCAGCAGCGGGAAGCGCTGCCCGCCGGGCTCGAAGTCCGGGCCCGGCTCGAAGCCGACCGCGATCCCGGAGAACGAGTCCCAGAACTCGGCCGGAGTGGCCGAGTAGGAGCCCATCGACGGGTCGTTGACGTGCACCCGGCCGCGCTTGACGCCCTCGTAGATCGCGAAGTGCGGGCCGGTGACCAGGACCATCGACGGGACCTGGAGGGCCTCCAGGCCCTGCAGCCTCTCCTCGGTGCGGACGATCCGGCGGCCCTTGGCGATCACGCCGTACCGGCCGGCCGCCCGGGCGACCGCGGCCGCACTGACGCCGTCCCGGCTCACCCCGCAGGAGCGCGAGGCCTCCTGGAGCGTCACCCGGCGGCCGAGCGCGCCCAGCACCACGGCCAGGCAGGCCGCGCCGCAGTCCTGCTCCTCCATCTGCGGCACCACGGGGGTGCGCAGGTAGCGGCGGGGCTTGTTGGTCCTCTTGGTCCTGCTCTGCTCCGGCTTCGGCGCCGGGGTGCTCGCCGCGGCCGCCGGTGCGGTCCGGGCAGCAGCCTCCCGGACGTCGAGGCTCACCGGCCGGCCCCCGTCCCGAACACGGCCTCGTACGGGTGCCGGGCACCCAGGTCGACCGAGACGGTCAGCGGCACCGGGCCGCGCAGCCGGGTGGTGTCGGGCGGCAGTTGGGCCCGGGCCGTCCAGACCGGGGCCGCGCCGGAGGGCACACCGGGCAGCGGTACGGAGAACGCCCCGTCCAGCGTCTCGGCGCGGACCGGCAGCGGGTCCACCTCGATGATGGTGGCCTGCACGGTACCCCCGCCCGGCACCGGGACCAGCACCGTCCGGCCGGGCACCAGCTCCCCGGCCTCCCGCAGCGAGGTGGCGAACAGTCGGACGGTGTCCGGCAGTTGCGCCGCGTCCAGGGCGGCGACGGCCGCGCCCGGGGCGAGCGTGGCGCCGGGGGCGGAGAGCAGCGCGGTGACGGTGCCGGCCTGCGGGGCCCGGACGGCGAGCTCCTCGCCCGCCGGCGTCCGCAGCAGCGCCAGGGTCTGACCCTGCGTCACGGCGGACCCGGGGCTCACCTGGTAGGCGAGCAGCGCGCCCGCCTGCTCGGCCCGGACGGTCTCCGGGGCCGCGCCGTGGGCCAGCAGGGCCGGGAGCGCGAGCGTGTGCGGCAGCGTGCCGAAGGCCAGCCAGCCGCCGCCCGCGCCGACCACCAGCAACAGCGCCGCGGCGGCGGCCCGCAGCCGGGCACCGACCAGCCCCACCGGGCGGTCCAGCCCGGGCTCCAGGACGGCGGCGGCCCGGGCGGCCGCGACGGCGGTGGACTCCTTGGCGGGGGCGGCGGCCACGGCCCGGCCGTTCCGCTCCTCCTCCGCGGTCCCGGTGGTGCGTGCGGACGCGTCGGTCGTCGTGAGGCTCATGACCGCACCGCCCCCACCAGCGCGGCCGCGGACTCCTCGGACTCCGGCTGCGGCTCCAGTTGCGGCTCCGGCTCCGGCTGGGGCTCGGGCCGCGCCACGGGGACGCAGAGCAGCGGCAGTTCACGCATGCCGCCGAAGACGAACTGGGTGCTCCAGCGCACGGTCTCCTCCGTCAGCGGGGTGCTCAGCTCCTGCGTGCGCCCCGCCTCGGCCAGGCCGCGCAGCACGGCGGCACCGGCCATCAGGGAGAGCGGCGCACCCAGGCAGTGGTGCGGACCGTGGCCGAAGGCCAGGTGACGGGTCTCGGCCCGGTCCGGATCGAAGGCGTCCGGGGCGGCGAAGCGGCGCGGGTCCCGGTTGGCGGCCGCGTAGAGCAGCAGAGCGACCCGGCCGGCCGGGATCACGGTGTCGCCGAGGGTCACGTCGTGGGTGAGGGCGCGCGCGCTGGCGCGCACGGGGCTGCCGAGCCGCTGGGCCTCGTCGAACACCGCTTCGGCCCGCTCGGGCCGGTTCCGGATCAGTTCGGCGAGCTCCGGGTCGCGCAGCAACTGCCATACGGCCAGCGCCAGTCCGGAGGTGAGCGTCTCCAGCCCGTTGGCGAGCAGCATCACCACGAAGGCGAGCAGGTCCTCGTCGTCGAGCTTGCCCTCGGCGCGGGCGACGGTGAGACGGCTGATCAGGTCGTCACCCGGAGCGGCGGCGCGCGCGGCGCACAGCTCCTCGACGTAGGCGCGGAACTCCTCGAACTCCGCGTCGAGTTCGGCGATCGTGGCGGCGTCCGCCGAGGCGCCCTGACCGCCGAAGTCGTCCAGCAGCGAGCGGGCGACCAGGCCGGCCCAGCCGACCACGCGCTCCTGCTCGGAGTCGGGGATGTCCAGGATGGCGCAGGAGACGGCCACCGGCAGCGGGACGGCGAGGTCGGCGACCACGTCGAACTCACCTGCGGCGAGCAGGGGTTCGAGCATCCGGGCGGCCGTGCTCTCGATCCGCTCGCGCATCTGCTCCAGGCGGCGGGCGGAGAAGGCGGTGGTGGCGAGGCGCTTCAACCGCGTGTGGTCGGCGCCGTCGCGCATCGGGAGCATCCGGTTGACGATCCGCGCCAGCGCGGTCGAACCGGCGCTCGGCAGACCGACGGTGGTCGGATCGACCGCCGTGCCGGGGTGCATCAGTACGGTGACGATCTCCTGGTAGCCCGACACCACGTGCACCCGTCCGAGGTCCAGCACCGGCTCCTCGGCCAGCAGTCGACGGTAGAGCGCGGGCGGGTCCTGCTGAGCGGCGGGTTCCTGGATGAACCGCGTCAGCTCTTGCCGGAGGTTCTCCATGACCCGGCTTCTCCTTCACTGCTGTTCGTCGGTCAATTCGTGTCTGTGGGCGGGAAGACGGGGGAAGAGACGAGGGTGCCGCGGTGACTCCGCCCGAGGGCGGACTCACCGCGGCACAGGTCCCGAATTACTCGGCCGCAACCTCGGCGGCGGCGTTGGAGATCGAGCTGAAGCTCGAGACCGGGCAGGCCGCGCAGGCCAGGGAGGAGACGGAGACGCCGGCGTTGACGCTGTCCAGCTCCTCGATCTCGATGTCGAACTGGTCGTTCGCGGGGGTGGTGTTCTCAGCCATGTGAAGCTCCCTCTTGGGTCGTGGGGCCTGCCCCGTCGGGGCCGGTCACCCTTTCCGCCGATTCGCTTTCCGGTCTTTTTCTCCGGCTCGTTCTCGGCGATGAGGAAACTATGCACCCGGCCGCCGCTCGAACATCAGTAGGGAATGTAAGAAACCCATCCGTCGAAAATGCCACACTTGCACCCATGACATTTTGCATACCCTCTGACCTGCGGTTATGTCGTGCACTTGCCTTATAGGGGCGGGCCGGTTCACCCTATGTCCCATGACACTCACCACAGGCCCGGGGAATACCGGGGAGGCGGCCGTGGAGGTACACGGTCTGCGCAGCAGCTACGGGGACTACGAAGCCGTACGGGGAGTCTCCTTCACCGTCGCGCGGGGCGAGCTGTTCGCCCTGCTGGGGACCAACGGCGCCGGCAAGACCACCACCATGGAGGTACTGGAGGGCTACCGCGCCCCGAGCGCCGGCACCGTCCGGGTGCTCGGCCTCGACCCCTGGACCCAGGGCGCCCAGGTGCGCAGGCGCACCGGCGTGATGCTCCAGGAGGGCGGCTTCTTCAAGGAGTTGACCGTCAAGGAGACCGTCGACTCCTGGCGCACCTTCATCTCCGGCGCCCGGCCCACCACCGAGGTGCTCGACCGGGTCGCCCTCACCGAGCGGGCCGGCATCCGGGTCTCCCAACTCTCCGGCGGCGAAAGGCGACGGCTCGACCTCGCCCTGGCCGTGCTGAACACCCCGGAGGTGCTCTTCCTCGACGAACCCACCACCGGCATGGACCCGGAGGCCCGGCGCACCACCTGGCGCCTGGTCAAGGAGCTCCGCGCGGCCGGCACCACCGTCCTGCTGACCACCCACTACCTGGAGGAGGCCCAGCAGTTGGCCGACCGGGTGGCCATCATGGACCGCGGCCAACTCGCCGCCGTCGGCACCGTCGACGAGGTGCTCTCCGGCCAGGGCACCCGGGTCACCTTCCCGCTGCCCGCCGGTGTGCTGCCCGCCCAACTCCCCACCGTGCTGGGCGAGTCGCCCACCCTCGACGAGGGCACCGTGGTCTACACCGTCGCCAAGACCGCCCCCGCCCTGGCCGCCCTGCACGGCTGGGCCGACGGCCTGGGCGTCGAGCTGGACGGCATCGAGGCGCGCAACGCCTCCCTCGAGGACGTCTTCCTGCAGCTGGCCCACGACAAGGCGGAGACCCGATGAGCGCCCTGACCACCACCCTGCCCCGCTCCACCACCACCGTCCGCGAGCTCAGCTGGCCCGCCTACGCCCGTGGCCAGTTCCTGCTCTCCTGGCGGGTGTTCTGGCGCAACCGGCGCTCCACCTTCATCGGCTTCCTGCTGCCGGTCCTGCTCAACCTGGTGATCGCCGCCCCGCTCCGCGAGCGCGAGATCGGCGGGGTGAACGCCGCCGCCTACAGCACCATCGGCTTCATCGGCTTCGCCCTGGTGACCACGTTCATCAACCTGCTGAACGGCATCGTCGCCCGCCGCGACGACCTGGTGCTCAAGCGGCTGCGCGGCACCGAAGTCCCGCCGACCGCCATCTTCGCCGGGCAGTTCGGCGCGGCCGCCGCCGTCGTCCTGCTCCAGGTGCTGGTGCTCGGCGGCACCGCGGTGCTCTGGTTCGGCGCCCCGCTGCCCGCCGACCCGCTGCTCTTCCTGCTCACCCTGACCCTCGGGTTCCTGCTCTTCGCGATCCTGGCGGTGGCGCTGTCCGGCATCACCCCCAGCGCCGAGTCCGCCCCGATGGTCGCCACCCCCGTCCTGCTGATCTGCATGTTCGCCAGCGGCGTGGTCGCCCCGCTCAGCTCCATGCCCAGCTGGCTCCAGGACCCCGCCCACAACCTCCCGCTCGCCCCCGTGGTGGAGACCCTGCGCACCGCCTGGTTCGGCCGCGGCTTCGGCCACGAGTCCTGGAGCGGCGCCGCCCTCCCCGAACTCGACCTGGTGCACGGCTGGCAGCACGCCGCCACGTCCCTGCTGATCGCCGCCGCCTGGACCGCCGGCGCCACCGTCCTCGCCCGCCGCCTCTTCCGCTGGGAGCCCCGCCACGGCTGACCCGTCGTCATGTGCCGCCGCTGGGCGAGCCCGCCGAGTCCACCTCGGTCCGGGCCCGCCTTCAGCGTTTCATCCCCTCACTTCACCGGAATGTCCACGTTCAGCACGGACCGGTGCGGCGGCGGGTTCGCCGGCGCCTCGTAGGTCACCACCGCCCGCACCGTGCTCCCGGGCTCGCAGCCCTCTCCCACCTTCACCGCGAAGTCCCGCTTCGCCGGCCGCCAGGTGTTGCTGACGATGTCGTCCGGACAGACGGCGGTCGTGCCGTCCGCCGAGATCTCGCACTGGCTGCCCTCCCCCGTGGGCACGAACCGTGACCCGGACGGCAGTTGGGCCACCACCCGGCCCCGCCACGGGTAGTCCACCGACGGGCCGAGGTTGCTCTCCTCCACCTGGAACTCCGCCGTCCCGCCCGGCGCGGTCGGCAGCGGCTGCTTCGACAGCGCCAGGAACGCACCCGTCACCGGCCCGGTGATCACCGAACTCCACGTCGCCGCGTTGTCCGACTGGTCCTGGTCCGCCGCCCAACTCACCTCCGCCGTACCGCCGTCGAAGGTCCTCGACCCGTCCATCCCGGCCAGCGTCCGGGCCCGGAGCTTCACGTGCGTGCAGTCGTGCGGGTAGAGCCCCTTCCCCAGCTCGAACTTGATCCAGTTCCACCCGCCGTCCACCACCCCGAAGCTCTCCGAGGTCAGCTCCATCCCCTCCCCGGGCGGCCCGTTCACCACCAGCACCGCATCCTCCTGCGGCGCCTCGCTCCCCTGGTTGCACACCACCACCGTGAACGGCGCCACCTCCCCCGGCGCCGACGGCTCCGGCGCCGCCACCGACACCGCCAGATCACGCACGTACGGCGGCCCGTCCGCCGGCGCCGCCTGCGCACCCACCGGAACGAGCGCAGCCGCCACCACCACAGCAGCCACCATCACGGGAACCCTCACGGGCCTCTCCCTCGACGACGTCACGGGCAGCACGGCTCGCCACCCGCAGTTCGCCCACGAAGCTATCCGCCCCCACCCACCCCCGTCGCCGCCCGCACGGGTGAATCCGGGCCCCGGGCACAACAGAAGAGGCCCGGTCAGGTTTCCCTGACCGGGCCTCTTCGACTCCGGAGCCGCCTATGGGATTCGAACCCATGACCTACGCATTACGAGTGCGTTGCTCTGGCCAACTGAGCTAAGGCGGCACCGTTGCCTGGGGTGTGTGAACACGCCTTCGGCAACGCGGGCCAGTCTACACGCTGCGCACTCGTGCTCCGTACCGACTTTCCGGCAGGCCCGGAGGCCGGGCGGGGGTCAGGCCGAGGTCAGGCGGAGGAGACCGCGAGCTTGGCGGCGAAGCCGGCGAAGAGGGCGGCAACGCCGGTGGTGAGGGTGGCGGAGAGGCGCTTGCGGCGGCGGAAGGCGGTGGCGAGGGTGGTGCCCGCGAAGATCAGGAGGGAGAGGTACAGGACGCTGAAGGTCTGGAGGACGCCGCCGAGGAGGGAGAAGGAGAGGATCGGCGCGCCGTAGGTCGGGTCGACGAACTGGGTGAAGAAGGAGAGCAGGAAGAGGATGGCCTTGGGGTTGAGCAGGCTGATCACCAGGGCGCGGCGGAACGGGCGCTCGGTGTCGGCCTGCGGGGCCTCGTCGGGGGACTCGGCGGCGGGGAGGGCGTGCCGCTCGCGCCAGAGCTGACGGGCGGCGCGGAGCATGCCGAAGCCGATCCAGAGCAGGTAGGCCGCGCCGCCGAACTTCACCACGGCGAAGACGGCCGGGTTGGCCTCCAGGAGGGAGGAGGCGCCGAGGGCGGTGAGGCTGATCAGGGTGAAGTCGCCGATGAAGACGCCGGCGGCGGCCTGGTAGCCGGTGCGTATGCCCTTGCGGGCGGCGACGGACAGGACGTAGAGCGAGTTGGGGCCGGGCAGCAGGACGATGACCAGGGCGCCGAGCACGTACGTCGCCAGGTCGTTGACTCCGAGCACGGAGCACTCCTTGGGCGGGCAGGGGTAGGGGCGGTCATCGTACATACGGACCGCCCGGGCGCCGAAGCCACTTTCCGCCCGGTGTGAGCTACTTCGCGCAGCGGGTGCCGTCGGCCGGGGCGTCACCACCGAGGAGGTAGCGGTTGACCGCGCCGTCCACGCAGGTGTTGCGGCGGCCGTAGGCGGTGTGGCCGTCGCCGTCGTAGGTGAGGAGGCGGCCGGAGTCGAGCTGGTCGGCGAGGGACTGGGCCCAGGCGTAGGGGGTCGCCGGGTCGCGGGTGGTGCCGACCACGACGATCGGGGAGGAGCCGGCGGCGGCGATGGTGTGCGGGGCGCCGGTGGCGGGGACCGGCCAGTAGGCGCAGGCCAGGGCCATCCAGGCCATGTCGCGGCCGAAGTGGGCGGAGGCCTTCTCGAAGTCCGGGACGGCGGCGGCGGCCTCGGTGGGCGAGGCGAAAGGGGCGGGGAGGTCGAGGCAGTTGACGGCCATGTTGGCGTACATGAGGTTCGGGTAGCTGCCGTCGGACTCGCGCTCGTAGTACTGGTCGGAGAGCTTGAGCAGACCGGTGCCGTCGCCGGCCTTGGCGGAGGTGAGCGCGGTGCGCAGCTGGGGCCAGAGGAACTCGGCGTACATCGCGTGGATCACGCCGGTGGTGGCCTGGGCCTCCGTCAGCTTCCGGGCGGAGTCGGAGGTGGGCAGCGGGGCGCCGTCGAGCTGCTTGAAGAGGGCGAGAAGCTGCTCGCCGGCCTTCTGTTCGGTGTCGCCGAGCGCGCACTCCCCGCCGTGCTTGGCGCAGTCCTTGGCGAAGGCGGACCAGGCGGTCTCGAAGCCAGCCGCCTGGGTCCGGTTGCCGGCGACGGCGTCGAGCGCCGGGTCCATCGCGCCGTCCAACACCATCCGGCCGACCTTGGCGGGGTAGAGGCCGGCGTAGGTGGCGCCGAGGAAGGTGCCGTAGGACTTGCCGAGGTAACTGATCTTCTCGTCGCCGACCAGTGCGCGCAGCACGTCCAGGTCGCGGGCCGACTCGACGGTGGAGACGTGACCGAGCACGGCGCCCGCGTTCTGCTTGCACCCCTCGGCGAACTCCTTGTCGGAGGCCACCAGGGCATCGATCTCCGACTGGTCGTCAGGGGTGATGTCGACGGCGGTGTACGCGTCCATCCGCGGGCCGCTCAGGCAGGTCACCGGCCGGGAGCGGCCGACGCCGCGCGGGTCCAGGCCGACCAGGTCGTACCCGGCGCGGACCTCGGCGTCGTAGCCCTTGGCCACCGCCTCCACGTACTCGACGGCGGAGGCGCCGGGGCCCCCCGGGTTGAGCAGCAGCGAGCCGAGCTTGGCCCGGCCACCGGGACGGGTGGTGGCGGGCTTGCGGGCGGCGGCGAGGGTGAGATCGCCGCCGGACGGGGCCGCGTAGTCGAGCGGGACCTTGAAGGTGGCGCACTCGAACTCGCCGTCGCAGGGCTGCCAGGAGAGCTTCTGGGCGTAGTACGGGGCCAGCGCGGCCGGGGTGCCCTCCGGGAGCGGCTGGAGCGGGGTGGCACCGGCGCTCCGGGAGGCCGAGGCGCCCGAAGCGGCGTCCGAGGACGGCGGCGTGGACGAGGTGGGGCTGTCGGACCGGCCCGAGGTGCAACCGCCCACCAGCAGCGCGGCGGCGAGCAGGGCGGGCACGAGGCGGACGGGCCGGACTGCGCGCATCGGGGCGTCTTCTCTCGGCAGAGGGGGTCGGACGCCCCGAGCCTAGCGCTCGGTGATCGGCACGCCCGCGCTCCGGCGCACGGGCGTCGCCGCGCGCCCCGAACCCGCTTTCGAGCCCGCCAGTGCAACTGCTCCGCTCCGCCACCGCCGCCGTCGCCACCACCGCCGGGGCCCGCAGCTCCGCCATCGCCGGTACGGCCGCCGGGGCCGCCGGGCCCGTTGGGGCCGCTGGATGCACAGGTGCGGCGGGTACGGCGGGTGCCATGGCCGTCAGCGCGTCAGGTTCTCGGCCAGGTACTGGACCGCCACCCGGACCAGCCGGAGCCGCTCCCGCTCGGGCGCGAAGTCCCGGACCGCGTCGGAGAGCCGGACGTTGGCCTTGGCGGCCCGCCCCTGACCCTCCTTCAGCGCCTTCTGCAACCCGCGCGCCGCGCCCAGCCCCTCCGCGTCGTCCTTGGCGGCGGCCAGCAGCAACTTCGCCGCGGTGCCCTCCGGCGCCTCGGCCGCGGCGACCGCCAGCGCGGCACCGTCGTACCGGCCGGAGACGGCGGCCGCCGCCCCGTACAGGTCGGGGCGGGCCAGTCCGGCGGCGGCCGCGCAGGCCGCGCCGCCCTCGACGCCCAGCACGCCCCAGCCGCCGGGACCGGGCGGCAGGGTGCGGAAGGCGGCACCGACGGCCGTCCGCAAAGCCTGGTCGTCGGCGATGGCCTGCGGGGCGGCGGCGACCAGCTCGCACGGGTGGCCGGTGCCGGCCGGGGCCGCCGGGGCGACCAGCACGAACGGGCGGGAGCGGCCCAGCTTCACGGCGGAGGCGACGCCCTCGAAGACGTCGGGGAGTTCGGCGTCGGCGGTCCGGCCGGTGGTGCCCGCATGCAGCACCACGACCGGGAAGCGGGCCTGCGGCTCGGCGCGGTAGCGGTCCGGCAGCCAGACCCTGACCGTCCGGGGGCGGCCGTCCGGTCCGGCCACCTCACCCTCCATCAGTTCACCGCCCGCGGGCCTGCCGATCAGCTCGAACCGCGTCACCACGGGCGGGAGTTCGGCCCCGGAGGGGGGCGGCTGCACCGGCGGCGCGGCGGGCCGCTCGGCCGCGACCACGGCGGCGGCCTGCGCCGGACGGACGCCCCGGCCGTCCAGGACGACCGCGACGGTGAGCGCGGTCACGCACATCCCGCACAGTACCGCGCCGCCGGCCCTGACCAGCAACGGCCGCTGCTCGGCGGTCAGTTCGTAGGTCTGGGCCGCCTTCAGGTCGCGCCAGCGGACCAGCGCGGCCCGGCCCAGCAGGAACCCGGCAACCAGGGCCACCACCAGCGGTACGACGAGGAACGGTCTGGGCATGCGGCGCACCACCTCTCGGTTCTCGGTGCACAGCGTGCCGGGCGCAGCGGCGGGCGGCGGTACGGCTCCCGGGGCGGGTCCGCGATTCACTCGAAGGGAGGAGGTGATGTTTCGTCAACTCACCGCCGTACGGCGGCAACCGGCCCCGCTGCCAGTCCGAGCCCCAGCCCCGGCTCCAGCCCCACGGGGTCGCGCAGCGGTGCTGCTCAGCCCGCCCGGAGGGCGACCGTCATCGCCTCGACCGCCAGCAGCGGGTCGACGTTCCGGTCCAGGGCACGGCGGCAGGCCAGCACGGCCTCGATCCGGCGCAGCGTGTTCTCCGCGCTCCCGGCGCCCGCGACCCGGCCGAGCGCCTGGCGCTGATCCTCGTTGGACAGCGCGCCGGTGGAGCCGAGCTGGAGCGCCAGCACGTCCCGGTAGAAGCCGAGCAGGTCCAGCAGGGCGACGCCGAGCGTCTCGCGCCGGGTCCTGGTGGCCCGGCTCTTCTGGCGCTTCTCCAGCTCCTTGACGGCGCCCGCCATCCCGCGCGGCGCGCGGCTGCCTTCGACCGCCCCGTAAGCCGCCCTCAGGTCGCCCGTCTCCTTCGCGTCCTGACTCTCCGCCAGCGCCTCGGCATCCGCCTTGGCGGTGTCCACCAGCCGCTGGGCCGCGGCCAGGCAGCCGCCGATGTCGGCGACCTCCAGCGGGATCTTCAGCACGTCCAGGCGACGGGCCCGGGCCTGCTCGTCCACGGCCAGGCGGCGGGAGCGCTCGATGTCCCCCTGCCCGGCCAGCGCCGCCAGCCGCGCCGCCTCCGGCTCGACCCCGTCCCGGCGGACCAGCATGTCGGCCACCGCCTCGGCTGCCGGGGTGCGCAGCACCAGCAGGCGGCAGCGCGAACGGATGGTGGGCAGCACGTCCTGCACCGAGGGGGCGCAGAGCAGCCACACGGTGCGCGGGGAGGGCTCCTCCACGCCCTTCAGCAGCGCGTTGGCCGCCGCCTCGGTCAGCCGGTGCGCGGCGTCCACCAGGATCACCGACCAGCGGCCGCCGGTCGGGGAGCTGGCGGCGCGCAGCACCAGGTCGCGCATGTCGCCGACACCGATCGACAGGCCGTCGGTGCGGACGTACTTCACGTCGGCGTGGCTTCCGGACAGCACCGTGTGGCAGCCGTCGCAGAAACCGCAGCCCGGAACGCCGCCGAGTTCGAGATCCGGGCTGGTGCACTGGAGGGCCGCCGCGAAGGCCCGCGCGGCGGTGGTCTGCCCGGCGCCCGGCGGGCCGGTGAACAGCCAGGCGTGCGTCATCAGCGAGGCGTTCCCACCCGGGACGGGGGCACCCTCCGACGCTCCGTCAGCACCCGCGCGCCCGGCGGCCACCGTCGCCCGCGCCGCCACGGCCGCCGCCGTCAGCTGCTCGACCACCCGATCCTGGCCGACCAGGTCGTCCCACACACTCACGCCGCACTCCCTCGTCCCACCCGAGCCTAACCGCAACGGCGGACACCCACGGGCCCGCCGCCGAGACGCACCCGCCACGGCCGCGCCGACCGGCGGGAGAGGTCGACGCCGTGCCCCGTCCCCGCCACGCGGAAGCGGCGGCACGCGGAAGGGGCGGGCCCGGCCACCGGCCGCGCCCGCCCCTCCGATCGATCCAACGGCTACTTGCGCTTGCGACCCTTGCGGTCGCGGTCCTGCTCCTCGCCGTTCTCGTCCCAGCGCGCCCACTCCTCACGGGAGCCGAGCAGGCTGTCGGTCAGGCTGGGCAGGTCGTCCATCGGGGTCTCCTCGGCCCAGGACGGCCGCGGCCGCGGCTCCTCCACCGGCAGCGGCAGCTCCCGGGTCGACTCGGCCTCGGACTCCGCCGGAGCGGCCGGCTCGTCCCGCCACAGGTCGGACGGCACCCGGTCCGCAGGAGCAGCGGGAGCAGCGGGCGCGGTCGGCCTGGCAGGCCGGACGGGCTCAGCCGTCAGCTTGGGCAGCTCGGCGGTCCGGGCACCCTCCACCTTCGGCAGCACGGCCGTCTCGTCCGCGGGGACCCGCGGCAGCACCGCCGTCTCACCCACGGCCGGCACCCGCGGCAGCACCGCGGTCTCGTCCGCCGGGACGCGCGGCAGCACGGCCGTCTCGTCGGCCGGCTTCCGCAGCTCGGTGGTGGCCTGGTCCCGGTCCCGGCCCGGGTGGGCCAGCTCCATGGTGGTGGTCGCCTCGTTCGAGGACGCCACCCCCGAGTCCTCCGCCTCGGCAGCCGACGCAGTCGGCGCAGCAGCCGCAGCCGTCGTCGCGGCAGCCGCCGTGGCCGCGGCAGCAGACGTCGCCGCAGCAGCCGCGGCCGCGGCGACCCGCGCCGCCTCCGCCCGCTGCAGCGCCTCCTCGGCCCGCCGCCGCTGTTCGGCCCGCTGCTCCTCGCGCTGGCGCTGCAGCTCCGCCTGCGCCGCCGCCTCGGCGGCCAGCCGCTGCCGCTCCGCCTCCTCGGCCTTGCGCCGTTCGGCCTCCGCCGCCGCCCGGACCGCAGCCTCCTCGGCCTGACGGGCCGCCTCGGCCTCCGCCTTCAGGCGCGCCTCCTCGGCGGCCTTGGCCGCCGCCTCCGCCGCGAGCCGCTCGGCCTCCTCGCGGGCCAGCCGGTCCTTCTCCTCCTGCTCCTTCCGGAGCTCCTCCAGCAGTTCGAGCCGCTTGCGCTCGGCCTCCTCAGCCTCGGCCTTCAGACGGGCCTCCTCGGCGGCGCGGCGCGCGGCCTCCTCGCGGGCCAGCCGCTCCTGCTCGAGCTTGGCGGCCTTCTCCTGCTCGGAGAGCGGCAGCTCGCGGTCGAGCCGGTGGCGGATCGCGGTCGTCACGAAGGCGGGCTGCTGGCTGCCGTCCACCACGAGGTAGCGGGCGGGGTCGGCTGCGGCCAGCGCGAGGAACCCGGCGCGCACGCGGGCGTGGAACTCGGTGGGCTCGGACTCCAGCCGGTCGAGCGCCTCGGTGAAGCGCTCGCGCGCCGCCTCGGGGGCGACGTCCAGCACCACGGTCAGGTCGGGCACCAGGCCGCCGGTGGCCCAGCGGGAGATCCGGGCCACCTCGGTGGCGGCCAGGTCGCGGCCCGCGCCCTGGTAGGCGATGGACGAGTCCATGTACCGGTCGGTGATCACCACGGCGCCGCGCTCCAGCGCGGGGCGGATGACGTTCTCGACGTGCTCGGCCCGGTCGGCCGCGTAGATCAGCGCCTCGGCCCGGTGCGAGAGGCCGGTGTTGCCGACGTCCAGCACCAGGGCGCGCAGCCGCTGGCCGATCGGCGAACCGCCCGGCTCGCGGGTGACCACGACCTCGTGGCCCTTGCTGCGGATCCACTCGGCCAGGGCGTTCGCCTGGGTGGACTTGCCGGCACCGTCCCCGCCCTCCAGGGCGATGAAGTAGCCGGTGCCGCTCACCCGGTGGGCCGGGACCACGTCCGCGCCGCGGACCGAGCGCAGCAGCTCGCGGCCGAACGGCACGGTGCCCCGCTGGTCGTCGGTCTTCAGCAGCACCACGGCGGCGAGCACCAGCACCAGCAGCCCGGCGGAGCCGACGGCCAGCGCGGCGCCGTCGTGGATGAAGGTGAAGCTGCCCGGCTCGACCTCGCCGAGCGAGATCTCGCCGTACCCGGCGGCGGCCAGCGGCATCAGCACCAGCGCGGCACCGACCACCACCCGCAGCACCGCGTGGAGGTGCTCGGTGACCTTGGGCAGCCGGGCCTCCTCGACCTCCTGGGCGAGCAGCGTCCGGCCGGTGCCGATCACCACGCCGGCGGCCAGGCCGGCCAGCACGGTGAGCAGCAGGACCAGGACGAAGTCCAGCACCAGCCCGGCCAGGATCAGCGCCAGGCCCTCGGTGATCAGGGCCAGCGCCAGCAGCCGGCGGCGGGAGAGCGAGGGCAGCAGCGGACGGGTGATCCGGACGCCGACGGCGGGGGCGAGGCCCGCGGCCAGCACCACCAGGCCGTAGCCGATCGGGCCGCCCCGGTGGTCGACCGAGGTGAGCAGGCCGAGCGCGGCCACGCCGGCCATCGAGGCGTAGGCGGCGGCCACCGCGAAGGTGAAGTAGGGGGCGGAGCCGGTCCGGCCCTTGCTCAGCGCGGGGCCGGGGGTGGCGTCGGTCGGGGCGCGCAGGCCCTGCAACGGGGAGCGCGGGGCTCCGGCCGCGCCGGAGGGCAGCTGCTGGAGGAAGACCAGCACGGCCGAGGCGGCCAGCAGCAGCGCGGCGCCGACCCCGGCGGTGGTGAACTGGTGCGTCCGCAGCCAGTCCGAGCCGAAGGCGGCGAAGACGTTGTTGAGCAGGGTCAGCGCGACCAGCAGGGCACCCGCCAGCGGCACCACGGCCCAGCCGGTCCGCAGGTCGACCGAGCGGACCGTCTCCAGGTAGGCGGCCGAGGGCCGCTGCTCCGACTCGACGGCGTACGGGTCGGCGACCGGCAGCAGGCCGGGGACGGCCGCGTCCTTGGCCACCGTCCAGACCCGCTCGGCCGCACCGGCCAGGAAGGCGGTGCCGAGCAGCAGCCAGAGCGCCGAGCCGGACGACCAGGTGAGCCACCAGGGCGCGATCCCGATCAGGACCGCTCGGAAGGCGTCCGATCCGAACAGCACCCAGCGCCGGTCCAGCTTCGAAGCGACCAGACCGTGCACCGGTCCGAGCAGCGCCGCGCCGAACAGCACGGTGGCCAGCAGCCGCGAGGCCAGCAGCGCGGCGACGGCCAGCGCCCCCGCCCGGTACCCGTGCCCGAACTGACCCCCGATCAGCGCGGCCACCCAGGCCAGGCCGACCAGCACCATCAGCCCGAGCCGGTCACCGGCCCCGCCGATCAGCTGTGCGGTCCACAGCCTCCGGTACGGGCGCAGCCGCAGCAGCGCCCTGGCCCGCTCGCCGGGCGTCCCGGCGGGACGGATCTCCGGTGGCTCGGGGGCACTGGTGGGGCTGGGCTGCTCCTCGCTCGTCATACCGTCAGCGTAGCGGTCACCGCCCGGCGGATAAGAGGGGCGAGTCCCTCCGGAACGCCGTCATCACAGGGTTGTGACACTCCCCTCGCACCCGGCACCGCAGCGAGCCCGCCCTCCCCGCACACGACGAGGGCCCGCACCGGAGTGCGGGCCCTCGTCGTGGAACGTCCTGCTCAGTCCTGCCCGGTCCTGCTCACTCCTGCTCGGGAGCCGCCGCCTTCTTCGCCGCGACCTTCTTGGCGGCGGTCTTCTTCGCCGTGGTCCCGGCCGCCGTGGTCTTCTTGGCGGCCGTCTTCTTCGCCGTGGTGGTCTTCTTGGCGGTGGTGGTCTTCTTGGCCGCCGCCTTCTTCGCCGGTGCCTTCTTGGCCGCCTTCTTCACCGGCCCGCGGGCCCGCTTCTCGGCCAGCAGCTCGTAGCCGCGCTCCGGGGTGATGCCCTCCACCGAGTCGTCCTTGCGGAGCGTCGCGTTGGTCTCCCCGTCGGTCACGTACGCTCCGAAACGGCCGTCCTTGACCACCACCGGTCGCTCGCTGACCGGGTCGGTGCCCAGCTCCTTGAGCGGCGGCGCGGCGGCGGCGCGGCCGCGCTGCTTCGGCTGGGCGTAGATCGCCAGCGCCTCCTCGAGGGTGACCGTGAACATCTGCTCCTCGCTGGTCAGCGAGCGCGAGTCGGTCCCCTTCTTGAGGTACGGGCCGTAGCGGCCGTTCTGCGCGGTGATCTCCACGCCCTCGGCGTCGGTGCCGACCACCCGGGGCAGCGAGAGCAGCATCAGCGCGTCGGCCAGCGTGACGGTGTCCAGGGACATCGTCTTGAGCAGCGAGGCGGTGCGCGGCTTGACCGCGTTCTTGCCGGTCTTCGGGGTGCCCTCGGGCAGGATCTCGGTGACGTACGGGCCGTAGCGGCCGTCCTTGGCGACCAGCATGTTGCCGGACTCCGGGTCCTTGCCCAGCTCGAAGTCGCCGCTGGGCTTGGCCAGCAGCTCCTCGGCCAGCTCGATGGTCAGCTCGTCCGGCGGCAGCTCGTCCGGGATGTCGGCGCGCTGGCCGGGCTCGCCCTCGACCGGCGAGGCCTTCTCCACGTACGGGCCGTAGCGGCCGACCCGCAGGGTGATCTCCTCGTTCAGCGGGAACGAGCTGATCTCCCGGGCGTCGATCGCGCCGAGGTCGGTGACCAGTTCCTTGAGCCCGCCGAGGTGGTCGCCGTCGCCGTTGCCCGCGTCGGCCGCGCCGCCCGCGATCGCGGCACCCTCGCCCTCGCCGAAGTAGAAGCGCTTGAGCCACGGCACGGACTCGGCCTCACCGGCCGCGATCCGGTCGAGGTCGTCCTCCATCTTGGCGGTGAAGTCGTAGTCGACCAGCCGGCCGAAGTGCTTCTCCAGCAGGTTCACCACGGCGAACGACAGGAAGGAGGGGACCAGTGCGGTGCCCTTCTTGAAGACGTACTTCCGGTTGATGATCGTGTCGATGATCGACGCGTAGGTCGACGGGCGGCCGATCTCCCGGTCCTCGAGCTCCTTGACCAGCGAGGCCTCGGTGTAGCGGGCCGGCGGCTTGGTCGAGTGGCCCTCGGGGTTGAGCTGCTCGGCGGCCAGCGGGTCGCCCTCGGTGACCTGGGGCAGCCTGCGCTCGCGGTCGTCCAGCTCGGCGTTCGGGTCGTCGGCGCCCTCGACGTAGGCCTTGAGGAAGCCGTGGAAGGTGATGATCTTGCCGGAGGCGGAGAACTCCACGTCCTGCCCGGTGGCGGCCCGGCCGCCGACCTTGACCGTCACCGACTGGCCGACGGCGTCCTTCATCTGGGAGGCGACGGTGCGCATCCAGATCAGCTCGTAGAGCCGGAACTCGTCGCTGCTCAGACCGGTCTCGGCCGGGGTGCGGAAGCGGTCGCCGGAGGGGCGGATCGCCTCGTGCGCCTCCTGGGCGTTCTTGACCTTGGAGGCGTAGGTGCGCGGGGCGTCCGGCAGGTAGTCGGCACCGTAGAGCTGGGTGACCTGGGCCCGGGCGGCCGCGATCGCGGTGTCCGAGAGCGTGGTCGAGTCGGTTCGCATGTAGGTGATGAAGCCGTTCTCGTACAGCTTCTGGGCCACCTGCATGGTGCGCTTGGCGCCGAAGCCCAGCTTGCGGCTGGCCTCCTGCTGGAGCGTGGTGGTGCGGAACGGCGCGTACGGCGAGCGGCGGTACGGCTTGGACTCGACGCTGCGCACCGAGAACGCGGTCTGCTCCAGGGCCGCGGCCAGCGCGCGGGCGGCCGTCTCGTCCAGGTGCAGCGTGTTGGTGCTCGCGGCCTTCAGCTGCCCGTCCGAACCGAAGTCGCGGCCGCTGGCGATCCGCTTGCCGTCCACCTGGGAGAGCCGGGCGCCGAAGGACTCCGGGTTGGCGGCGTCCACCGCGGTGCGGCCGGTGCCGAAGGTGCCGGTCAGGTCCCAGTACGAGGCGGTGCGGAACGCCATCCGCTCGCGCTCGCGCTCGACCACCAGCCGGGTGGCGACGGACTGCACGCGGCCCGCCGAGAGCTTCGGCATGACCTTCTTCCAGAGCACCGGCGAGACCTCGTAGCCGTAGAGGCGGTCGAGGATGCGGCGGGTCTCCTGGGCGTCCACCAGGCGCTGGTTCAGCTCGCGCGGGTTGCGCACGGCCTCCTGGATGGCGTCCTTGGTGATCTCGTGGAAGACCATCCGGTGCACCGGCACCTTGGGCTTCAGGACCTGCTGGAGGTGCCACGCGATGGCCTCGCCCTCGCGGTCCTCATCGGTGGCGAGGAAGAGCTCGTCGGACTCCGCGAGCAGCGACTTGAGCTTGGTGACCTGCGACTTCTTGTCCGCGTTCACCACGTAGATCGGAGCGAAGTCGTGGTCCACGTCGACGCCGAGGCGGCGCACCTCGCCGGTGTACTTGTCCGGCACCTCGGCGGCCGTGCCGGGGAGGTCGCGGATGTGCCCCACGCTGGCCTCGACGACGTAGCCGGGGCCCAGGTAGCCCTTGATCGTCTTGGCCTTGGCCGGCGACTCGACGATGACGAGTCGCTTGCCGTGCGCGGTCTCGCTGCTCGGGGACACCTTCGCTCTTCTCTCCCGGTCGTTAACGTCTGCTGGGCGGCGCGTGGCGGCCGGGAAGAGCGCGAAAAATCCCGTCCTCCCCGCCGTGTGGAGCTGCCGCTCCGCGACGGCCCCACCAGCGGAGTGTGACCGTACCCTGGCCACCCTTGTCAAACGAACGGATCGCACTTTTTCACCGGCAAGGCCGACCTACGCCACTCGAACGGTAACCCGATGAGGAGCGTTCCCGCCGCGCGGAGGGGGGTGCAGGGCCCTCCGGGAGTCGGATTCCGGACGCGGACGACCGTTCAGCGAGCAGGCCGCACGAGGAGGAAGGCGACGGAGGGACAGCCCCGCACGCCCGCCTCACTCCGACGGGAAGCGGCTGGTTCGCATCCGCACCGATTGCCGGGGGGCGTACGCGCCCCATCCACCGGGACCTACCGGGCGAGCACCTCGCCGAGCAGGCTGAGACCGCCGGCCAGTGCGCTGGTGCCGAGCAGCAGCCAGAGCACGTCGCCGGGAACCGCCGAACCGGCCGAGCCGGCCGCCAGCACCACGCGGTTCGGCCGCCGGGCGTCGTACCGGACCTGCACCGCCGTCCCGGGCGTCAGCCAGGCCGGACGCCGCAACGGGGTCTGCCCGCGCGGCCTGGTCAGCACCGAACGGTCCGGACCGGTCGGGACGGAGAGCAGTGGAGCGCTGTCCAGCTCGCCGTAGGTGTCGACGCGGTGCTCACCGAAGGCGTCGTGGTCCGCGACCACCCGGGCGGTGGCGGGCACGCCGTGGCGGCGCAGGCGGTGGCGAAGTCGCAGTTCGACCGCGCACCAGAGCAGCAGCGCGCCACCGAACGCCGTGAGTACCACCCCTGCCGCCAACGCCGTCGGCGTCTCCATCGCCCCGCCCCTCCACCGGCCCCGCCTCGTCCACAGCCTGTGGACAGGAGGCTGGCAGGCACGGGCGGCCGGGTGTCGTACGCCCACCGAAGCGGGGGCCACCCGGAGGTGAACCGGAGATGACGGATCGCCGCAGGCACCCTGGTGGCCGTCCGACGGGCCCGCACCGCACCGCCCGCACATTCGAACACCGCCGGGGCCGCCCGCTGTCCACCGCCTGTGGACAACTGCGCGGCCCCGGCCGCGCACCGTCACCCCACCGGCTCGATGAACCCCTGCTCGGTCAGCAGCCGCAGCGACTCCGGCACCCGGTCCCGCAGCACCACCCGGTCCTCGCCGAGCAGTTGGGCGATGGCGTCCACGATCTCGCCCGCCGCCAGCGTGCCGTCGCAGACCCCGACGAAGCCGGCGCCGACGGTGTCCACCTTGGTCGCCCGGCGCATGCCCCGGTTGTGACGGAGGATCACGTGCTCGGGGTCCTCCGCGCCGGGGGCGCCGACCTGCTCCTGCACCACCTCGTCGGCGAGCTGGTACCGGGCCGCCAGCAGCGCGGCGTCGTCGTGGGCGCGCAGGAAGTCCTGCCTGCCGAACCAGTCCTCGATGTGCGGGCCGAGCGGCTGCTCCACCGGGTGCGGCCACTCCTCGATCCGGACCGTCGGCTGCTCCGCACCGCCCGCCCGCAGGGTGATCCAGCCGAACCCGACGCCCTCGACGCCGCCCGCCTCGAAGGCGTCCAACCACTCGCCGTACCGGGCCTGGTAGTCGGAACCGGGGCCGCGGTGGTCCCCGCCGTCGCGCAGCCAGAGCTCCGCGTAGTGGGCCACGTCCTGGACGTCGCGCTGCACCACCCAGGCGTCCAGGCCCGTCCCGGCCACCCAGCCGGCCACCCGGTCGTGCCAGTCCTCGCCCTTGACGTGCTGCCAGTTCGCCAGCAGGTGGCAGTACCCGCCGGGCTCCAGGTGCGCGGCCGCGCCCCGGACGATCGAACGGCAGAGCTCGTCGCCCGCCATCCCGCCGTCCCGGTAGACGAAGCGGCTGCCGGGCGAGATCACGAAGGGCGGGTTGGAGACGATCAGGTCGAACCTCCCGTCCCCGACCGGCTCGAACAGGCTGCCCTCGGCGGTCTCCGCGTTCTCGAAGCCGGAGAGCGCCAGGGTCAGCGCGGTGAAGTGCAGCGCGCGCGGGTTGAGGTCGGTCGCGGTGACCTGCTGCGCGTGCCGGGCGGTGTGCAGCGCCTGCACGCCCGAACCGGAGCCCAGGTCGAGCGCCCGGCGCACCGGACGCCGCACCGCCAGGTTGGCCAAGGTGGTGGAGGCCCCGCCGACCCCGAGCACCAGGTCCTTGCGGGCCACCCCGTGCGCGGTCTCGCCGGAGCCGATGCCGCCCGCTCCGCCGACGGCGCAGCCCAGGTCCGAGACCACCCAGGCGTCCGCACTCGGCAGACCCGCCACCTCGTTGGCGTACGGGCGCACGTCCACGGTGGCCCGCACCTGCTCGCCGTCCCGGGCCAGCCAACGGTCCGTCAGGCAGTCCTCCACCGGCAGCGCGGCGGCAGCGGCCGCGTACGGGACCGGCTGCTGCAGCAGGAACAGCCGCACCAGGGTCTCCAACGGGCTGCCGCCCCCGGTCGCCCGCAGCGCGGGCACGGCCTCGCTCCGGGCGAGCGCGGCGTACGCGGTCGGCCCGAGCAGGTCGAGGCACCCGTCGGCGGTGTAGGAGGCGGCGAGCAGCGCCTCGCGCAGCTTCGCGAGGCGGGCATGGTCAAGCACAGGGCTGCTACTGGTCACCGCTCCATTCTCCCGCCTGCCGACGGGGCCGCGCCCCGGCCGCGGGCCGGGAGGCAGGCCGCAGCCGGGCCACAGGCCGGGGGCAGGCCGTAGCCCGGGCGCGGGCCGGGAGGCAGACGCGGCTACGAGCCGGGAGGCGACCGCCGGGGTCAGCTGCTCGGCGTCGTGGAGGGGGTCGCTGCGGCCGACTGCCCGGCGGTCGGGGACTGGCCCGCCGCGGGCGACTGTCCGCCCGCCTGGCCGCCGCCCTGACCGTCCGTCGGCGTAGTGCTGGGGGCGGGCGTCTGACCGCCGGCCTGGCCCGGCGTCTGACCGGCGGTCGGCTGGCTTCCCGCCGGAGCCGGGGAGGGCTTGCAGCCGGTCTGCTTGGAGATCGCCGCGCCGAGCTCGCCGCTCTGGAGCGTGTTGAGCGCGGCCGTGGACTGCTGGGCCAGCCGCTGGATCTGGTCGCTGACGCTGCGCAGACCGTCGGCGAACTTCGCCTGGTCCCCGTTGGGCAGCGCGGTCAGCTTCTGCTGGACGTCCAGGTAGCCCTGGGCGGCCTGCTTGAGCTCCTCCGTCGCACCCTGCTGGACCTTGGCGCCGTCACCGATCTTCGGCACGCCGGCCTTGGCGATCGCGTCCGCGAGCTGCTGGTTGGTCTGCGCCAGCGTCCCGAGGTCGGCGGCGAGCCGCTTCTGCAGGTCGGCCGGCGCCTCCCCCGGGACGACCTTGCCGCTGTCGTCGAGCGCGGCCGTGGACTGCGCGATCGGGTCATGGGCGGCGTCGCAGACGGTCTTCGCCCAGGAGTCGAGCGCGGCGCCGGAGTTGTCGTCGCCGCCGCAGCCGACGGCGCCCACCGCCAGTGTCAGGCCCAGCACGGGTGCGGCCCACAGCCGCTTCTCGAACTTCACGCTGCGAACCTACACGGCACCGCCCGGGCTCAGGCCCGCTCCACCCGGATCACGTCCCCGGGGCGGACGGTGCGCAGCACGGCGGGATCGCCGTCCAGGGCGCCCAGCAGGTTGCAGGGGCTGGCGAGCCGGCACTCGCCGCCGCGCGAGACCGGCGTCGGGCCGTAGGGCAGCGCCAGGCTGTCGCCCTCGGTCCAGAACGCGACGGTGCCGGGGTCGACCACCTGGGCCGCGTCCTCCTCGACCGACGCGGCGACGGGCGTGCCGAAGTAGACCTCCTCGCCCCAGGTGTTCGCGGACGAGGTGATCGGGAGCGCCGCCCAGAGCGCCTCGGATGTGGGGGTGCGCCTCAACGTGGCCGTGGTGTGCCCGGCCGGCCAGAGGATGCGGATGCGCATGGGGAAGGTGTCCTTCTCTCGAAACGGATCCGATCGCGCCGAGAGCAGGGAACAGCCACCTTCAACAGTTTGTCAATGCCCTCGGGGTGGCCGAGAGCACCTGGGGCCCGGGGCGGGAGCCCCAGGGGTTGGGAGCCCCGGGGTCGGACCGGACCCGGCAGGCGAGGACTCAGAACTCGTCGAGCTCCGGCGACAGCGGCCAGCTCATCCGGATCAACCCGCCGCTGGCCCCCGAGGTCACCTCGACGTCCTCGACCAGGCCGGTGATCACCGCCAGCCCGAGCGCGTCCTCGGCGTCCTCCCCGGCCTCCTCGGCGTCGCTGCCGACCGGCGGCAGACCGGCGGCGCCGGCCTCGTCCTCGACCTCGATGAGGAAACGCTTCTCCTGGTCGGTGAGCGCAACCCGGACCGCGCCGTCGACACCACCGCGCTGGTGCAGGCCGACCGCCCGCGAACAGGCCTCGCCGACCGCGAGCCGGACCTCGTCGAGCACCGACTCATCGACTCCGGCGCGCCTCGCCACCGCCGCGGCCACCAGACGGGCCGTCCGCACGTGCTCGGGAAGTGCGCTGAACCGAAGTTCGACCGTTGCCATTGTCTTCCCCTCCGGGATCGTGCCCGGGATCGCACCCCGGGCTCGCGCGGGCCGGACGGCGCCGCGCCGGGGCAGTCGCCCACCATCCGCCACCGGCGGGGCCGCAGTGGCCCCGCCGGTGTGCGAGTGAGCTTCTATGGGCGCCGTCGAACGGAGCGGGGCGGAACCGGAGCCCCGAACCGCGCCGCTGACGGCAGATCAGCACCGCCCGGCCCGTGCCGGAACGGCCCTGACGCCTGGTCAGTCCACCAGGCGAGGGTGCCTGAGCACCCGTCAGTCGTTCGCCGCGACCGCGTCGTCCACCGACGTGTGGATCGGGAAGACCTTGGTCAGACCGGTGATCCGGAAGATCTTCAGGATGCGCTCCTGGTTGCACACCAGGCGGAGCGAACCCTCGTGCGCGCGGACGCGCTTGAGACCGCCGACCAGGACACCGAGACCGGTCGAGTCCAGGAAGTCCACGCCCTCCATGTCGACGACCAGGTGGTAGTTGCCCTCGTTGACGAGCTCGACCAGCTGCTCGCGCAGCTTGGGGGCGGTGTACACATCGATCTCGCCGCCAACCTCGACGACCGTACGGTCGCCGACAGTGCGGGTCGACAGGGACAGGTCCACGGAACCTCCAGCACCTTGCCTTGCTACGTCATTGCGATCCTCG
This sequence comes from Kitasatospora sp. NPDC001664, assembly GCF_053596675.1. Lineage (NCBI taxonomy): Bacteria > Bacillati > Actinomycetota > Actinomycetes > Kitasatosporales > Streptomycetaceae > Kitasatospora > Kitasatospora sp. NPDC001664. The sequence goes on from NZ_JBSFGS010000026.1 coordinate 120,162, forward strand.
GCCGGGTGGCCGCCACCGCTTGGTCGCAAGGCCGGGCACGGCACGGCCGCTGGTCTCGTGTACGAGCGCGGCGATGCAACCCTCGGCCATGCGGCCGTCACGGCTTCATTCAACCACCTGTGACCATGCCCGCACGATGGCTTGGCGCGATTCTCCGCCACGGCAGTGACACACTGGCTGCTCATGCCGCCCCGTCATCACCAGCCAGAGGCCCTGCTGACCACCCTGTCCACGAGCCGTGGCAGGGCTGACCGCCTCACCCATACGGAGCACATGGCAGCCCGGCCCGCCCGGTACGCACCGTGGCCGGAAGGCATCCGCCCCGAGATCGTGGCCGCTGCCGGGGAGCTCGGCATCACCGAGCCGTGGGCCCATCAGGCCGAGGCGATGGAATTGGCGCAATCCGGCCAAACTGTGGTGCTGGCCACAGGCACCGCCTCGGGCAAGTCGCTCGGCTACCTGGCGCCGGTGCTCAGCGAGCTGCTCAGCGGCACCGAGGCGCGCAACGGCCGCGGCGCCACCGCGCTCTACCTGGCACCGACCAAGGCCCTCGCCGCCGACCAGCGCCGCCGCGCGTCCGAACTCGCCCCCGGCCGGGTGCGGGCCGCCCTCTACGACGGGGACACCCCGTTCGAGGAACGCGAGTGGGTGCGCCAGTACGCCTCCTACGTCCTGACCAACCCCGACATGCTGCACCGGGGGATACTGCCCGCGCACCCGCGCTGGGCCTCCTTCCTCAAGACCCTGAAGTACGTGGTCATCGACGAGTGCCACACGTACCGCGGCGTCTTCGGCTCGCACGTCGCCCAGGTGCTGCGACGACTGCGACGGCTCTGCGCCCGCTACGGCTCCTCCCCCACCTTCCTGCTCGCCTCCGCCACCACCGCCGACCCCGCCGTCACCGCGCGGCGACTGACCGGGCTGCCGGCGGTGGCGGTGACCGAGGACGCCTCACCGCGCGGACCGCTGGTCTTCGCCCTCTGGGAGCCGCCGCTCACCGAGAACGTCGGCGAGCAGGGCGCCCCGGTGCGCCGCACCGCCACCGCCGAGGCCGGGTACCTGCTGACCGACCTGGTCGAACAGGGCACCCGCACGGTGGTCTTCGTCCGCTCACGGCGGGCCGCCGAACTGGTCGCCCTCCAGGCGCAGGAGCAGCTCGGCAACCCGCTGGCCTCCCGGGTCGCCGCCTACCGCGGCGGCTACCTGGCCGAGGAGCGCCGAGGGCTCGAACAGGCCCTGCACTCCGGCCGACTGCTCGGCCTGGCCTCCACTTCCGCACTCGAACTCGGCGTGGACGTTTCCGGTCTGGACGCCGTCCTGATGGCCGGCTATCCCGGCACCCGCGCCTCGCTCTGGCAGCAGGCCGGCCGGGCCGGACGTGAGGCCCAGGGCGCGCTCGCCGTGCTGATCGCCCGGGACGACCCGCTGGACACCTACCTGGTGCACCACCCGGAGGCCCTGTTCGACACCCCGGTGGAGGCCACCGTCCTCGACCCGGACAACCCGCACGTGCTCGCCCCGCACCTGTGCGCGGCCGCCGCCGAACTCCCGCTCGGCGCCGAGGACCTGACGCTGTTCGGACCGTCCGCGGAGCCGCTGCTGCCGGTGCTGGAGAAGCGCGGCCTGCTCCGGCGCCGGACGGACGGCTCCTGGTACTGGACCCGCCGGGAGCGGGCCGCCGATGCCGTGGACCTGAGGGGCAGCGGCGGCAACCCCGTGCAGATCGTGGAGGGTTCGACCGGCCGGCTGCTCGGCACCGTGGACGCGGCCGCCGCCCACACCACCGTGCACACCGGAGCGGTACACCTCCACCAGGGCCGTACCTACCTGGTGCAGGACCTCGACCTGGAGACCTCGGTCGCCCTGGTCGAACCGGCCGACCCGCCCTACACCACCTCCGCCAGGGACATCACCTCCATCTCCGTGCTCTCCACCGACACCACCCTCGAATGGGGCGAGGCCCGGCTCTGCTTCGGTTCGGTGGAGGTGGTCAACCAGGTGGTCGGATACCTGCGCAAGCGCATCTCCACCGGCGAGGTCCTGGGTGAGAGCAAGCTCGACCTCCCGCCCAGGACCCTGCGCACCCGGGCCGTCTGGTGGTCCGTCACCGAGGACCAACTGCTCGACGCCGTCATCCCGTTCGACCAACTCCCGGGCGCCGCCCACGCGGCGGAGCACGCCTCGATCGGCCTCCTCCCGCTCTTCGCGACCTGCGACCGCTGGGACATCGGCGGGGTCTCGGTGCCGCTGCACCCGGACACCGGTCTGCCGACGGTCTTCGTGTACGACGGCCACTCGGGCGGGGCCGGCTTCGCCGAGCGCGGCTTCCACGGCGCCGAACAGTGGCTCACCGCGACCCGCGAGGCCATCGCGGCCTGTGAGTGCGAGCGGGGGTGCCCGTCGTGCGTGCAGTCCCCGAAGTGCGGCAACGGGAACGACCCGCTGGACAAGGCGGCGGCAGTTCGGCTGCTGGACGTCCTGTTGGCGGGGGCCCCTGGGCGGCAGGTCTCGAAGGACGGTTGACGCTCTGACAGCTCGTTGCCGCAGGCAGCTCGGCCCCCTGTGGTGCGGGCGGCAACCGAGGGCACCGGGGCGGGGTCAGTGGCGGTGCCGGGAGCAACGGTGACGGGCTCAACCGGTGCGGACTCGAGCAGGAGTGGCACGCCCGGAAGAGCCTCGGCAGGAAGGGGCACGCCTGGAAAAGGCTCGGCCGACAGAGGTTCGGCCGACAGGTGCTCGGCCGACAGGTGCTCGACGGCGGTACTGCCGACCGCGTCGTTGCCCCAGGCCCACACCGGCCCCGCCCTCGACCGCGACCGCGCGGGGCCGACGGGCCAGGGGACGCCCGAGATCGGGACCTCCACCACCACGTCCACCGCGTCGATGCTCTCGTGCACCTCACAGCTCACCAGCCGCGCCCGGTGCTCACCGGCGATCCGGGCCGCTCGACCGCAGCCACCGTCCTCGTCGACCATGAGGTGCCCGGCGGCGGCCAGCGCCGCCAGATCGGCGGCCGAATCCGCCCGGTGCCTGGCGGCCACCACCGCGCCCACCGCCAGGCTGGCGGCGAAGACGGCGCAACCGAGCATCGCCAGCGAGACCAGCCAGATCGTCGCCGAGCCCCGATCCCCCGCCCCGCGACGATCGAGCGTCCTCCCCTCGTCACCAGCACCGTTGACGCCCGAACGTGCGTCACCCCTCGGCAGTCCGCACCTCCTGGCGACCTTCAGGCCGGCCATGGCCCACCACCGCCCTCCGCGCCAATCACGTCCTCCCGGGCCGCCGCCGCCTCGGCGTGCAGCCGGACGGACAGCATCCCGCCGAGCCGCCCGGGGGCCGGGCTCGGGGCTTCGACGGTGACCCGGACGGCCTCCCCGCCGACCGAGACCGAGACGCTGGCTCCAGGCGGCGCAGCGGCCCGGGCCAACCCCGCCGCACCTCCGTCTCCCCGAGCGGCCGCCCGTGCGCCGATCCGGGCGGCATCCACGCACTTGATCTGAGCCGCCGCCGTGACAACGCCCCAGACCAGCAACGCCACCAGGAAGACGAGGGCCGGCAGGGCGACCGCCGTCTCGGCCGTCACGAATCCGCGGTCCGCCCGCCGCCGGCGCCCGCGCGGTGTGTCCGGCCCACCCGGCCACCGCGTCCCGGCGCCGTGCTCACCCCGGGCGGGCGGGACCTGCCCGCCCGGGGCCGATGCCTCGTCAGACGGCATGGAGCGCACGGTCGAGCAGCTCGCTGATGGCGCCCGAGACCGCTCCGCTGGTCACGACCTTGTACAGCAGGGCGGCGAACCCGCAGGCCGCCACCGTCCCCACGGCGTACTCGGCCGTGGTCATTCCGGCATCGCCCCGGGCCGTCCGCAAGCGACGGATGCGGACGGTCAGCCACCTCCGCCGTCGGCGCATCAGCACCCGGATCCGACGGCTCTCGCCGAGCGGGCGGCGGGCACGGACCTCGCGGTAGGGGTGAGCGTTTCGGGCAACACGTACCGTCATGGCAGAACTCCTCTGTCGACAGGGATGGTTGGAAGACGTCAAGAAGGCGTTGAGGGGAGCGGTGGAGGGAGCGACGGAGTACGAGAGCTGCGCCTCGTTCCCGCAAGCTCAGACCCGTGCCGCGAAGAGCGAGGTCAGGCCCATCACCACAGGCACCACCCCCACCAGTACGAAGGCAGGGAGGAAACAGACACCGAGCGGTGCGGTGGCGAGAACTCCGGCCCGCCGCACCCGGGCGTGGGCCGCGCGAGAGGCGGTGGCCCGGTGGGCGTGTGCCAGGCCGGTCAGCGGGGCGGTGGGCGGGGCTCCGCTGATGCTCGTTCGGACCAGGCAGCGGGCCAGCGGAGCGAGCGAGGGGCAGTCGGCTCCGAGGCGCTCCCAGCACACCTCGGGCGGCGCGCCGAGCGTCAACTCGGAGGCCACCGCGGCCAGCCGTCCGCTCATGGGCTCGTCCACGCTCTCGGCGACGGCCGCCGCGGCGGTGGCCGGGGAGCTGCTGGCGCCGAGGCAGGCAGCCAGCAGCTCGGCCGTGAGCGGGAGTTGGCGGGTGAGGCGGTCCTGCTCGACGGCGGCCCGGCGAGTGGCCGGGGACCGGACCCGTGGCAGCCACCTGCGTGCCGCCAGCCCCGTGAGCAGCCCCGCCACCAGGCCGGCCTGTCCGCCCACCAACACCAGTGCGAGCAGCCCCGCCACCACCGGCACCACCCGCTCCAGCAGTACTGCCCTACCGACCCCGCGTGCGGCCAGGGCCCTGCCGAGACGTCCGCCGCCCCGCCGCCGGACGCGCCGACTCCCGGTCGAACGCTGCCACTTCCTGATCCGCCGCCGCACCATCCAGCCCCGGAGAGCCTGCACGGCTCCGCCACCGACCGTGGCCGCCGCCAGACCGCCGAACACCAGCGGCAGCACCAACTCCCGCCTCACCAGGCCGCCTCGGCCTGTACCGGCAGGGCGTTCCGCCCGACCCACCGGTCCTGTGCGCCGCCGACGGCCCCGGTCCGGGAGATGCCGCACCGCCCCCACTCCCCTCCCGGGTCTCCGGCCCCTCCCACCTCAACCGCCTCCCCATCGGCGGCAGCACGCCTCCTGCGCTCCCGTCGGCCCGGCGCGTCCTCGGCGGCCGTGACGATCCTGGCCGTCCACGCCAGACCGGCCGCCTCCAGCAGCGCGCCGGCGATCAGGCAGGCCAGGCCGGCAGGAGTGTGCAGCAGGATGCGGACCGGGTCCGCGCCGAGCGCGGCACCGAGCATCAGGCCGACCAGGGGCAGGGCTGCCAGCACGGCGATGGTGGTCCTCGGCCCCGCCAGCTCTCCGGTGATCTCCTCAACCAGTGCGCGCTCCGCCCGTAGCGCGTCGGCGAGTTGGTCGAGCCCGGGGGCGAGCCCGGTGCCGCTCTCCGCCGTGACCTGCCAGCAGGCGGCAAGCGCCGCCGCGCCCCTGCCACCGGGCAGTTCGGCGATCAGGCGCAGCGCCGCCGGAACGTCGGCCCCGTACCTCCCGGCCGTCAGCCGTGCTGCGGGCTCGGCGCCCAGCCCGTCCCTCAACGCCGAGGGACGGCTCATCACGATGGCCAGAGCCTGACCCGCCGTCGCACCGCTGCGCAGCTCCGCGGCCAGCCCCTCGCAGAGCTCGATCACCGCCGAGGCCCGGCGTCGGGCCTCGGCCGCCCTGCGGCGCCTTGCCCGCCAACGTCGCAGGGGCACCACCCCCGCCACGGCCAGCAACACCGGCACCGGCGAGCCGGTGAGCTGTCCGGCCGCCAACCCGGCCGGGGCCAAGAAGAGTTCGACCACCAGCCAGCGGGGCTTGGCCGTGGTGAGCGTCACCATCCGGCCACGGAGGCCACCGTCCTCCACCGCCGCCCCGAGCAGGGCCCGAGCGCGGAGGGCCACCTTGGCCCGCCGCCGCAGGCCCAGCCAGAGGCCGGCCGCAACCCCTCCAGCCCCGACGGCCACCAGAATGTGACCGGGCGTCATGTCGGCTCCCTCGTGTCACGGGCGGCCCCACATCCCTCCAGGACCACCCGGGGGCCGCTCCGCAGCAGGCACCACGCCGCCACCGCGATCCCGCAGAGCGCCAGCACCCAGACCAGCTCCATCTGCCGCAGGCTCACCGCGCCACCTCCGCCGACTCCGGCGTCGCATCGACGGCTTCGGCTCGCACCCGGGTCGCGTCCGCGGCCCCGGCCCCCGCTGCGGCCCCGTCCGGCAACACCGCCGGGTCCGGCAGCCCGACGCCCCGCTCCGCACAGCGGCGCCGCAGCCGCTCCCATCCAGGCCCCGGCAGGACCTCCCCCTGGGCCGTGAACGTCACGGCCGGGACGGTCACCGCGAGCCCCCGTTCGTCGCCGACCAGCATGTGCAACTCGGCCACCCTCCGCCGACCGGTCCGCTGATCCCGGACCAGGTGGATCACCACGTCCAGCGCCGCCCGGAGTTGGCTGTGGAGGGACAGTCGGTCGAGCCCGGCCTGAGAACCGAGCGCCTCCAGCCGGGCCGGGACGTCCGTCGCGGTGTTGGCGTGCACCGTGCCGCAGCCGCCCTCGTGACCGGTGTTGAGCGCGGAGAGCAGATCGACCACCTCCTCGCCCCGGACCTCCCCGACCACCACTCGGTCGGGTCGCATCCGCAGGGCCTGGCGCACCAGGTCCTTGAGGGTCAGCTCGCCGAGGCCCTCCTGGTTCGGCGGCCTGCTCTGGAGCCGGACGACGTGCGGGTGGTCGGGGCGGAGCTCCGCCGAGTCCTCGGCCAGCACGATCCGCTCCTCGGGCCCGACCAGGCCGAGCAGGGCGGCGAGGAGCGTGGTCTTGCCGGTGCCCGTCCCGCCGGAGATCAACAGGGAGAGCCGGGCCCGCAGCACGGCGCGGAGCAGCTCGGCACCTGCCGGGGCCAGCGCTCCGCCGGCCACCAACTCGTCCAGGGTGAACGGGCGGGTGCGGCAGATCCGGAGTGAGATGTGGGTGCAGCCGGCGGCGATCGGGGGCAGCACGGCGTGCAGCCGGGTCCCGTCCGGCAGGCGGGCGTCGACCCAGGGCCGGGCGTCGTCGAGGCGACGGCCGGCGGCCGTGGCCAGGCGGTGGGCCAGCCGCCGCACCGCCTCGGCGTCGGTGAAGCGGACCTCGGGGACCCGTCGCAGCCCCGCTCCCCGGTCGACCCACACCTCGTCAGGTCCGTTGACCAGGACGTCCGTCACCTCCGGCTCACCGAGCAGACCGTCCAGCGGCCCGGCACCGACGAGCTCGGAGCGCAGCACCCTGACCGCATCCAGGACGTCGTCCCCGCCCAGGGGCGGCCGGGCGGCCCGCAGCGCAGCCGCCACCGATCCGGCGGTGGGCGCGGCCCCGGCCTCGGCCAGCCGGATCCTGACCGCGTCGATCAACGCGGCCGCCCGGTCGTCCGTCGGCCGCCGCGGAGCCGAGGGGCCACCCGCACCACTGCGGGGCCCACCTCCGGGGAAGCCGTCCCCCGGGCCCGTGCGCTGCCGACCGATCAACGGCCGCCGCACCGGACCGGCCCCGAGGCCCCGGCCCTCCCCTCCGGGCGGTCGGCTCCGCCCCGCAGCCGCCTCGCCGGGCCACTGCGACTCACTCTGACGATCCGTCACTGTGCTCCTCCTTCGAGTGCCTGGACGGGCGGCATGGCCTCGGCCAGGAAACGTGTGCAGAACCGGGCCAGCGGGCCCCGCTCGCGTATGCCGGGCGGCGAGCCCCGCTCGACGTCCACCGTCAGGCCCGGCTCGGGCGGCAACTCGCCCGCCAGCCGCATCCGGAGCCCCCGGGCCACCTCCGCCCCCGTCAGCCCGGCCGGGCCAGGCACCCGGACCACGGCGCGCAGGTCGTCGAGCCTCATCCGGACGGCGGCCGCGACCCGGTCGGCCGCCGCCATCGCGCGCAGCTCGGCGGGTACCACCAGCAGCCCGGTGTCGGACTGTTCGAGGGCCTGCCCGGCGGCCGGGTCGAGGTGGCGCGGCAGGTCGAGCACCACCAGGCCTCCCCGTCTCCGGGCGGCCGCCAGCACGCTGCGCATGGCCTCCGGAGGAACGGTCAGGACGTCCCCGCGGTCCCAGGACAGGGCCGTCAGGCGGTGCAGGGCCGGCAGGGCCTTGGCCAGCTCGGTGCCGCTGACCCGGCCCCGGGAGCCGGCCAGATCGGGCCAGCGCAGGCCGCTGGCCTCCTCTCCCCCGAGCAGCACGTCCAACCCGCCGCCCAGCGGGTCGGCGTCGATCAGCATGGTGCGGTGGCCGGAGCGGGCGGCCGTGACGGCGAGGGCGCAGGCCAGGGTGGAGGCACCGGCCCCGCCCCGGCCACCGAGCACCGCCACGGTGAGGGCCGGGGTGCCGACGCCCTCGGCCGCGTCGGCGATCCGGTCGAGCAGCCAGGTCTGCGCGTCGGGCAGGAAGAGGACGTGTTCGGCTCCGAGTTGGACCGCGCGGACCCAGACGTCGGAGTCGTCGAGGTCCAGCCCCAGCAGCAGCACCCCGGCCCGCCTGGTCAGCCCGGTGCAGCGCTCGGCGAGGTCGTCGCCGACCAGGACCAGCGGAGCCTTCTCCCAGAGGCTCCGGGGCGGTGGTGCCACCGGGAACAGCTGCGGGTCGGTGCCGGCTGCCGCGCAGAGCCTCAGCAGGTGCTCCGTGAGGGTCTCGTCCTCGGTGACGATCAACGGCCCGGGCAGGGCCGGCCGTTCGGTGGTGGGCGTCGACATGGCTGCCTCCCCGGCGTGGTCCGGTCGGGCGGCACCCGACCGGACTCCACGGTGCGGGTGAACGAACGGCCCGTCAGTTCCCGCCCGATTGCCTGTGGACAACTCGGGGCTGTGGATAAGCGGGTTCACTCACACGGGGGGTGATTGCGCAATGAATTGACACGGACGACGTCACGGAGAAGATCCGGAAGCTTTCGAACAGTGGCAATGGGGGCCGGTTAGCCATGGCATAACCGCAGCCCGGGATCAACACGCAGAGTGACGAAGTCGTGTCGGCGAGCAGCCCGTCAGCAGGCGCTCCAGCATCGGACGAAGATCCCCCACGACCACCCCCGAGGGCCCGTCAGGCCCGCAAAATGGCCCCGGACGTGCGACGACCCCCGCCGGGGGGGAGAGCGGGGGTCGTCTATCCACGGTCCGACTCGGGGGGGAGGAGCCGGACCGGGTTAGCACGGTCGCGAACGATCCGTGACTTCCATGGTGTACCCGAAGGCCCAGAAACACAAACCCGCACGCTCGCGAGTACGCCATATGGCGGGGTGTTTCACCCGGCCATCTATCCTCTGATCCCGTGGACACCACCGAGAACGCCGACACCGCCGACCACGGCGAGAACTCCGCCCCCGCTCCGACCCCGGGCGCCGACGCCCGCGCCCCGGAATCCGCCGCTCCGGCGGTGCCCGCCCGTCCGTTCGGAACGACGCGCACGGCCGCGTTCTTCGACCTGGACAAGACGATCATCGCCAAGTCCAGCGCCCTGGCGTTCAGCCGACCGTTCTACCAGGGCGGCCTGATCAACCGTCGCGCCGTCCTCAAGAGCGCCTACGCGCAGTTCCTGTTCCTGGCCGGCGGCGCCGACCACGACCAGATGGAGCGGATGCGCGAGTACCTCTCGGCCCTCACCAAGGGCTGGAACGTGCAGCAGGTGCGCGAGATCGTCGCCGAGACCCTGCACGGGATGATCGACCCGATCATCTACGACGAGGCCGCCTCGCTGATCGAGCAGCACCACCAGGCGGGCCGCGACGTGGTGATCGTCAGCAGTTCCGGTTCCGAGGTCGTCGAGCCGATCGGCCAACTGCTGGGCGCCGACCACGTGATCGCAACCAGGCTGCAGGTCGAGGAAGGCCGCTACACCGGCGAGATCGAGTACTACGCCTACGCCGAGACCAAGGCCGAGGCGATCCGCGAGCTGGCCGGCCGCGAGGGCTACGACCTGGCCAACTCCTACGCGTACAGCGACTCCTCGACCGACCTGCCACTGCTGGAGGCGGTCGGCCACCCCTCTGCGGTGAACCCGGACCGGGCCCTGCGCAAGGAGGCCGTGGCCCGCGACTGGCCGGTGCTCCGCTTCGAGCGGCCGGTCGAACTCCGCCGCCGCCTCCCGGAGTTCGGCGCCCCGAGCCGCCCCGCCCTGCTGGCCGTCGCCCTCGGTACCGCGGCCCTGACCGCCGGACTGCTCTGGTACGCGGCCAAGCGCCGCCGCCCGGGCGGCGGACACCCGACGGCCTGAGCCGATCCGGACAGTCAACCAAAACGGACAAAGGGTAAAGAAGGCCCCGTTTCGGGTTCCCCTTTGCCCCGAATCGCGGTAGAAATGACTTACGGCCCGCGAGACCCGGTCAGGACCCAGGAAGGTCAAACCGACAACGCACATCAAGGCCCCACGGACCGCGTGCAGATAACTGAGCACCCACATGCAGCCGACCCGCTGTCGGGCCGCCGCACCAGGTGAACGGGCAGGAGATCCCCACCTGATGGGCACTAAACGGTGCATGCTTGGTCACCCGGTACCTGTACCAGCGGCGGCGCCCGGAAGCATCAGGCGCCGCCGCAACTACGTTCCCGGCACGGTCGACTGAGCCACCGTCAGACCGGTTCAGCTCCGGGCAGCATCACCCGGGCGCACATGCACCGCCCCGGTCAGACCATCCCTCGCTGCATGGCCTCGCAGACCGCGGTGCTCTCCCGGACGCCCAGCAGGGCCGCCCGGCCGCAGTGGGCGATCCACGCCGCCATGCCGTCCGCGGTGCCGCTCGAGTACCCCAACAGAGCCTCCTGGTACGCCGCGGTGCCCAGTTCCGCCAGGCCCACCTCGGCCGGGCAGATCGCCTTCGGGTCCAGGCCTTCGGCGATCATCACGATGCGCTGCGCGGCGCGCGCGACGACACCGTTGTGGGAGGCGAAGGGCCGCAGGGCGAGCAGCTCGCCGTGCACCACGGAGGCCACCACGAGCGCGGGCGCGCCCGACCCGGGGGTGCGGTCCGCACGGGCGACGAGCAACTGCGCCAGCTGGTCCAGCCGGGCGGCCGCCTCTGCGGCGGGGGGCGCGGGCGGCAACTGGCCGCTGAAGGGCGGGCCGTCCACCGCCGCTCCCTCCACCGCCTTGAGCTCGAGCGGGAAGAGCTCCTCAGCCGCCTCGCCGTCGCGGCGCGGACGGCCGGCCCGGTCCGCCGGGGTGCCCTCACCCGTCGCGAGCAGATGGAGGCGGGCGAGCACCTGGAGCGGCGAGTGCCGCCAGACGCTGAGCAGCTGTCCGGCCTCGGCGGAGACCCGCAGGGCACCACCCACCACGCGGGCCTGCTCGTCGGCCCCGAAGTCGCTCCGGCGGCGGACCTCCTCCAGCGGCCAGTCCGCTCCGTCCAGCGCCGCCGAGGCCCGGGCCCCGCGCAGGGCCGACTCCGAGGTCACCTCGGCGGCCCGGCGGCGCATCGCGCGGTGCCCGTAGAGCCGGTCCGCGGCCTTGCGCACCTCCGCGACGGCCTCGGGGACTCCGGGGAGGACGGCCAGCGGGGCGAGGGGATCAGTTCCAGTGGTCACCTACCCGAGGGTAATGAACCCACCCCCCAGGACTCCACAGCAACCCCGCCATCACCCGTTCGAGGCAATCCGCACGACCAGCCCTCCCCCGCCCCTGCGGCCTCGCTAGCATGGCGCCTATCGGTGACGATAACGGTTACCAAGAAGGGCCGACCCAGAGATCCGGCCCCCAGCCAGCCCGAGAGTCAGCCCGAGAGCCGGAGTCCCAAGATGAAGATCGCCTTCGTGGGCAAGGGCGGAAGCGGCAAGACCACGCTGTCCGCACTGTTCATCCGCCACCTCGCCGCGGCGGGACGCCCGGTGATCGCCGTCGACGCCGACATCAACCAACACCTCGGTCCGGCCCTCGGCCTGACGGACGCTCAGGCCGCCGCGCTCCCCTCGCTCGGCGCGCACCTGCCCGAGATCAAGGAGTACCTGCGCGGGGAGAACCCGCTGATCCGCTCCGCGGAGGAGATGATCAAGACCACTCCGCCGGGCCGGGGCTCCCGACTGCTGCGGATCGTGGAGGAGAACCCGGTCTACGCCGCCTGCGCGCGGCCGGTGGCCCTGGACGAGGGCTCGGTCCGCCTGCTGGCCACCGGCGCGTTCGCCGAGGAGGACCTCGGCGTGGCCTGCTACCACTCCAAGGTCGGCGCGGTCGAGCTCCTGCTGAACCACCTGCAGGACGGCCCGGACGAGTACGTGGTGACGGACATGACCGCCGGCTCGGACTCCTTCGCCTCCGGCCTGTTCACCCGCTTCGACCTGACCTTCCTGATCGCCGAGCCCACCCGGAAGGGCGTCTCCGTCTACCGCCAGTACAAGGAGTACGCGCGGGACTTCGGGGTGGCGCTCCGGGTGGTGGGCAACAAGGTGCAGAGCCCGGACGACCTGGCCTTCCTCCGTCGCGAGGTCGGCGACGACCTGCTGGCCAGCTTCGGACAGTCGGACTGGGTGCGCCGCCTGGAGCAGGGCACGGAGCCCGCGCTGCGCGAACTGGAGCCCGCCAACCGCGCCGTGCTGGAGGTGCTGCGCGAGCAGGCCGACGGGGCGTTCGACGCCCGCGACCCCCAGCGGTACACCGAGCAGGCCGTCCACTTCCACCTGCGGAACGCGGAGAGCTGGGGCAACGCCAAGACCGGCGTCGACCTGGCCACCCAGGTGGACCGCGGCTTCACGCTCGGCCCGGCGCGGGCCGGCCGGCTGGATGCCGCAGGCGTCTGACGCACCGTCGGACCAGCAGTCGCACGCACGAGGGCGGCCCCACAGGGGCCGCCCTCGTCTGCTCTGCAGCCGGGCACGCCCCCGGCTGCGGCGCCGTCAGCGCTCCCGGCAGCGATCTCGGGCGCGAACTCTCCCATATTCCCGACTGGTTCGACTACTCCCCATTCGAGTGAATCCAACGCTCGGATCTACCACTCGATTTTACGCTGTGCAAAGCTCTCATTACTCTCGGTTTACCGAGTCTTGATAGTTCAAGGGTGGACACCACCATCCCCGCCACACCGTCGCGACCCACGACAGCCGATCCGATCCCCCGAGCACCACCCCGGACCTGACTGCGTTCGTTCCCCCGGAAAGACGGGCAACCATGACCCTCGACATCTCCTCCGCTCCCATCGCCTCCGACACCACCGACCACGCGCCGCCCCCCGCCGGGGCCCCTGCCCCGCGAGCCTCCCTCCTGCGGGACCTCCCGGCCTCCGTCGTGGTCTTCCTGATCGCCGTTCCGTTCTCCCTCGGCATCGCCCTGGCCACCGGCGCTCCGCTCACCGCCGGCCTGGTGGCCGCCGCCGTCGGCGGCCTGGTCGCCGGCGCGCTCGGCGGAGTGCCGCTGCAGGTGACCGGTCCGTCCGCCGCGCTGACCGTGGTCGTGGCCGGGCTGATCACCCAGTTCGGCTGGTCGCTGACCTGTGCGGTCGTGGTCGTCGCCGGCCTGCTCCAGCTGCTGCTGGGTTCCATCAAGGTGGCCCGGGCGGCACTCGCCGTCTCCCCCGCCATCGTGCACGGCATGCTCGCCGGCGTCGGCCTGACGATCGCCATCGCCCAACTCCACGTGGTGCTGGGCGGATCCCCGCAGAGCGCCGCCCTGGCCAACCTGATCGCGCTCCCCGGTCAGCTCTCCGCCGCCCACCTGCCCGCCCTCGCCGTCGGCGCGCTGGCGATCGTCCTGCTCTTCGGCTGGCCCCGGTTGAGCCGCCTCCCGGGACGGGCCGGGCGGATCGGCGCCCAGGCCACCAGGATCCCCGCCGCCCTGGTCGCGGTCGGCGCCGCCACCGGTCTGTCCGCGGTCCTCGGTCTGACCCTGGCCAAGGTCGAGCTCCCCACCTGGGAGCAGCACGGCATCGCGGCCCTGCCCTCCCTCTCGCTGCTGGAACAGCACTGGCCGACGCTGCTCGCCGCCGCCCTCACCATGACGGTCGTGGCCGGGGTGGAGTCGCTGCTCTCCGCCGTCGCGGTCGGCCGGATGGCCCCCGGTCCGATCGACCTCGACCGCGAGCTGCGCGGCCAGGGCATCGCCAACGTGGTCTCCGGCCTGCTCGGCGGCCTCCCGGTAGCCGGCGGCGCGGTCCGCTCCACCGCCAACATCCGCGCCGGGGCGACCAGTCGGTGGTCCTCCGTGCTGCACGGCGTATGGGTCCTGATCGCCGCGCTGACCCTGGCCACGGGCTTCCGGCACATCCCGCTGGCGGCACTCGCCGCGCTCGTCCTGGTGGTCGGCCTCCAGATGGTCAGCTTCGCGCACATCCGGCGGGTGCACCGGCACCGGGAGTTCCCGGTCTACCTAGTCACCGTGCTCGGCGTGGTGGTGATCGGCGTTCCGCTGGGCGTGCTGGTCGGCTGCGCGGTGGCGGGCGTGCTCGCCCTGCACCGGCTGACCAGGGCGCACGTGGACGTGCTGGCCGAGCCCGACGGCTCCTACACCATCCGCACCCACGGCCCGCTGACCTTCGCCGTGGTGCCCCGGCTCAGCCGGACACTGGCCGAGATCCCGCCCGGCACCGCCGTGACGGTCCGCCACGACGGCTCCTTCCTCGACCACGCCGCCTACGAGGAGATGCACACCTGGCGGGCGGGTCACCAGGCCGGCGGCGGGCGGGTCTCGATGCTGACGGAGCCCCACGAGGACGACGTGCTCGACCCCGACGGCACCGTGCGCTCCGGCAGCTCCCCCGGCCCGCACCGTTGCCGCGCCTGGACCCCGTGGGTCGGCCACCACTGCATCGAGCAGGCCGAGGACGATCCTCACGGGCGCCTGCTGGAGGGCGTGCGCGGCTTCCAGCAGCACACCGCCCCGCTGGTCCGCCCCGAGCTGGCCCGGCTGGCCCGTGAGGGCCAGACCCCCTCGCAGCTCTTCCTCACCTGCGCCGACTCCCGGCTGGTCACCAGCATGATCACCAGCAGCGGCCCGGGCGACCTCTTCACCGTGCGGAACGTGGGGAACCTGGTGCCCGCCCCCTACGAGCCCGGTGCTGCCGACGACTCGGTGGCCGCCGCCGTGCAGTACGCGGTCGAGGTGCTGGAGGTCCGCTCCATCACCATCTGCGGGCACTCGGGCTGCGGGGCGATGAAGGCCCTGCTGGACGGCGTGCACGAGCAGACCGGACCGCCCACCCCGCTCGCCCGCTGGCTGCGAAACGGCCGCGGCTCACTGGCCCGGCTGCGCCGGGTGCCCGCAGAGTTCGCCCACCGGCCGGTCAGCGACGAGGCGGAACAGCTCTGCATCACCAACGTGGTCCAGCAGTTGGACCAGCTGCTCGCCCATCCTTCGGTGGAGCGGAGGGTGGCCGAGGGCAGCCTCCGCCTGGTCGGGATGTACTTCGACTTCGCCGACGCCCAGGCCTACGTGCTCGATCCGGCGATCGGTCGCTTCGTCCCGGTCTCCGAGCGACAGCCCGGCGCTGACGACCCGTCGGACTCCCGGCGCCATGTGATCGTCGAGCACCCGTCCACCGAGGAGCTCGCGCCCCGGTCGCTCGCGGCCTGAGCGGCCCGCTCCCGGCAAGCCGGCCCGGCCTCGAACCGCTGCCCGGCGCCGCTCCACCCTCGCCCCGGCACGACCCGGGGCGAGGGAGGCACCGACAGGCCTCGAGCATCCGGCGAAACCCCTAGGCCAGGAGGTTGGCCAGGTCCGCCGGAGTCACGTACCCGGGCCAGCGACCGTCGGAGAAGAGGTGGACGCCGGCGTCCTGGTAGCACTGGTCGACCAGTTGGGAGCAGATCATGTGGCGGCTGTCCGCCACGTAGGCCCTGAGCAGCGGGCCGACCGGCAGGTGGAAGCGGTGCGCGGCCAGGGCGAAGTAGTCGGCCACGCTGTACGGGGTGCCGACGTACCCGAGAGCAGCGGCGACGATCGCCCTGCGCTGGTGGTCCGTCAGCGGGAAGCGACCGGTGGACCATCGGACCGGGCGGCCGTCGGTGTAGACCGAGAGGGGGCGCAGTTCGGCCCCGCCCGGCTGGGCCTCGACCAGCTCCTCGTTCCCCACGTAGACGAAGGCGTGCTCGAAGTCGGCGAAACCGTCGCCGTTGAGCCACTGTCCGATCCGGATCGCGCGGCCGCCCCGGCCACCCATCCGGACCACCGCGAAGTCGCCCGGGAGCGGCCGCACTTCGACGGCCGCGGCAGACCCGGGAGCCGGCCCGGGTCCAACGGTCACCGATTCGGAAGACACCTCGGAAGGAGCGCCGGAAGGAGCGTCGGATGACGGCTTGGAGAGGGGAGATGAGGGTTCGGTCGGCGGGACCGGTGCGGTGGGCATGGCTGTCCCCCTGCCACGGTGGGGAGCGGCCGACCCAGTGCCGGCCGGGCCCCGTCCGCTCTGACAGTGGAGTACCGGCCTGACGAGCCGTCAATGCCTTCCGCAGGCTCACCCCATCCGGTGCCGCCGCCATCTGACAGAGCCTGCGCCGATGTGTCCCCGCCTGCGGCCGCCGCCCCCGGAACCGCCCACCGCAGGCCGGAGGCCCGGAGCCTCCTCACCCCGCCCGGAATCCCCCGCACCCTGTGTCCACCCCCTGGTCACGCGCCGGTCAAAGGTCTACACCAATTAACGGGCGCCTCTTGTCAACATGCCGGTTCGCCTGGTGAGCTGTGCGCTGGGACACACGGGACAATCCCTCCGCACGGGGTTCCCCGCAGTATTGAGACTCGATGAGGAGTGCGCGTTGAGCAACGAGAGCCTGGCCAACCTGCTCAAGGAGGAGCGTCGCTTCGCGCCGCCCGCGGAGCTGGCGGCCAACGCGAACGTCACCGCGGCCGCG